>NZ_CP013128.1:595319-647830 GCF_001484045.1 Mycoplasma sp. (ex Biomphalaria glabrata) | reverse complement strand
ATAATAATTTGCAATTCTTTTTAAAGCTTTAATGTGATTTTTGTATGAGTCTGTAATAATGGTTGGAACAACCATCGTTACACCAGCTTTTAAATTAAATTTGCAAATTTCCTCTAATTCTTCTATTGTCGCATACAAAAAATCATGTCCTAACATTCCGTTATTTTGAATATCGATAAAACCAGGAAAAACTAAATTATTTTTAGCATCAATTTCGTGGCAGTGATCAACACGAATCGGTTCTTGAGAAATCTCTTGAATAATTCCATCTTTAACAAAAATAGAACCATGAATAACGCTATGTAATGTTACAATGCGCGCATTACTAATTAATAAGTTTGCCATATATAGTAACTAACTTACTAAGCACGAGACACGTAAACGCCATCAACAGTGTCTACAATTACTTTCTCGCCAGATTTAATAAAAATAGGAACTTGAATTTTATAACCAGTTTCTAGAACTGCAGATTTTTGAGGATTACTTGTTGAGTTTCCTTTTACAGCATCTTCTGCTTCTGCTACTGTTAATTCAACACGCAATGGTAAAACAACTCCTAAAATTTCAGAGTTATATGTTGTTATTTCAACGTTGTTTCCTTCTTTTAAGAAATTTTTATTTCATTCCATACGTTTTGCATCGATTTCAATTTGTTCGTATGTTTCATTATCCATGAAGTAATAAATTTGACCATCATTATATAGGTAATTCATTTTTTTACGATCAATGAAAGCTGGTTTAACTTTATCTCCACCTGTAAAGGTATAAGAAATATTAGATCCAGTTCTTAAATTTTTTAATTTAGCTTTTACGTGAGCTTGTCCTCTACCTGATTGAGAATGTTGAGATTCAAGAACCATAAAGATTCCTCCATCCATTTCAAATGTTATCCCAGGTTTAAAATCATTTACGTTTATCATATTTTCCTCTATTCATTTAATCTATATTATTATAGATTTTAAATTTCCTTCTTCAATATTGTTAATTCTTTTGATGCATCACTTGTTAAAACGATTGCATTACAATTATTAATTACAATATCATCTTCAATGCGAACACCACCAATTCCTTCTAAATAAATACCGGGTTCGATTGTTCCGACCATTTTGTTATCAAGGAATGTTGGATCAGCTGACGTAAATCTTGGATTTTCGTGAATTTCAACTCCAAGACCATGTCCTAATCCGTGAGTGAAATTATCACCATACCCTTTTGAAGCAATAAAATCAAAAACATGTTGATAAACATCACAAGCTCTAGTTCCTTTATTAGCAATTGAAATACCTAATTTATTTGCTTCTAAAACTATATTAAAAATTTCAACTAATTTCGGGTTCGGTTCATTTATAAAGAAAACTCGTGTCATATCACAACAATAACCCTTTATTTTGCATCCAAAATCAATTAAAATAATGTCATTTTCTTTCAATTTATTATTAGAAGGTGATGCGTGTGGTTTGGCTGAATTTGGCCCAAAAGCAACAATACTTTTAAATGATAGTTCTTCATAAGTAATTTCTTGAATAAATTTTTCTAACTCATTACGAACTTGAATTTCTGTCATTCCGATTTGAATAAAATTTTTAATATGCTCATATGCTGATGCAAGAACTTTTGCTCCATCACCAATATTTTTAATTTCGTAATCATCTTTAATAATTCTAAAATTAGATGAATTAACTGAAACTAAATTTACATTATTTAATCCTTTTTCAAAAACATCATATTCATTAAATATTAAATATTCACCTTCAAAAGCGATTGATTTTATATTTCATTGTTCAACTAACTTATTAATTTCCTCTAAATAAGCTTTTGTACTTCGTTCAATGATAATAATATGATCTACAACTTTATTGTTTTCTTTCAAGTATAGACCATACCTTGAATCACAAATATAATAACTATCCGTTGCTGTAACAAATACATAACCAGCAGATGTGGATAAATTTGTTAATCAATAACGCGAAATAGAACTAGAAATCAACAAAGCATCGATATTATTTTCGCTTAAGTAATTTCTAATAATTTGTAATTTCATATTAATTATTTTTTTCTTTGTGAAGAGTTTTAGCATTACATTTTGGACAATATTTTTGAACTTCAATACGGTCTGGGTGAGTTTTTTTATTTTTCATTACTCTATAATTTTCTTCGTTACATTTTGTACATCTTAGGGTGATTCCTACACGCATTTTAATTCCTTTCATTAAAATTTTTTGTATTAAACAAATTAAATTATACCATTATCATTAAATAAGAAAAATTATTATTTTATTTTCTAATAATATTGACTAAATATACCATAAATCCGTATTAAAATAAAATATATTTTAAATAAATTGAGAATAGCATATAAAATATATATATATTAAATTCACATTGGATAAAATATGGAAAAAATAATTGAATTACTAAATATATATACAGAAATTGATCATCAAAATGATCTATGAAGTTCTAAACTTAATGCATTCAAGGAGTCAAACGAAAATTATCAAAATATTTACTTAGAATTAAGGGGATATATCGATATTTTAATTGAAAAAACAGGAAATATTAATAAAAGTAAAAAATATAATTATGTTTCTCTAGAACCTATTAAAAAACAAAAAATTTAACAGAAGCTTTTAGAGCACGTTATGAAAGATTTTCTGCACTTATCAAATTTGAAGACAGTTTTACTGGATGAAAAAATGAAAAAGAATTAAAAATGTGAGACTATTGATTTAAATTAGAACTAATTGAATTAATTGAAAAAAATCTTTACGAAATAAAAATTGAAATAATTGAAAAAGAACCTAACTTAAAAATTATTGATAAATATCAAGATGCTATTAATCTATATAATGAAGGTTATTATTCGGAAGCTTTTAGAAAAGCAAGAGACATTTTTCAAGATACTTTAAATAATGACTTCAATTCAAGCATCAAGCATTTTGCTAAAAAATCTGACGATTTATCAAAATTAATAGATAAATTATTATATTCAATATCAGAAATTAGAAATCGATTTGCCAAACATATAGGATTTGAAAACATGGAACCCTTTGAACAGAGAGCAATTTGCAAACTTTCAATTGAACAATTAATATCAATTCAACAATTTATAAAAATAACAAATAATGATAATGATAATTCTAATTAAAACCTACTTTTACTTTTATGTATAAAGAAAATATGTATTTAACTATAAATATGTTTATATAATTTAAACATGACAAAAAGAACAAGTACAAAACCAATTTTTATAAAGGACGTTCAAATCGGTGGACAAAACCGAGTGATTATTCAGTCAATGACTAATATTCCGGCTAAAAGAGTTGATGAAACCATTAAGCTAGTAAACAATCTTGCTGATTTAGGATGCGAATTGATTCGTATTGCTGTTCTTGATGAAGAAGATGCGCATGCTTTTAAGCACATTATTCCAAAAGTAAAAATTCCAGTTATTGCAGATATTCATTACATGCACTCATTAGCATTAATAGTAATTGAACATGGTGTTCACAAAATTAGAATAAACCCTGGAAATATAACAAATCCCGAGGAAGTTAAAAAAATTATTACAGCATGTAAAGAAAAAAATATTCCAATTAGAATAGGTGTTAATTCAGGTAGTTTACCAAAAGATTTAATGCAAAAATATGGCATGACAAAAGAAGCAATGGTTGAAGCTGCATTAAGACATATTGAAATTTTGGAAAAGGAAAATTTTACAAATATCGCTGTATCAGTTAAATCGACAGACCCAATTTTATCAATAGAATCATATCGTGAACTTGCTAAAAAAATTTCTTACCCACTTCACCTCGGAATAACTGAAGCTGGTCCTTTAATTCGCGGCACTACTATATCAGCATACGCCTTGGGTCGATTAATTGAAGATGGATTAGGCGATACGATTCGCGTTTCCTTAAGTGATGATCCATGAAAAGAAGTAAAAGTCGCGAAAGAAATCTTAAACATTTTTGAACTAAACAACATCCCTAAATTAATTTCTTGCCCAACGTGTGGTAGAGTCCAATATAAAAATATGTTTAAAGTGGTTAATGACTTAGATAAATACTTAGAAACACTAAAAGGGAAAGTAAAAATTGCTGTAATGGGTTGTGCTGTTAATGGACTTGGTGAAGCTCAAGATGCAGATATTGCAGTAGTTGGAAATAATCAAAAAGGAATGATCTACGTTAACAAAAAGATTGTAAAAATCGTTGAAGAAAAAAATATCCTAAAAGAATTAAAAATAATCGTTAATAATTACTTAAAAAATAAAAAGATGTTTTATAAACATCTTTTTTATTTAGAAACAACAGGATTCGCGGGAGCGGCTATTAATAATTTGCATTTCGATTCGATTTTTGTATTTTTTAAACTATCTTTTGTAATGATACAAGTTTCACCAGGGGCTAGCTGTATCCCGTTAATTATTGCTGCACTTTCGCTAATATTTGTAATAACTAAGAAATAGTTACTAAGTAAAGGAATTTTTTTAGGTTTATCTAATGTATTTGTTAATTCAAATAATGAAAAATAAGGTGTATCAAATATTTGTTTCACCCCTCCACTTAATTTTGTGGCTCTAGATTTTTTTGCAACATGATCAAATTTAACGCATTCTAATGATTTATTAACATGTAGTTCACGAGGAATTCCATCAAATAATCTATCAAAATCATATAAGCGATATGTAATCGTAGAAGTTTGTTGAATTTCATAAACAGTACATGGTTTTAATAATGCGTGCACAGTGCCAGCTTCAATAAAAAAACAATTTCCATGCTTTATTGGAACGTAAACTAGTTTTTGTTCTAATTTCTGATTACTTAAAGCGATTGCTAATTCTTCCCTATTTTTAGCATTAGTTCCTAAAATTAGTTTGCTATTTTTAGCACATGACAAAATATATCATGCTTCATTTTTCCCATTTTGTTCGTTTTCAAGTAATTGAGCTTTTTGATCATTAGGGTGTACTTGCACACTTAAATCTTCACAAACATCCAGAAGTTTAATTAAAAATGGGAATTGTTCAGATGGATAATTACCAAATAAATTAGGATACTTTTCTCAAACAAGACTTAGTTTTTTCTTATTTATGACATTCTTGTGCCCTTGACAAATTGATTCAAAACCATCAATTGCTGACGTAATTCATAACTCTCCAACTTGCTCAGAAGTTGTTGGCAATTTGAGTTTATCACGAAGAATAGTTCCTCCCCATGGTTTTTCGACAATATATGGCATTATTTTAATCATGTTATTAATCCAGTACTGTTGCTAAGTTTTTATCTTCTGATGGTTTATACATAAACATGTAGATTAATCCAGTTGTTAAAGAACCAGCCAACAAAGCAAGAATGTAAATTAATCCATAAGTATAATTATCACTTAGAGCAGTTGCTCCATCTGGTTGATGCCCTACGGCTCCTAATAATCAAACGATTATTCCTCCGTGACCAACAAGATTTCCAATTTTCGCTAAACCAGCTATTCCGCCGCCAACAGCTCCTCCTGCAAGATTTGCGATAATCAAGCGAGGATTTTTAATAACAAATGGTATTGCTCCTTCTGTTATTCCAAACGTTCCTAAAATAGCAGCAGTTTTAGCTAGTTCTTTTTCGGTTTCGGGTTGATTTCTACGAATTAAGTTTGACATTAATACACCAAATGCCATTCCAATAGGTGGTGTGGCAATTGCAACACCGTTTGCTCCCATTAATAGATATTGCTGATGACCAAGTTCTCCAATCGCAATAAACATCGCAATTTTATTAACAGGACCCCCCATATCAAAAGTAATCATTAATCCTAAAACCACTCCCATAATTCAAAATAAATTATGAGATACTAATGTATTTATTAAATCTTGTAAACCAACTGATAAATAGTATAAAGGCAAATATCCTCCAAATGAGAACAACAATCAAATTCCGAATGTTGTTACTAACGGGATAAACATCAATGGTACTAAATTACGAACCGCCTTTGGATATTTTAAAGAAGATAAAAATTTAGCAGAATATCCACAAAGTAATCCTGCCGCTATCGCTCCAAAAAATCCTAATGCTGATTGCCCTGTGACACCAAAAGATAAACTTTCTCAATTTCACAAAGCATAATTGTGTCCCGTGCTATCTGGACCAATATTTAATAGGAAAGAAAGAATAAAACCAGGAGTTAAAGCTGGTCTATCACCGATTGCATAAGCAATATATGCTCCAAGAACTGGAATCATGATGGTAAAGGCAGCACCACCAACACTTTGCACAACTCAGAAAAAGTTAGTGTGTGGAATTTTAGTTGGATCAGATTGACCTGAAGTTAATAATCCAAGTCCAATACCAATTGCTAATAATAATCCACCAGTAATAACGATAGGAATCATATAACTTAACCCATTCATTAAGGCATTCATCACTGGGTTACGGTGGCGTAATTTAACCCCCGGTTTTACAAGATTTGAGTTATCATTTGCTTTTTCGCCTTTTTTTGCCGCATAAACTGTTGCTTTTTCAGGTAAGTCTTTAAGTGTTTTCTTTGGATTTTTAATTGATTCACCTATCCCAATTTCCATGGTTTTTTTGCCAATAAAACGAGATTTATCAATATCTTTTCCAACTGCAAATAAAACATAATCAGCTTCATCAATTTCTTTACTAGACAAATGATCTTGTGTTCCTCCTGCAGCTTGGCGTTCAATTTTAAATCCAATTCCCAATTCCTTAGCTGCCTTTGTTAAAGCATCCGCAGCTAAATGCGTATGAGCAATACCAGTTGGGCAACTTGAAATTGCAACAACTTTATATTCAGCATTTTTATCAGCTAATGTTGATTCATGATGAGTTATTTTTTCTTCATTGGTTGATAAAATATGTTTATTGAAATCTGTTAATTCTTTTTTTAATTGTGCAGGTTTTGCTTTTCTTAGATTTTTTAAAAATTTTTCATCTAGCAATTTTTCTGAATATTTAGAAATTACTCTTAAATGTTCACCGCCTTCCATTGTTTTTGGAAATGCTAAAACAATTGCTAAATCAATATTTGAATCACCATACATGATTTCATTTTCCAACTGAACGATTAAAATAGTTGGTACTTTAATTTTATTTATTAAAATATGTGGAAATGCAAATCCTTCACCAAGGTTTGTTGTTCCTTGTTCTTCTCTCTCTTTGTAAGCGTTAATAATTATGTTTTTGTCACAACTAAAAACTTGATGTTCATGTAAATTATCAGCAATTTTTTCAAACAACTCATTTTGCGATGAAACATCAATTCTAATGACGTGCGTTTTTAACATTAATCCCCCTAAAAATTAATTAATACATCTATTATTTTATTATTTTTAAAACTATAAAACTACTTTTTTTGGTAAAAATAATTTACTAAATCTTTTTGTTAATTCCGCATGATTTGATCAAATCTATTTCTTCTTTGTATGGTGCTTTATTATCAATGTAAGGTGTTTCTAAAATTTTTGGAACATTTGCTAATTGTTCAGAATAAACAATTTTCATAAGTGCATCGATTCCAATTTTTCCTTTTCCGATATTCTCGTGTCGATCTTTTTTAGCATTAATATCATTTTTAGAATCATTTAAATGAACAACTAAGATATTTTTTAATCCAATCACCTTATCAAATTCATTAATTACATGATCAAAATTATTGGTTAAGTCATAACCAGCATCATGAATATGACACGTATCCAAGCACACTCCAACACGATCGCGAACGCTAATATCAATTTTGTCCAAAATTTCTTTAATTTCAGAAAAATTACTTCCGATTTCAGAACTTTTACCAGCCATCGTTTCGACCGCTATCTTAATATTTGAAACCGCTTTTAAAGCGATGGATATTGTTTCAGCTGCATTATTAAGAGCATTTTGTCTTGGATTATCAAGAGCAGAACCGGGATGTACAACAAAAATAGAAATTCCTAATTGGTTTGCTCTTTCTAATTCAGAAATTAAAAAATGACGTGCAAAACTTAATTTTGCTTTATCAATAGAAGCTAAATTTATAATGTATGGCCCATGACCAACTACATTTGCAAAATTAATTCCATTTTTTTTGCTAGATCATGTGCTTCGCGGACATTATCGATATCAATCGCTACTCTATTTCTGTTTTGCGGTGCACCTGTATAAATCATAAAAGTGTTAGCACCATAAGATAGTGCCTCTTGAACACTTCCTAGTAAATAATTAGGTGCTTTAAAACCAACATGACTACCAATTAATAAATGGTGATTTTTCATTAAAAAACTTTTTTTCCTTTAGAACCAGGTATTGAAACTTTCTTTGGCGTGCGTTTTAGTTTTTTTGAAGTTGGTTTTGTTTTTTTAGCAGTAGGTTTTGATTTAGTAATTGTAATTTTTGGTTTTTTATTTACTAATTTTGGTTTTTTAACAAGTGATAGTTTTTCTACTTGTTTTTTTGTCGCTTTTTTAGTTGTTTTAACTACTTTTTTAGCATGTTTTTTGACAGCTGCTCTTTTTGGACGGTTATTAATAGCATTTTTGATAATTTTAGAAATCAAATTAATTTTAATCATTTCTTGATTACTTATATCTTTGATTGAATTAATTTTATTCATATCTTCCATTGGTTGTTCAGTTGGGTGATGTTGTAAAATTTGCACTTTTAATTTTTTAATGCGATTTTTTTTCACTCTCTTTGGTTTAATTGTTTTGATGGATTCATTATCTTTGATTGAACTACCTTTTACGTTATCAAATTTAGTAAATTGAAAATCATTTAATTGATAATCATCAATCTTTTTATTAGAAAAATCTAGATTTACATCATCTACACCTTCATTTTTACCAGTTTCCATATCATCAAATTTTCATCATGCTAAACGATTATGCAATGGATATTTTTTTGTTTTAACTTTGTATTTTTTTGGCTTTGGTTGTGGAATAGCTTTAATTTTATTAGATTCAATTAATGCGTCAGAATCGTGATGGTAATGTAAATTAATGTTTTCCTTTGTCATTTTAGGTTGCATATTTGGATTCGATTTAGATTTAAAACTATTATCTAAATTAGGTTCAATCGCGCCAAAATTTGTATTTTTATCACTCTCTTCTAATGAATTAGTAGTCATTGGTTTTTGCTCTGGCGTGATAATTTGAGTTGATTTTGGTTGAGAAGAAAATTTTTCAGAAGAATTTTTAGAAACAATAGTTGGTGGATTATCTAATGGACCTTTATTATTTGCGAAATAATTTAATGGTTCTTTAACTCCTTCACGTTGAAACAAGTTCTTTTTACTATTTCAAATTGTTTTCCCTACCAACGAAAGTGGTATTAAAATTGTGATTCCTGCGATTGTGATTATTACTATTACTATTATTGTTCCAAAACTCATATCTAACATACTTTTATTTTAACAATTAATTTTTTTTAATTAGATTGAGATAATTATTAATTAAATTAAAATTTTTGAAAAATTCACTCACGAATTATTACTAAATCTCGTTGTTTTAGTGAAGAATCGTAATGTTGTTCTTCTCGTAATTTTAAGTATTTATTTAGATAAGTTTGATAAATTACATTATTTTCGTTTTTAAGAATAGGCCCAATAACTAAATCGAAATCATTAAATTTTTGATTAAATAATGTTTTTTTGCAAACAATGTTAATATAAAATTCTTCACCATCCTGAAAAAATTCTTCATCTACAATCTTAAATTTATTATTTAACATAAATTCTCGAAGTTTTCATGTTTGCGTTACTTCACTTAATTGAATAATAATTTTCTTCTTCAATAAATATTTTTTGTACTTTTCAAGTATATCGATAGTTGTTGAGCAACCTAATCCGCTAACAACAATATAGTTTGCTTTGTATAGAAATTTAAAATTTTTAACATCGTTTAAAAAATATAATTTAATTTTCTTTTCTAAATTAGCGTTTTGGGCATTCTGCAAACCATGCAAATAAGGACCATGAGCCTTTTCAATACCATAACCTTTTAGCATTTGTTTTTTTTCAGATAGATAAATCAATAATTTAGCATGATCAAAGCCAATATCTACTACTACTTTTTTTTTCGCAATTAAATTTGCGATTGATAATAAACGATAAGAAAGTGCCATAAATTAATTTTTATAGAATTTTTGTAATCTATTTTTGTATTTTTTGTGATTCAACTTATTACGAGCTTTTGATTCGATTTGTCGAATTCTTTCGCGGGTAACTTTAAATGCATTTCCAACTTCTTCTAGTGTGTGTTCGCGATTATAGGGATGCATTCCACAACGCATTTTCATAACTTTAATTTCTTTATCTGTAAAAACTTCATTGAAGATTTTTTCCATCTCTTCTCTTAAAGCACGTTTTTCAGCAGCTTCAATTGGTGATCTAATATCTTTATCTTCAACAAAATCACCAAAACTTGATTCCTCGTCTGATACGATAGGTTTTTCTAAACTAATTGGTTCATTATACAAACGACGAATATCATGAATTCTTTTAGCGGTAATTTTCCCACCTAATTTTTTCATGATTTCTTCTTCAGTTGCATCACGACCTAATTCTTGATTTAATTCTCTTTCAATTTTTACAAGTTTATTCATTGTTTCAACCATGTGAACTGGAATACGAATAACTCTCGCTTGATCTGCAATGGCACGACTAATCGCTTGACGAATTCATCAAGTTGCATATGTTGAAAATTTAAATCCTAATTTGTAATTAAATTTTTCAGTAGCACGCATTAACCCAACGTTACCTTCCGCTAATAAATCTCAAAAATCTAACCCACGGTTCATAAATTTTTTTGCAATACTAATAACTAGACGTAAATTAGAACTAATTAGGCGATCGCGAGCATATTTTCCTTCAGCTGAATATTCGTAGTAATAGTTAATACGGGGACGTAAATTTTTACGAATGTATTCACCCTCTCCATCATATTCTTCTTCAGCTTGAAGTTCTTTTTCTTCTTGTTCTAGTTTTAAGGCGCATTCTTCTTCGAAAGAATAACGAATTTCATAGTCATTACCATTCTCATCTTGTTTTATTACAACCTTAACACGGTTTTCCACTAAAATTTGCCCTAATTCTTGTTCTTCATCTTTGTTTAATAATTGGATTTTACCAACTTCATTTAAGTAGTTTTTAATTCCATCAGCTAATTTATCGTCATTAGATAAAAAATTGTAACTTGATTTATGACTTTTTGATGTTAATGATTTAGCAGTTTCTTCGGCTTCTTTTTCAATTGCTTGAGTTTCCATTAAATCATTTTCAAATAATGAATCATCAACACTACGTAATTTTTCTAATGATTGGTTTTTTTTAGATGGTTTTTTTGATGCAGTTGTTTTTTTATTATCTTCAACTACATGCGCTTTTTTTTCTTTGTTGCTCATTTAACCTCTTGCCATTAAGTACAAATGTCATTATAACAAATTGTCATTAAATTGCGTTGTTTATTTTAATTCAATATTTTACTTTTTGCAATAACATCGCAAATTTTATTTCATTCATCGGTATTCATGAAGTTAGATTCATAATTATTTAATTGTTTTAGAAGGTTATTTAAATCGCGATCTAATTCCTCGGACTGCCTTATTGTTGTTATTGTTTTGTTTCGAGCAAGTTTAATAAATTCTTTTTGAAATTTAAATAAAAATTCTGTTGAAATTTTGTAGTAATGAATATTTTTTTTCATCAAAAAATTTAATTTATCTAAGTTATGATTTGATGATCATTTAAAACTATTAAAAGTTGCTTCTCCTTGATTAAAAATTTCTTGAATCATTTTATAATCTTCAACCTCGTATGCATCAAAAAATAGCGTGAAATTATTATTTAATGTTAAAAATCATTCATAATCTTTTGTCATCATCGCAATATATAATCTTTTTAAATTAGCAAAAGCGTTTACTTCATTGATACCAGCTTCTATTTCGACGGTCTTTTTCGGATTAATGAAGGTATTAACCTTACCAATTAGACTATCTAATAAATCAACATTTGTGTCAGCTCATATAGCTATTTTATTTAATGATAAAATTCGATTACTATAATCTTGATTCCCAACAAATCTTTTGAAAACGTTAATACAAGGAATTAATGTTTCTTCTTGGGAAACAAACTTAGTATTTTGTAAATAAAAATCTAAGAAACTAATAACATTATTTCGAAGTTCTTCCTTTGGATATTTATTTAATCACTCATCGATGTCTTTTGCATTTTCAATTTTCAAAACATCAACTTGTAAATTATTACTGATTAATTCTAAACCAATCTTTTTTGTAGCATTTATTCCAGCTTCATCTTTATCCAAAGCCAAAGTAACACGTTTAGCAATTCTTTGAATTTTTCGTAAATGATTAGCAGAAAAATTTGTACCCATTAAACCAATAACGTTTTTAAAATCATTTTGTCATAAAGTCATTGCATCCATATAACCTTCTACAACGATGCAGCTTTTTTTTGATTGAATGAAATCCTTTGCATTATTTAAATTAAATAAAACATCTGATTTATTAAAAACAATCGTTTCAGAAATATTTAAATATTTCGGTTCCTCTGATGGTGTTTGAATAATTCTTCCACCAAAAGCAACAGGATTATTTAATTCGTCAAAAATTGGAATCATTAAACGTTTGTTAAAAAATGGTACTAAGTGATTACTTTTTTCCACTGCAATGCCAGAAAGTAAAATATGAATATCTTCATAACCATTCTTTTTTAAGAAGTTAATTACATCTTCTCCGTCTAAATACCCAACATCAAAATCTTCGATCGTTGTATCGTTATAGTTACGATT
Organism: Mycoplasma sp. (ex Biomphalaria glabrata); assembly: GCF_001484045.1. Lineage (NCBI taxonomy): Bacteria > Bacillati > Mycoplasmatota > Mollicutes > Mycoplasmatales > Mycoplasmataceae > Mycoplasma > Mycoplasma sp. (ex Biomphalaria glabrata). The sequence goes on along the minus strand of NZ_CP013128.1, from coordinate 635,037 downwards.
TTCAATGTATTTTTGCACTTCCTGATTAGTTGATAAGGAATACTTTGCAAAATCAACTACTTTTTGATTAATTTCTAGAATTAATTTTTGTTCATCACTTCAATTTTTTGATGAATAAACATCGCGAATATCAATACCTAAATTAAATTCATCACTAATTTTTTTAACAGCTTGGTTATAACTTATTTTTTCAATATTCATAACAAATTTAATTGCATTGCCTGAAGCACCACAACTAAAACATTTATAAATGTTTTTTTGCGGGCTAACAACCATTGATGGATTAGAATCCTGGTGAAAGGGACACAATCCTACATAATTATTACCGTTCTTTTTTAATGGAACATATTTATTAATAATATCAACAATGCTTATTTCACTAATTTTTTTATTTACCATACAACATCTATTTACTATTAGATAAATATTTATATATATCTTCTATTTTAATTCGCTCTTGTTTCGTTGTATCACGATTGCGGATCGTTACACTTTCATCATTTACTGTCTCAAAATCAATTGTTATACAGTAAGGTGTTCCAATTGCATCTTGACGAGCATATCTTTTTCCAATGCTTGCAGTTTCATCATAAGTAACACTTAAATCTCTATCTAGTAAATCCAAGTGAATTTTTTTTGCTTGATCAACCAATTGTTTTGATAAAGGAAGAATACATGCAATGTATGGTGCAACACAAGCTGGTAAAGCTAAATAAGATCATTCGCGATCACTATTTTCATCTTTTTCTGAAACAAAAGAATTACAAATAATAGCTAATATTAAACGATCGACTCCAACACTTGGTTCAATTACTTCAGGAATAATTTTTCTATTTTCATCATTCATAATTTCCATTGATTCACCACTCTCCTGTTGGTGAATTGATAAATCAAAATTACCACGATGAGCAACTCCTCATAATTCTTGTCATCCAAATGGGAAATTAAATTCAAAATCAATTGTCTGTTTCGAATAATGTGCTAAATCCTCTTTAGGATGATTGAATTGTTTTAAGTTATCTTTGTTAATTTCTAATTTTTCTGTTAGAAATTTTTCAATTTTTGTTATGTAATGATTTCAATGATTTTCAAAATCTTTTTCAAAGAAAAATTCTAATTCCATTTGTTCAAACTCTTTTGTTCTAAAAATAAAATCCTTAGGAGTAACTTCGTTACGAAAAGCTTTTCCAATTTGACCCACCCCAAATGGTAATTTTTTACGACAAGTGCGATGAATATTTGCAAATTGAACAAAAATACCTTGGGCAGTTTCTGGACGTAAATAAGTGAAGTTTAAAGGATCATTCTTAACTAAATTCATATTTACTTTAAACATTAAATTCAAAGCTTGTGTGGTGCTGTAATAATCATTTTCCTCATGACAACTAGGGCAAAATCATTTGCGTGAAGTATAATCAACTTCATCATAGAACAATTCTAAATGGTTACCGCGAAAGCTCTTATTACAATTTGGGCAAGTAGCAATTGGGTCAGAAAAGTTACTTGTATGTCCTGAAGCTTCTCAGACTTTTGGGTTCATAAAAATAGCTGTATCTAATCCAATATTATTTGGTTCTTTAGTAACAAATTCTTTTCATCAAAGTGCCTTTAATTTATTTTTAATTTCAACACCTAGCGGACCATAATCTCAAGTATTGGCAATACCGCCATATATTTGACTACTAGGGAAAAAGAATCCCTTTTCGCGTAAGTATGTAACTAATTCTTGAAAATCAATTTGTTTTGTCATTGTGCCTCGATAAATTTGAAATATAAAAAAATCAAATGTAATTTATACAAAATTATAATATCATTTTACTAATCATTAAAACTAGTATTTCCTTTCGATAAACTATTTAAATTATTGAAAACCCCAATTGTTGTTTCAAAATAATTACCATAAAAATTATATAAAGCAAAAATAGTTTCATGTGAAAATCGGTAAGTTTTCATTGGGTCTTCAATAAAAATTTTTAAGTTTTTAAGAAAACTTAATGAAAAAATAGCATCACTTTCTAGATTAAAACAATTATGACAAATAAAACCACCATCATAATAGTTTACTGACTTAATTCTTCACTTGCTACCACAACGGACACATTTATCGACTACCAAACTTTTTTTATTAACAAGAACATATATTTTTTGAATCATTATTAAGGTGACAAATTTTTCTAATCCGGTTTCGTTATTTAAATTATCTAAATACCAAGTTAGATTATCGAATAAATTTGAACTATTTTTTAAGTAATCTCGAACTTGTCAAATAATATCTAAAATTTCACGATAATAAATTGCTTTATTAATATCTGAAAATAATGAATAATATTCCTTAATCGGATAACACTTTTGCAATTTTCCAATATTAGTTGTAGTTTTGTTAAATAAAAAGTATTCATTAATTGAAAATTGCTGTAGTCCAGCAAAATTTTTATTCTTTGGAAGCATCCCTGATTTTGCTAGAAAAGTAATAATTCCAAATTCTGGAGTTACTATATTACAAATTAAATCATCATTTAAATAATGAGTTTTTTTAATGACAATACCAAATGTTCTCATTTAATTATTGTATTGTAATTTATGAAGTTCTGAAGCAGAATTTTTTCAATCAGGTTTAACAACTACATGAAGTTGTAAATAAACCTTTTTATCTCAGTACTTACTCAAGTCTCTTACAGTATCATGAGTAATTTTATTGATCTTTTCTCCATTATCACCGATGACAATTGGTTTATGAGATTCTCTTTCGACAATTAAATTAGCAGTAATATCAATTTTGTTTTCTTTGTTTTTAAATTTAGTAATTTCAACAGCTATTGAGTGTGGTAGTTCTTCATGTAAATTGAAAATAGCTTTTTCGCGAATTACTTCTTTTGCCATAAAAGCATTTGATACATTAGTGACATCATCTTCATGGTAGTATTGTGGTCCCTCTGGTAAATTATTTTCAATTTCCTTAATTAGGGTATTTAAGTTATTATTTTTAATTGAAGAGATCGGGATATAAGCAAAGAAATCTGTTTTTGAACCTAACTCTTGCAATTTTTTTATTAGACGTTCTTTTGGCATTAAATCAATTTTAGTAATTACTAAAATAATTTTTGTTTTTAAATCTTTCACTTTTTCAATAATCTCGTCATCGTCTTGTTGTAATGGTTTTGACCCATCGATTAATAACAATACTAGATCAACATTTTGCAATGAAGAAAGTGATCTTGCTAGCATGTTCTTCCCTAACAAGTTACTATTCTTAGTGATACCTGGTGTATCAATAAAGATAATTTGTGAATTTGGAGAATTATAAATTCCTTGGATTTGATCCCTTGTTGTATTTGGAACATGAGAAGTAATGCTGACTTTTTTATTGATTAAAGTATTCAACATGGTACTTTTGCCCACGTTTGGTCTTCCAATAATTGATACAAATCCCGACTTCATCTACTTACCGAAAAGGCCTTTTCATCATGGAACTTTTGGTTCATTACCAGTAATAACTCAAATACCTTGAGCTAAACCTAAAATTAAACCAGCGATAGTTAGAATAAGTGCGATTCAAATAATAATCTTACGTGTTTTGCGGTTCATACTTTAATTATATAAAAAATAGACCCATAACCAATTTTCTTGACAAATAAACTTTAGGAGTTAGATGTCAAAAAATATTAAATTAAAACTAAAAAATCAAACTAGGAATTGTGAAAAGAGTTTTAAATGGTAAAGACTCAAAAAACTTGTCTTAGAGTATTTTTCTTCAGCGAACAAAAAAGCTAAGGATGTTCATATTCGAAAATGAGTTAGTGCTTATCAAGGCGGCGAGCTCAAAAAGCTGTCTCGCGATGTAGGTAGAGTAAAAAAGATCACTAAGAAAAAAGTTTAGTTGCGAAAAATACCGCTTAATGCCAACTAAACTACCTAAGAAGTTATTATTTCTGGTGAAATATCTATTAAATGAATTTTGCTATTATTTCTTTCCTGTATTTTTCCTGAAATTCTTAAGTTCTTGTATTCTATAAATTGATTATGCCCATCCAAAGTAATTGAATTAGGATTAGAATCATATAATTTTTTCTCTATCTCCAGTTCACTCTTGATAATTTTTAAAAAATCAATCAATTTATCAATATTTATTCTGAAATTATTTTCTAATCATTCTTTATCATTTACTATATTCAATTTTAAAGCACTTATTAAAAAATCGAAAATTTCAATTGAGTTTTTTTGCCCTGAAAATGATGGATCTAATCACTCAAAAAAGTCTCTATATTTTTGCTCTTCAACTCATGGGTGATAATGGAAAAATCATCAAGCGTTCCAATGTGAAAATATCTCTGTACACTTTATTGTATCTGAGTTTTGACTTGATCTATAACTATGAATGGAAGAATTTTTAGCATAGTATCTAGTTAATAATTTTATAATTGACCTCACTTGTTTTTTTATTAACTTGTCACCCGAGTTTATACTTCTTAATTTGCATAATATTTCTGATCAAGATTTTGTTGTGGATATTTGTGAACCATCCTCATAAATTGATTTTGTTGTGATTGCATTTATTTGTACATCACCTGAATCAACTAAAATATCTTTAATTTCCAAGACATTTGTCATGTGAGTTAAAACATATATTGTTTTTGTATCGTTTGCCAAAAACTTCAAAAGTTCCACTTGATTTTCATTATCAAGTGTTTCAAAAACATCATCAAATCATATTTCCTCATTATTTGGGGCACTATTTACAATTAATTTCGACAAGATAACTGTCAATTGACCAGAGGATAATCCTTTATCCGAAGTTACTGTTGCCACACCTTTTTCAACTGTAATATTTTCACCAAATAAAGGTATATAGTTTTGTGGGAACTTAAAAAAACTTTCTCGTTTATCTACAAAACTATTATATTTTGTAATTTTTTCAATCAACTTACTTTTATCTTGATATTGTGAAAGCTTGTATTTTATAAAATTATTAATAATTTCCATCGTAACATCACTATTATTATTTCTAATTAATTTTAAAATATCTGGTTTTTCTTTTAATAAATCAATAATGCCAACATTATTTTCATGTTTTTGCATGTATGTTCGAATATAATTTATTAAGTCATTGTGTAAACGATTTATTTCATTATTGCCAACAATTGTATAAATTTTCTTAATATTTTGCGAAACACTTGAAATGCTTAATAATTCTGAAAATTCACCTTCTGTCAAAGAAGATAAAAATTCTTTGTAAACAGTATATTGTTTTTGTATTTTTGTAATTGAATTAATTTCAAACTCTTCATCATAAGGGAAAGTCCCATTTCAAAAATTTAAATCAAAAAAATTAAATTCTAAAACATTTTCAATATGTTGTTTGATGTTTGACACACCACTTCAACCAATTGGCCCATCAGCTGTTGCAAGTTTTTTCTTTACATCATCTAATTCCTCTTTTAACTCCGTAATTTTGTTAGCAAATCTTGAAAGTTTAACATTTTTGATTGTTCGATCGATTCTATCTTCCATTCAGTCATAACCATTTGAATTTAAAACAATATTCCCATCTGAAAGTTTTTCATCCTTTAGTTTTGATTTTCCTACACCATTTTTACCATAAATAAAATTAATTGACATTTTATAAATCCTTTCAAGAAGTTAATTATTTAGAAAATAAAATATTCTCATTATCAAACTCAATTACATATTTTTTAACGATTTTGCAAGTTCATCTCATAGTGGAACAAAACCAGCTCCTAAAAACAATAATTTCATAATAACATTATTTGATTAATTTCAATTTATCAATAAATTTTCGCTGATAATGAGTCATTAATTCTTCTTCATCGTGAGTCATATGATCATAACCTAATAAATGCAAAGCTCCATGAACTACAAGAAAACGAAATTCTTCATGTAAAGTATTACCAATATTTTTACAATTATTAATAATTTCTTCATAACATATGAAGATATCTCCTAATTCTTCACTAATACATTTATTATTTTTACTTTCTTGTGGAAACGATAAAACATCGGTTGGTTTATTTTTATCACGATAAGTGTGATTTAATTCTTGTATTTTATCCGAATCTACTAAAATTATCGACATAAATCCATTAATTAATGGCATATCCTCTGAGATCACTTTTGCAACATTATTAATAATTTTTTTAAAGCCAGAAACATTATTATTAGTTAAATTATAAAAGTTCGCCTTAATCATAAATATATTTTACATTTTGTGATTTAAAACCCAAAAGAAAATTTTATTGTAGCACAAGATAATTTTTTTAACATGAATTATCTTGCTAAAATTAAATATTAACATGTTAATAACCCATCATCAGGTGATATTTAATCCATTAATTTGCGGATTAAAAAATAAGTAAAAAATAATTGATGAAATTAAAAAACTTAAAAATATATTAGCAATTTTATCGGCTAATTTAAAAATTTTGAAAATACTAATAATAAAATTAACAACTGTTGATATAAACAAAAATTCTATAAAATTATTATCAATCTGAATTGATACACATAACATCAATAAAACTAAGAAACTCCCGATTGTATTTATTAATTGAGAATAACTATACCCTATCTCATCGCTTATGCGATATTTATCGTTTAATTTATTAAAAATAAAAAATAAAAAAATATTGAACAATATTCAATAAATAATAAAAATTATCAAAAATATTCATAGTTTACTTACCATTTCAGGGTGCCCATAAATAGCTTTGATAATTAAAAACAACAATACTCAATTAAATTGAGTTAAAAATATTAATATTCCATATAAAATTGCTGGAAAAGTTTTTTTGATATTATTTTTGAAAGTCAGTTTACAACTTAAATTATCACTCTTACTTACTATCCCGATATAACCAGAGAATAAATAATTTAACTCAAATAGTGAGTAACATATTCTCCCTTTTTGCGGGCAAAAACAATAAAATTTATCATTTCTTCTCCCATACAAAATTATTGCATGTTCAAAATTATTTTTAATAATTATGATAATTGGGGAAATAATTTTTATTGTTTCTAATTCTTCAATATCAATATAATAAAAATTACAAACTAAACCATGCTTTGACCCTATTTCTTTTAAATCTTTAAGAGATAAATTTTTAGAACAATAGTAATTTTGTAATCAAATAAAATAACTCTGATGATTGTTATAAAAATATCTATATAAAATATATAGACAAGATAGTCCGCAATCATTATATGTTAATTGATAATTTTCCTTAATCGGATAAAAATAAGTTTTTTTCACTATATGTAATTAGTGAAAAATCGTCTTTTTAACGGTTACGACGACTGTTAAACAAACTTCCTGAGTTAGCATCAAAATGTTCATATGCTTTAACAATTTCATTAACAAGTGGGTTTCTAACGATGTCATCAACAGTTAAACGAATTTTTTTAATTTGTTCAACATTTTTTAAAACATGTAATGCTTGAATTAAAGCACTTTGCTGGTTCATTTTTAGATCGATTTGTGAAATGTCCCCTGTGATAACCATCTTCGAGTTGAATCCTAATCTGGTTAAAAACATTTTAATTTGGTTTTGAGTAGTATTTTGAGCCTCATCTAATATTACAAAAGCGTCATTAAATGTTCGTCCACGCATGTAAGCTAAAGGAGCGATTTCAATTACTCCTTTTGTAATTAATGCCTCTGTTTTTTCTTTTCCCATTAGGATATGAAAAGAGTCATATAATGGCATTAAATATGGATCTACTTTCATACGCATATCACCAGGTAAAAATCCAATCGATTCTCCAGCTTCCACAATTGGTCGAGTAATAACGATGCGTTTAATTTGGTTAGTTCTTAATAACTCATAAGCATACATAACTGCCATGAATGTTTTTCCAGTTCCGGCTGGTCCAGTTGCAATAACAACTGATGATTCTCTTAAAGCTTTTAAATATTCTTGTTGCCCAGCAGTTTTTGGGAAAAATTTTTGTCCTTCTGAATTGGAAGTAATTGCATTATCACTTAACGCAGTAATTTCTTCATTGTTTTTAATTTTTTTTGAAACATACTTAATATCTCAATTTTTAATGTTTTCTTTTCCGTTATTAGATTTTGAAATTTGTACTAAATTTTTTACTACTTCAAAAATTTTAATTGCATCAGTTTTTGAAGGAATTTTAATGAAAACATTAGGAGGTTGTACCTCAATCTCGCAATTTCAAGTTCTTTCTAAATCCTTCACGTTTTCACTGTTTGGTCCTAAAATGTTTGTAATATCTTCAATATTATCTTCTAATGTAAATTTAAAATAATCCATGGTTCCTATATTTCTTTGTTTTTATAATAAACAATTTTTGTATTAAAAATAATTTAAAAACTTTTTAAATTATTCCAACATAAATTCAAAAATATCATTAAGAAGATTTTTACCTTTTTTAGTTACTTTCATATAATTCCCCTCTTTTTCAATCAATTTAGTCTCTTCTAAAGTCACAATTTTATTTCATAGAATGTTTATTGATTCTTGAATACGTTCATTTGTTAATTCACAACCTTTTTGAAGTCGTAAATTCATATAAATAATTTGCGCAGCAGCCGTTTGAGAAGATAAGTTTTCATATTCACAAACTCAATTATCAATACTTTCGGTATTTCTACCCTCGACATAACATTTTTCTTCATTATCGTAAAAAAATGTGGCAGCTGATGGTCCAACACCTAATCAATCTTTGGAAGTTCAATAAGCGAGATTGTGTCAAGCATATTTTTTGTTCTTGGCAAAATTACTTACTTCATAATTTTCATATCCTAATTTTTTTAATTCTCGCTTAATAAAATCAGCAAACAGAATTTCATTATCCTCATCTAATTTAATATTTTTATGTTTTAGCATTGTTTTATCTTTGAGAATTAAACTATATCATGAAATATGATCAGGATTATGTTTTGCAATAAATGCTAGATCATTCTTAATATCTTCTAACGTTTGACCAGGGAAATTATAAATAAAATCGAAAGAAACATTTGTAAAATATTCTTTTATTAACATTATCTTATTTTCTAATTCTTGATCTTGATAACGGTTGTAATTAGCAAGCAAATTGCTATTAGTACTTTGAATTCCAATACTTATTCGATTAATATGATATTTTTTCCAAATTTTAATTTGATCTAGATTAATAAATTCAGGATTTGATTCGGTTGTGAATTCACTAACTTTTGTATCAAGATACTTTTCTAATATTGAAAAAAAGTTTTCTAGATCATCATTTGAAAAAACATTTGGAGTTCCGCCACCAATAAAAATAGTTTTTATACTTTGAAGATTAGATTGGAACTTAATTAATTCTTCTTCCAATCTTAGAAAGTAAGGATCTGTTTTTGTGGTATCAATTGTTTTGTAAAAATCACAATAATCACAAATTTTTTTACAAAATGGAACGTGAATATATAAATGTTGAAAATTATTTTTAATCTTCATCTTCAACGTAAACTGGACTTGTTTTTTGAACAACATCCATTTTTAAATTTTGTTCCTCAGCTTTTTTTTGCATTTTTCTTTTTAGATAATGCTTCATATTTCAAATCGGAATTTGATCACCCTTATTAAAAATGATTTCAATTTCTGTTTTACGCTTGTAAATAATATATAAATTTGTAGTATGATAAAGAATTGTTGCAACAAAAATAATAACACTTATTACATAAAATCTGCTCACAAAGAATGATGACGGAATATTATGTTTATCTAAAATTAGATAAACAATAATATAACTTAAACTTAATAAATAAATAATTCCACAAGCAATATTTGTTGTGATTAAACGTTTTCTTAATGAACGATACACTTGACTTAAAAATTTAGGTAATGGTGTTTTTTCTTGTTTGAATTTAGGAGCTGTACTTGAATATAATCTTAAACTACGTATAAATTTATATTTAATGTGATTGTAACGAAATGAATTAATTAGGAATACTGCTCCCACAATGATAGCTACAATGAATGAGATATTAGCAATAGCTACAAATACCATTCCAACAATAATTAATATTAAACCAACAAGTAAGCTACTTACTGCATAAAATTTTAGATAATTTTTGTAATGGTAAATTTGTAGAAGAATATAGTAATACGGATCAGTGTTATCAATTTTAACACCACTCTTAGTGATTAAGTATTCTCTCTCATCTTCATGGTATTGACGATGCTGTCCAAAAAAACCACGTTCAGGTCTTTCCAAGGAAGTTGAAATTGGTTTTTCTTCAGTTGGGTTTTGATTGTTTGGATTGTTAATAATATTCCCCATATTTTTTACCTTTCTACTTTTCTAATTCTAATTCAAGAGTTTTTATATCCTCTTCAACTTGTTCTTTCCGATTTCCAAATTTTTTTGGAGAAGCGTTGGTGAAAATATTTTTCTTCACTGACGGTATAATGCGATCTGGTCGACCTTTAAATAAACTAAAACGAGTTGATTGAGACTTATTTTTTTTCTCTTCTTCTTTTGCTCCGATGATATCATCCATATTAACAAATAAATCATCATCTAATGGTTTTTTATAGATATCAGACTCAACTTCAAAATCTTGCTTAAAAATCATTTTATCTTCGTGAAAATTATCATTTGTATCAATTTCTTTTGTTAAATTTTCACAACTGGCGATGAACGATTGTTCGTTTGAACTAATATTTTGTGCTGAAGGTGATGATTGTTGTTGAATCGGAGGAGTGACCACTTCTTGAGAAGTATTCAGTGATTGTTGTTGTTTTCTTCTACCAAATCATCCTCTTTTTTCTTCAACAACTGGAATTGGATCTGGTGATTGTTCATCAGGTTGCGCAACAGGTGTAGATTCAAAAGGTGTTTCTGCTTGTGGTCTACTTTTAAATCACCCTTTTTTAATTGTTGGTGTCGGAATGGTTTTGACAACATCGGATTCTAGTTGTTGTTCCTGCATATCAGTTTCGTCACGAGTTAGTGGAATAGATTTTTTTTCTAATTTAATTTCTTGAGAAACAGTTTTTCCTTCTAATTGCGCTTTTATCCCTAATCAAAAACGTGATTTTGGGTTTATTTTTAATGCAAAATTCACTCAATCTTCCGGATGTTCTTCAATATATTGTTCAACTTTTTTTCAGTCTTTTTCTTTTAAATTTTCGATTTCAAATTTTGCTTCGTTAGTACCTAATTCCATTTCTTTAGAATTTCACTCATCTACATGGTTTTCAAATTCTTCTTCACGTTTTTTAATCGCTTCTTCTTGTTGAACTAATTTTGATTGTAATTTTTCTAATTTAACTTCATCTTCATAGTTTCTGTTTGCTTTTAATTTTTTAATTTTTACTGATGTAAAAAATAAACACCCTACTAAAAATAAATTATAAAGGACGACTCCGCCTAATATTGAAACCAGTAATATTACTAGTGGGTCGCCTGTTTTTCCAAATATATTAATCTCTAAAAAATTCACATTTTCCTCTTTGTTTTATTATAAATAAATAAATTTTCTACTTTTGTTTAGAAATTTTTTTATAAACAAATTTTTTTGAAATTTTAATTTTTTCTAATAAATTTTGTTCGTTCATGCTTTGCATTGATGTTCTTGCTGTCTCATATGAGCAACTAGCAAATTTTTGATAATCTTTCACATCATAATATTTATTTTCTTGAGCATATTTAACGTAAAATTCTAATTCTTTTTGAGTTAACAAAGGAAAATTCTCATGTAAATTGCTAATTTGTTTTTCGATTGGAATAATATCTTGAATGTTATCTTTATTGATATGAGTTCTAGCAATTAATCCTTTCAAATGAGTTTCTAACATATTCAGTAAAGCAATAATGATGAATGTTGCATCATAATCATGTGTGTTTACATGTTTCAAACTTAATGAAATTTTTGAAGCAAAATTATTAATAATTGTTTGCGCTGATAAAATAAACGGCGTTAAATTAGGATATTCTTTGGCAATTACATAATAAAAAGATAAAAGAGCTGCAATATCGTTTCCTTCTTCGAAAATTATTCCCAAACGAACATATAAAAATACTAATGATGCTTTTATTAATAACGGTTCTTTGGAATTTTCGTTAACATAACTAATTAATTCTTGAAAATGGCTAGGAATATCGTTACAACGAACATGTGTAGTATAAAAATTAGAGTCAATATAATTTTTTTTACGAAAAGTATAGCCATGATAAATATTAAAAGCGGATAATCATTTATGAATTAATTTAGCATCATATTTTTCAGGACTTTGAAAATATTCAGCTGAAAATAAATTTGCAAAAATCTCTTTTTGATCATTTAATCGATTTTTGGAACTAATTAAATCATTTTCATTAATAGTGGTGTTAACTAAAAGATTTCATTCAGAATTTTGATATTCCTCAATCAATTGAGCATAATCATTAGTTCCCTGAACGATATTATTAATTTTCATTTCCAATACTTTAGCGTTAGCATTTCCGAGCAAATGACTAACTTCATCCATTTTTTTAATTAGAAAATGACTATATGTATAAAAAAACGTCACTTTAACTCCACGAATTAAATGACTTAAATCTGTGTGGCGTCGTAATTTTAAACGATAATTAGTAATATTTTTCCATACATTTTCATTATAATCATGCCCAAGGTATTGCATTATCTCTTGCTTACTTAAGTATTCTTTGTCTGTAAATTTTTCTTCAATTTTCTCGGCAAATATATCGTTTAGAAATGTGTTTTCCATAATTACTAATTTAATACTAACTTACTAAAAATTATTTTGTAAAAAGAATACTTTATTTTTTGTTATTTTTATCCCCAATGTTTAAAACAGATAAAAATGCTGTTTGTGGAATCTCAACGCTTCCCACCATTTTCATACGTTTTTTTCCCTCTTTTTGTTTTTCTAGAAGTTTTCTTTTACGAGAAATATCTCCTCCATAACATTTAGCCAAAACATTTTTTCTATAAGCTTTGATAGTTTCACGAGCAATAACTTTATTATTAATTGCTGCTTGAATAGGAATTTCAAATTGTTTTTTTGGAATTAATTCTTTTAAACGTTCGCAAATATGTTTCCCGCGATAATAAGCTTTTTCTTTATGTGTAATCATACTTAGAGGATCAACAACTTCCCCATTAATTAAAATTTCCATTTTCGCCAAATCACTAATCTTATATTCTTTAAATTCATAATCAAAAGATGCATATCCTTTTGATGCTGATTTTAAATTATTGAAAAAATCAAAAATAATTTCCGAAAGTGGAAATTCGTAAACCAATTCATGACGAGTATCATCGATGATATTAGTTGTAATATAGATACCACGAGCATCTGCTGCTAAAGTTAAAACATTACCGATGAAATCAATAGGAGTAATTATACGAGCATTAACGTATGGTTCAGAGATTGAACTAATGTTTTGTAAAGGAGGGAGATTTTTAGGGTTATCTAATGAAAATTGTTCTCCCTTTTTAGTTGTAATGTGATATTGAACTGAAGGGGCTGTGGCAATTAATTTTAAATTATATTCGCGTTCTAAACGTTCTTGAATAATTTCAGCATGTAATAAACCTAAAAATCCACAACGGTATCCAAATCCCAAAGCATCAGATGAATCTTGTTCATAAGTTAAACTTGAATCACTTAAACTAATTTTTGCTAGAGCATCACGAAGTTGTTCATAATCTTCTCTTTCAACAGGAAATATTCCCATAAAGACCATTGGTTTTAAAACTTTGTACCCGGGTAACGATTGCGGGTTCTTGTTGCTTGCATGAACTAGTGTATCTCCGATTTTCACATAAGAAACATCTTTAATGTTTCCAGAAACCATTCCAATATCACCAGCTTCTAAAGAACGAATCTCACGAATCTCAGGTGTTTTAATAGTAATATTAGTTATTTTAAAAGTATGTTTCGAATGAATAAACTTTAATTCATCACCGATCTTAATATTTCCCTCTTTTACACAAATCAAAATGACAACACCGCGGTGGTTATCATAGTAACTATCAAAAATTAGAGCTTGTAGTGGTTTATTTTCGTCTCCATTTGGCGACGGAATGCGATCAATAATTGCATTAAAAACATCTTCAATGTTTAAACCAGTTTTTGCTGAGATTAAAGGAGCATCCGTACAATCTATGCCGATAATGTTTTCAATTTCCCGTTTAATGTCATCTGGTCGTGCTTGTGGCAAATCTATCTTATTTAAAACTGGAATAATTTCCAAATTATTATCAATCGCCAAGTAAACATTAGAAATTGTTTGCGCTTGAACACCTTGTGAACTATCAACAACTAATATTGCACCTTCACAAGCAGCTAAACTACGACTTACTTCATAATTAAAATCAACATGACCAGGTGTGTCGATAAGATGTAATTTATACGGAATATCAGTTCTTGGATCGATATAGTTTAAAGTAACTGTGTTTAATTTAATTGTAATACCACGTTCTTTTTCTAATTCCATGTCATCAAGTAATTGAGCACTTTTTACTTTGATTTTTTTAGTGTGTTCTAAAATACGATCAGCTAATGTGCTTTTCCCGTGATCAATATGAGCAATGATGCAAAAATTTCGAATGTTTTTCTTATTCATAAATACTTATATAAGTTTATAACATTAAAGAAAATAAAAAAAGCACCAATACAAGTGCTTTTATAAAAATCTTTTCCGAAAACAATTAAATAATGTTGTTGTTACTATCATTACGAAAATTATTTGTTTGAGTATTGATGGTGTTGTTTGGATTAGTATTGGCTTGGTTTGAATTTATCGTATTAGTTGATTGTGGTTTATTTCTTTTTTGACTAATCGATTTCAATAATTCATTAATAGTTTTAGTTTTTGGTGTAAATAATTTTAAAACTCCTCCCACTAAGAAGAAAATGGCAATAATTCAACTTACAAATAATAATGTAACTACCCCAATTCCGATCTCCAATAAATTATTGATTTTTTTATTTGAAATAGAAATAAAAAATACTCATAGTCCTAATAAGGCAAAAACAACGGCAAAAACAATAAATGCAGTTTGGTTTTCTGATATTCAGTTTTTAATAACAGGAATAAAAGCTAATACCCCATTAAAAATATCCATCACAATTTTATGAATATCTTTCACAATCGAACTACCCGAACTCATTGAATCTATTTTGCTGTAATCTACAGCTAAATAAATAAATAAACCCGATAATGTCAAAGCTCCTATACCAGCGATAAATGATGAAATTTTTCCAACTAATCTTAAAATTGCTAACAATGTAGCCTCCTTTAAGTTTTAAATAACCTTATTATTATTATAAGGTTTTTTTAACTTAATTGGTTATTTATTATTTTTAACGATAGTTCTAAAATTTACTGTTTTGTTTATCTAAAGACTTATTTTTCTTCATTGTAAGATGAAAAATGGAATTTCTTTTACTTGATAAAATTATCACAGTTGAAGAAATCATAAACGAAATCGTCGCCAATACAACAGTGGAAAAAATTGATTCTAAACGTTCTTTAACGTCGGTTGTCGCAATAAGTAAAAATATTGTCATTATTAATACTTTAATAAGTTCACCAATAAAAATAGCTGAAATAATGTTTGTTGTTAAATTAAATTTTTTTAGAACTTTATATTTATTGTTAACAGCGATATTCACTAGTGTAATCAATATTAGTGTCGATAAAATCATCGGAATGAATCCTAAAAAACTTTCTGGTAAAAATCAATCATTCAATATTCATTGATATAAGAAGGTAAAAAAAGAAGCTATAATTGCCATCCCGTAAAACATTCAAACATTATAATAAGTTTTGGAAATATATAATAAAAAAATAATTAACACTACATCAGATAAATTAATGTATCATGAATCTCCTGTGCCTAATCCTAATTTGAATAAAATTGATGATAAAAATAATATTGTTCCTACACCAAAATAAAGTAAAAACATCACAATTCATTTATTGATTTTCTTATTTTTCATTTATCAGTCCTAACTTTTCAATTATTATTATGATAATTCATTTTTCTAATTTATTAAAAAATTATTAATTTTTGTAAGTTTTGTTTTTAATTTCAGAATCATCTGACGTTAAATCAATTGTAAAAATGGTATTTTCATTGCAATTGGCAATACTTTTGAATAATGATGCTTTTAAAATAAAAACTACTGAAATAATAATAGCAACAGTTGCTAACTGAACAATATTAATAATTAGGTCTTCAATAGCTAAAGACATATTAAAACAAATCAAATCTCAAATAAAATAAGTTAAAACCATAATAATTTGAGTAATTAAGACCACAACAAAAGCATAAAGAGGAACAAATTGATTGTGTTTCTTAAAATATGGTTTTTCAATTATTTTTTCAAAAAATATAAAAAATAAGGTAATTGTGATAAATCGCGTAAAAAATGTAGCCGGAATATAAATTGGTTCTCCAGCGTATAAATCAGCCATACCGTATCCTATAAAAGCAGAAATAACGCATAATAAATAATTTCTTCTTGGATATAGAAAAATTGTCAAAATTAAGATTGAATCAGTGAAATCTCAATAAAATGTTCCACTTGGAGCGAATTTTAAAAATGCAGTTGCAACAAAGTAAACTGCAGCTAGTATCGAATAAACAGCAATATCTAATGTATTCATTCTTTTAAACAAGGACATCTCCTACTTTAATACCACGAAATCCATTTAAAAAAGTTTTTGCTTCTTGTTTGGTTTTGTTTTCGACTTGAATCTCCAACGCCATTAGCGCTGAGTCTCCAGTTTTTATAATAAACATTCCATTACTAAATTGCAATACTTCACCATAATTTGCATTACTTTCCTTTGTGTCGCAAATTTTAGAAGTAAAAATTTTCAATAAATATCTTTGCCCATCTCGTAAATAGTAAGTGAATGCTCCTATGTTATTTAATCCGCGAATTTGATTATAAATTTCTTCGGAAGTTTTGCTTCAATTAATTTGTAAATCTTCTTTTTTAATATTTAAACCAAAAGTTGCTTTGGTATCGTTTTGCAATTTTGGTTGATAATTTAATTCATGAATGTTGATCAATCAACTGTTAATTTTTACGCATGTTAAAAAAATCAACTTTTTTTCTAAGGAATAAAAATTGTCTGTTGATTCAATTGGAATTACTTCTTGAAAAAAAACTAACCCTGCATCCATTTTTGGTGTCATTTCAATAATTGAAACTCCTGTTCTTACTTCTCCATTAATTAATGCTCAATTAATTGGTGCTCCACCACGGTATTTTGGTAATAACGAAGGATGAATATTAATACATGTGAATGAATCTAAAATTGGTTTCTTAATAAATTGCCCAAAAGCACAAGTTAGGATATACTGAATATTCATACTTTTTAAGTATTCTAAATGATCGTTAATGTTTTCTGTTTGTAAAAGCGAGATATTAGCTTGTTTTGCAAGAATGGCAACTTCTCCTAAAATTACTTGTCCTTTTCGATCGCATCTTTTATCAGTTGGTGTAACAACTAAGATTACATTAATTAATGGGTTTTTTAAAATTGTTTGAAGAACTTCTGATGCGTAAAAAGTGGTGCCCAAAAAAGCAATATTCATAATATTATTCATTTTCTGCTAAAAAAATAATAATGGCAAATATTAGCGGTCCGATAAAGGCTGCTACAGCCATGAAATGTCAAATTGGTGGCATATATATCAAGGATAATTATAATAGAATAAATTATAATAGTAAATTATTTCTATTCTTCAATCTGTTTTATATTTAAATGAATTTTATTTAGAGCACGCATTCATGTTGATTTGTATCAACCTCACGTTCCAATAAAGACAGAAATAAATGATAAACCTGTCAAAATAATCAAAATAAAAAACGAGTTATTAATAGTTGTATCTAATTTAATTGCTAATAAAGATAATGTTGAAATAACGATTGAGTCAACAGCAAATAACATCGATCAAGATGATTTTAAAATTACATTTCCGCGTTGGTGAATAAGATTTTTTGTCGCTGAAACCCAAGAAATGGCAACAAAAAATAACGCAAAACCTAAACAAAATATAGATGAATCTCCAATATTACTATCATCCAAAAAGTTTTCTGCTATATTTGCCAATCCTCCAGCCATTAAAACTACACCAGTAATAACTAGTAAATTTGAAATTAAATAAGTTCTACTATCAATAATTTGTTCATGAAATCTAATTGTTCAAACACGATCAATGTATATTCATCACAATGCCAAAACCAATAATGTTGTCGCAACTATTAATAAAATGATCTTGAAGTAATCAGTGTTCATATTAGTAGATATAATATTTTGACCTACCGCCTCATAAAAGTTAATAATACTTTCCCCGATCGCAACACAAAACATTAATGTACAACGTTCAATTAGGTGATTAGTTTTAAACGGCAACATTAATATATTAGGTCTTTTTTGATAATGTAAAATACGTTCAAATGTAAAAAACATTACCCCTATTATTAGGGCAATAATGAATAATGTTATTCACAACATAACAATATTTTGAATAGTAAATAATAAAATAATTCCAATAGCTGCTAAAGAAATAACTACAATAAATCCATTCTGAATAATTTTCAAGAAATACTTTAAAACATTTTCTTGATGTTCACCTAATTCGTGAAAACTAGAAATGAACATGATAAGCAAGGAAATAAATAAAAATAAAATTCCAAACAAATTTAATATCATAAGATCATAAAAATTACTCTTGAAAAATAACAAAACTTCATGTGAATTAAACATATACTGTGTTGCTAGGAAAAATGATGCTGCTAAAAATACAATAATGAACAAAACTTTTGATTTAATACCATAATTTTCAAATCATTGAACAAAGTAAATCATAAAAAATCATGCTATTCATAACAATAAAAATTGCATAATAAAAAATATTGTTACATAAACTTGCTCTGGAATAGGTGGGTTGTTTTTCCCATAAATATTATTAGTAAAAAAGTCAAATGATAAATTACTTGAAATATGTCGAAAACTGGCAATAATAAAAACATCAAAAATAATTTCTACAACAGAAATATGAGGGCGTTTTAATAAATTTTTGACAAGAATTTTTGGTCTTGAAAAAGAACTAATTATGCTATCTAATAGATATCAACTTTCTTTTTTTGAATCATGATTAATATTTTGTTTATTTATCTTTTTGTTCATGTTTTTTTTCTTCTCAAGAACTGTCTTCAACTTCGAATTTTTTAGATCCTTTTGTTAGTTTGTTAATCTCCTCAAACGAACCTGCCCCGATTTCCAAAATACTAGTAATAATTAACGCTCCAAATGATGTATACATTAATCCACCAACAAAACCAAAAGCTGCAGTTAAAACTTGACTAATTGTATTTGTTGGAGCTATATCGCCAAGCCCAATTGTTGACATTACAATAATGCTATAGTACATTGAATTTCAAAACGATAATTGCGGTTCAGAAACATAAATAGAAATTGCAAATGTAGTTAAAATAATTAGTAAAAATACTCCTCAACCAAGAAATAATTTTAATTTCATTTTAAAGATCATTACAAATAAACCTATTAATTCTAAATATTTCATAATGTAAATTAAACGCAAAACTCTTAATAAAGAAATGCCATCCAAACCTCTAGTTGGTTTTATACAATCAAAAGCTATTAGTAGACCGATTATTGATGGCAGTATTGAAGCTAAAATAAATAATGAACTAGGAAAAAACAATATTAAATAGCGAATTTTTTTATCTTCATTTTTATAATAATTTTTTAAAGCGTTAGCAATTCAGTCAAAACTAAAAATTACCAAGAAAACAATGTCTTGAAAATACATTGTTGAATGACTACTATCCTTATTAAAGGACGCTATTGTAACAATAATTGATGTTAAGCAAGTAACAATAATTACTATTGTATAAATTGTTTGAGGAAAATTTTGTTTTTTGCGAAAATTTCATCCGCGAAACTCAGATAAACTGGCAATTTTTCTTAACATATATTTAATTTTATCTAAAAAAATATTAGGTATTTAAATTTACTATTTTTTTCATTTTTTCATAAATAACAACCATCGCTAAAGTGTCTAAATAGCAATATTTTAGTAAATTTTTTTGCGTTTTTTTCCACTCCTCTTCTTTAAAAGAAGGATTTTTCAAAAAAAACTTTTCAGTATAATAATATCTAAATGCTTCTGTTGCTGCTAAACCATTTTGTATTTCTAGGCCTTTATATGAAAATTTTGGATCTAAAGCTGGTAAAACTTTTTTAATACTATAGCTCCCATTGAATAATTTGCAATCAAATAATTTTTCTTTCTTAAAAATATCTTGTAAATCAATAATGCGAGATTTTATTGATCTTAGTGCATCTATTTGCTCTCTGTTTTTATTTTTGTCGAGTTCTAGATATTTAATTAAATCGTTAATCCTTGCTTCTTCATAAGCTTTGAAAAAAGCTACAATAGGGCCGTGACCTTCCCTATTTAGATCAAAAATTAATTTATCAATTAGCTCAATTCTAAAATCTTCTTTCGATAAATCCGCAATGTATTCGCAATGTATTAAATCACTATCGCGGCGTTCATCGTAAGATTGATATGTATTATCTGGTTTTATTATTATATGAATACTATATTGGAATGTTAATGTATTAAAAGAGGATGTCCCTTTTAAAATCGGAATTCCAAACATTACGCCTTCAAAATCCAACATATAGATAGGATAAATATAATTTGTTGATAAATAATGTTTTAATTCTTCTTTTTTAACAAAAATCCCGTTTGGTGAATGACATGCTTCTCAATAATTTTTCGCATTATCATTTAATTCGAATTCTATTAACTTATAATCACTTAAGTCAGTAACATATTTATAACCAGTGCTATACATGTACATTTTTTTTGGAAACTTTAGGCCATTAAAAGAAAAAACACTATTAAGAAAATCAACATCGTTGTACTTTTTTAAACAATAATTAAATGCTTCGCATTTTGCACCAAATAGTGAACAACCATTTCGTACCCCGCCATTATAATATGAAAATATTTCACATCCTTGTTTTAGTTCTGTATTTTTTTCACTATATATTTCACTCGAATTATCAACATTCTCTATTTGATTTCATTGATTTTTAATTTTAATAATTTCATCAATAATTACTTCAAAATCATTAAACAAATGACCTTCGTAGTTCGCTATTTCTTCTGCGTTTTTTCCAGTTTCATTATCATAATATTTTATCGCTGGCACAAATAATTCACTTAATTCAAGTTTGTCTTTTAGAATATAATTTTTATTTAGATGAACTAAATAACATTGTGCTATTTGATGTCCCAATTTTTGTAATATTATTTTTTGGTATAAAACATCATAAGCATATTTAGTTTTTGGTTTTGAGGAAGCTTTCACTTCATAAATCAATAACTGCCCATTTTCAGCCTTAACCAAGGCATCAATTTTACAGATGGCATTATTGTAATAAAATGTTGCCTCAAAAATTATTCCAATTTCTGGATCATTTATCGCCATTAATGTTTTACTTTCCTTAAGTTCGTTAGAATAGTCGTCTATATTAATGGATTTAGTGTTTTGATACACATCACGAAAATAATTATGAGCATACTTCCCAACCATTACTCCTTCATTTTCATTTTCATCCACAAATAATTCGTCAATATTTTGTTCGTCAATTAATTTCGTAATTAATTCTGCGTCTTGGTTTGGTAAATTTTGATAATTAGATTTTTGACCCTTTGTAAAAAATAAAAAGCACCTGCGATGGCACTTTATATAATTTAAAAAATCTGATTTAGTAATGATGGTAGTTTTAATTTTCGAATTCATTCATTAAACTTCGTTCTACTGATTTAATTAATTTTTCGATTTCTGATAACGGACGCTTGCTTACTCTTTTTATATCAAATGAGTATAAGTAATTACCGTTCTTAGAACTACTTTCGTGAACGACTACTTTACTACATTTATAACGTTTATTGGCGTTTGTTGTTTTGATAATAATGTTAGTATTGTTTTTTAGCATCTTTGCCCCCTTTAGATCTTAATCATTTCGGTATCAAACGAGAAAAGAATGATTTCTTTTTCCCACTAGGAATAGTGATCACGACGGTTTCTTGTTCTACTACTTTGTTTTTCTTTGTTTCTTCAAATAAAAAATTCATTTTAACTAACGATATGCAATCCATGTAATATAAAGAATAAAAATGAATCCTTAAAGTGACCTGTAATAGGCAATAGAGCTTGAACTAGTAGTAGAATACCGAAAATAATAATTACAAAGATTCTAAATTTAAATGGAAGGAAAAAAGTTAATATAACCAAAGCTATTATTAAAATAATTGCTAAAGTTTGAATTACTCCCAATAGTGATGCGAATGCATCCATAAAATCCTCTTCTCTCTATTGTTATGTATTTATTATAACTAAATCAAACCATCATAAACTATTTGGACTTGTTTTGACATTCCGCTATTTAGATATTTACATACATTTTAATTAATAGTATAATACATTTTGCTATATTATATTAGTAAATTAAGGAGAACGAATGGCAAACATTAAATCACAAATAAAAAGAAATAAACAAAATGAAACAACTAATAGTGCAAATAGACAAAAAATTTCAAAACTACGTACTTTAATTAAAAAATACAAAGCATCTGTTGACACTGCAAATCCAAATGCTACTGAATTAAAAAACGAAGTTATTTCATATATTGATAATTGTGCATCTAAAGGTTTAATTAAACAAAATAACGCAGCTCGTAAAAAATCACAAATAATGACTTACCAAGCTAAATCTTCTCAATAATATAAATTAATTAGAAAATAAAACTCACCAATTATGGTGAGTTTTTTATTATTCGTTATTCACTGATTCAGGATTATTTTCAACATTGCTTGTTGATTCATCATCATTTTTATCAGGCATATTTCTATTAAAAGTTCCTTGTTCATTGCTTTGATTTGAAACCTGATTCATTTGAGCGAGATGAGATTGTTCATTTATAAATTTTTGAAATTTTTCTTGATTAATTTTTGGACGATTAACAATCCCAATGATAGAAAGAATTACAATGATTCCTCCTACCACTCAACCCATAATTAATGAAATTAAAGAACATATTTCTAAAATGTTTGTTAAATTAGTTCTTATTAATGGGGCTGTTTGACCAGTTGATGGGTATAACAATGAATTCATTGTAGAAGCACTATCAAAAATAACAAATGCCACATAAATTATCGATAATCCACCTCAAAGAAGACTAAATTCAAATTTTTCTTTAACAGTTTTCGGTTTTTTCAAATAAATTCACGAAATTACACCTTTAATCGCTACAGCTCATAATACTTGACTAATTAAAAGCATTTCAATTCACTGTCAAACTGTTGGAGTAACCCAATTATTACTTTGATCTTTAGCTTGAACATGTAAACAGCTATAATAAGCAATTAAGAATCCTTGAAAAAGAAATCCGGTCAAAATAAAAGCAATATATAATCAACCAATTGATTTTTTTACTCTAATAATATGTTTTCAAACATTATCAAAAGGATTAAAGTTTTTAATTTTTTCACGCAAATCCACAACGCTTTGTTGTGACATTGATGGTTGAACTGATTCAGAAGTGGTTGGATTTTGAAGTTTATTGGGTTCAATCGGTTCATCTTGGATGGCTTGCAGTGACGTTTCGTATTGAATATTAAATTGTTCTTCATTTTCGATAGTTAAGTAGTCAACACTTATTTTTAGCAAGTTATAAGTAAAAACTTTTAAAGAGTTCATTAATGTATCAATATTATTTTGCGTTAATTCGCTCGGATCTATTTCTAGAATTTCTAAATTACTTCCGGTTTTAGAACAATATAAGTCTGCTATTTTTTCAATTTGTGCTAAGCCTTCTGCAGTATTAACATTTTCCTCAATAGCATATTGAATACTAATTAGTTTTTCTATACTATCTTTAAAGATAGAACTAGTTTTTACTAATTTCTTCAAAACGCGCATTTGAGAAAAAGTAAACACAACACTATATACTGAATAGTTTTTTGACACTTTTACCTCTTTTCATTAAGTAATTATATAATATTTTATGAAAATAAATAATTTTATCACATATTAGAATATTTATAAAAATAAAATAATAACCAAAAATTCAATAAACATTAATATTAATTTTAATAAAAGAAAATTGTTTACCAGATCAATCCATAAATTTTTCGAAAGAATAATTAAATAGTCAAAGAATATGATTTATGTCCGGTATTCAAACTATAAACAATGACATAAATCAAATAAATAATAGCGGGTAAAAAAATGCAACTGGATAAACTAATTGGAAAAATGAGAAAAGATGATTAATGTATATGGAAATCGGAATTGAGGATAAAAAAATAAACACTTGTCACTCCAAAAAAGTAATTTTTGTTTCCGATTTAACAACTTCTCTTTTTACTACATATAGTTCAATAGCAAAAGTTATCAAAAAAGAGTATATAAACCCTAATGAAAAAATAATGTTTGGTGAAAATAAAAAATACAAATTATGCCAATTAATGCGTGGGTATTTAGTTTATTTTTATTTCGAAAAAGAAAAAGAAAAATTACTGTTAATAAAGTTTTAATTGTAATAAAACTAAAAGAAGTAAGAAAACAAAATAAGAATGAGAATAATAGCAATAATATAAAAATATGTGTTGGATTTTTAAAAAAAATTTTCAATAGTTGTTCAATAAACCTTACGTGAATTAAACTAACAATAAAAACTGGCAGTAAATTGAAATTAATAATTGTGTGAAAATAATTATTATTTATATACTTGTGATTATTTGTGTATCAATATTGAAAAATATACATTTTAGATAAATTAATGAAATTTATATTAAATAAACTAATAACGTTAACATTAAAATATATGATAATTGGTAAAAACACCAATAGTGATAAAAAAATAATTTTTTTATTGATTATTTTTTTACTTAGAAACAAAAGTGAAAATATACATACTAAGAATGCGTATCACTTAATGAATGAAAATAAAAAAATAATAATTAAATAAAAGATGAAAATTAATAACACTAAAGTTATTAGTTATTTTTTAAAAATTGAATAAATATCTTTTAGTTGATAATAAGTAATTTCGTAATTTGATCGCTTAATTGCTTCTTTTTCATAATTTTGAGGATTATTTATACGGAAATTTTCGTTACACAAAATTTTTCCAGAACGCTTTATCTCGCTTTCAAAATGCATTAGAATTTTTTGAAAATTTTCATTAAACATCGTAAGCATCTGATCAAATTTATTTCTATCTTGATGCGATAATTTATTTAATTTTTTTATAAAAGGATCTGAATATCATGATTGAGAATTTATATAATCGCCTAAACTAGAAATAGTTTCATTTTGTTCAAATATTTGATTTCAAGAAATTCTTCTATCAATGGTTTTTTCAATAATCATAATTTCTTTGATGATAAGATCCAACGCGATGAATGTATATTTATTAAGTTTTAAATTATTAATATCATTATCATTTATTTTTTTCAAGTCACTAATATTATTTAAATGTTTTTGTAAAATATAGCTTATAGTGAAAGGTAAAAACGGCATAATCACACTAATTAAAAAATAAAATGTTTTTTCTATTAGAGTTAAATAATATTTGTATGCATCACTATTTTCTTCTTTTAAGAAACGCAAATATACAGACGATTTATTACAAAATGAAAAAATAAAGTCTAAAATTTTTTCTTTAACTAAAGAAAAACGATAATTTTCTATATAACTATTAATTTCTTTTTCAAATTCGCGAGTACTGATATTAATATAAATATAAAAAGAATCATTCTTATATTTTTCAATTAAGTCAAATTTTTTATCATTTAAAACATCATTTTTATTCAAAAGTAAAAAATTATTAAATTCAAAAATTTTTTTACAAATTTTTGCACTTTCTTCAACTTCTTTTTCGTTAAATTTAATATCTAAACCCGGTGTTGAGTTTGTTAGTAAATAAAATCGTAATGCGTCGCTTCCGTGCTTGTCAATAATATCCATAGGATCAACACCATTCCCTAATGATTTTGACATTTTGCGTCCTTGACTATCACGAATTAAACCATGAATTAAAACTTGTTCAAAAGGTTTATGGTCAATAATGTGATGTGTTTGAAAAATCATTCTCGAAACTCAAAAGAAAATGATATCATAGCCAGTTACTAACACAGATGCTGGAAAAAACGGATTATTACATACTTTTTTGTTATCTTCTGCAGATTGTCAACCAAAAAGAGCAAATGGTCAAAGTGCACTAGAAAATCAAGTATCTAAAACATCCGAATCTTGTTGTCATTCTTTTGATGGTGCGTTTTTGGAAGCAACCGGTTTTTCTCCTTCTTTATATCAAATGGGAATTTGATGCCCTCATCAAAGTTGACGTGAAATACATCAATCTTGTGTATTTTCCAATCATTTAATTAGAACGTCGTTAAATCTTTCTGGAAAAAAATCAATTTTACCTTCAGATTTTTTTTGTTTTTGAATCTCAATTATGTTTGTTTTTTTAATAATTTCAGATGTTTTTAAAAATCATTGTTCACTCAAAATTGGTTCAACAATAGTACCACTTCTTTGGCTATAAGCTATATTATTTGAATGTTGAACCGCTTTTTCTAGTAAATTATTTTGTTCTAAAAATCATTTAATATTTTTCCTTGCGTCGAAACGATCTTGTCCTTGAAATTCGCCAGCCAATGAATTTAATTTCCCATTTTTATCGATACAAGATTCAATTGGTAAATGATGATTTTTATTAAGTTCATAATCTACAAAATCGTGTCCTGGGGTAATTTTCATTAATCCTGTTCCAAATTCAATATCAATTGATGTATCTTCAAGAATGGGAATTAGTTTTTTAGTTAGAGGGTTAATAACGCGTTTATTTTTTAAACCTAAATAACGTTCATCATGTGGATTATAAAGGATAGCTTCATCACAAAATATCGTCTCTGGACGAGTTGTCGCCACAACTAAATAATCGTTATTATCTTCTAAGTAATAACGAATATAATACATTTCTCCGTTATTTTGCTTATATTCAATTTCAATATCACTAATAGCTGTTTGTAATTTTATATCTCAATGAATTAAACGATTAGCGCGATAAATTAATCCTTGGTTATAATAATCAATAAATACATTTAAAACTGCTTCATTAAAACTTTTATCTAAAGTAAATCTTTCTTGCTCTGGATTTAATAATAATCCAAGTTTTTCTCATTGTTCACGAATAATCTTTGCATGTTCTTCTTTTCAGTCATGCATTTTTTCAAGAAATTTTTCTCTTCCTAAATCATTACGAGTTAAATGTTCTTCTTTTCACAAACGTTCTTCTAGTTTTGCTTGTGTGGCAATTCCTGCATGGTCCATACCACCTATGAACAAAATTTCTTTCCCTTGTAATTGGTGATAACGAATCAAAGTATCTTGAATATAGGAATCTCAAGCATGTCCCAAATGTAATCTTCCTGTTACATTAGGTGGTGGTAATATGATAGAAAAAGTGTTACCCTTTGTTGCTTTACTAGGATTAAATTTTCACATTTTATTATCATTTCACAATTTAGAAACAATATTTTCTATCTTTTTGTGATCGTATTTTTCAAGATCTTTCATACTTTTTAATATTAAATTATTTTAATAAGATTTCATATGCCTTTGTGGCTATTTTAACAATGTTTAAGTTTGACATCGATGAGAAAGGAATAATATTTTCCTCTGGTACATCAATTTGAGCGCGAATAGAAGTTTTACGTTTAATAATTTGTTGATTACTTAATTTATCGCTTTTTGATAATAAAACATAAACTGGAATGTTTATTTTTTTTAGAAAATCTAATAATAAAATATCATCTTCAACAAAATCACGACGAATATCAAAAATTCAAAAACATGCTCGCAATTTACGATTATCAATTAAATAATAATCCATCATTCTATTTAATTCTTTAGTAATTTCTAAACCTTTTGCATGGTATCCATAACCTGGGGTATCAACTAAATAAAGATCGGGTTTGGCAGAATTAATATGATAGTAATTTAACGTTAATGTTTTACCTGGTGTAGAACTGACTCTTGCTAATTTACCATTGTTCCCAATACTATTAATAAATGTTGATTTACCAGCATTACTACGCCCAACAACTACAATTTCCTTGTTAGAAGCTGTTATAGGTTTAACATATGAACCAAGAAAGGTTAATTGTAAATATTTATTTGCCATTATTATACTTGCAAACTAGCGTTTATTTGTTTTGATTCCATTAATTTTTTTTCTTGTTCTATTTTTTTTAAGATACCTTGTTCTCTTAATTCAAAAGTTTCAGCGTCAATATTTTTACCAAAAACCTCACGAAACACATCACGGTAATGACTAACTAAAACAATTTCTAGTGAATCTAAAATTTCCTTCGGTACATCTATTAAAGATTTTTTATTTTCAGCTGGAATTAATACTTTTTTAATTTTGCTACGTTTAGCAGAAATTAATTTTTCTTTCAATCCACCAATAGCTAGTACATTCCCACGAAGTGTAATTTCTCCTGTCATAGCGATATCTTGCGATACTTTCGTTTTTGATAGCAATGAAACCATAGCTGTTGTTAAAGTAATTCCAGCTGAAGGACCATCTTTTGGTACAGCTCCTTCTGGACAATGAATATGGATATCGTGGGCTGAGAAGTCAAAATCTTGAACACCAAATAAATACTTATTGGCTTTAATAAAACTTAAAGCAATGTTAGCGCTTTCCTTCATTACATCCCCTAATTTTCCAGTTAAAACTAAGTTCCCTTTTCCACCATAATATGTTGCTTCAATTGGTAAAATATCTCCTCCATATTGAGTTCAAGCTAATCCAACAACAACACCAACATGTTCTTTTGATTCTTTCTTTGAATAGTCATAAATTTGATTACCTAAGAAATCAGTTAAATTTTCTAAAGTAACTTTTACTTTTTTACCAGGTTTTTTTAGTAATTGTACAACTGCTTTACGAACAATTTTAGATAACAAACGTTCTAATTGGCGAACTCCAGCTTCTTTTGTGTAGTATTTAATGATTTCTAAAGGAACATCGTTAGCGATAGTTAATTCTTCTTCGGTAATGTTATTTGTTTTGTAAATTTTAGGAATTAAATGTTCGTGAGCAATTTTTTCTTTTTCAATTTCAGTATATGAACTTAATTCAATAATTTCCATACGATCCATTAGCGCTTCTGGAATATTTTGTAAATAGTTAGCTGTTGCAATAAACATTACATTACTTAAGTCATAGTTAATTTCTAAATAATTATCAGAGAAAAATTTATTTTGTTCTGGATCTAAAACTTCCAACAAAGCACTAGATGGGTCTCCGCGGAAATCGTTACTTAATTTATCAACTTCATCTAACAAGAAAACAGGGTTAATTGTTTCAGCTTTTTTCATTCCTTGAATAATTCTTCCAGGCATTGAACCAATGTATGTACGACGGTGTCCACGAATTTCAGATTCATCTTTTACTCCACCTAATGCGACACGAACAAACTTACGCTCTAAAGCTTCAGAAATCGATTTTCCAAGCGAAGTTTTTCCAACTCCAGGGGGGCCAACGAAACAAATAATTGGTCCTGATTGTTTATTAGTTTTTTGTTGAACGGCTAAGTGTTCAATAATTCTTTCTTTAGCTTTTTCAAGACCATAATGGTGTTCATTTAAAATTGTTTCAGCTTTTGACAGATCATTATTATCAGTTGTTTTTTGTCATCATGGTAGATCTAATAATCATTCCAAATAAGTATGAATAATATTACCTTCACTACTTGAAGGAGGTGTCATTTCGTAACGAACTAATTCTTCTTTGATTTTTTTAGCAGCTTCTTCTGGATAAGGATTATTAGCTAAACGTTCATGCATTTTTGATGCATCATCTTCTTTTCCTGTAATATCACCAAGTTCTTCTTTAATAGCTTTTAATTTTTCACGAAGAATATATTCACGTTGCGATTCATCAAATTTTGATTTCACCTTTTGTTGGATATTTTGTTCTAAATTAACAATTTCACGTTCTTTTTCAATTTCATTAATTAATAACTGTAAACGTTCATTAACATTTAATGCCTCTAGAATTTGTTGTTTAACATTAAACTTTAATTCAGCCATGTTCTGAGCTATAAAATCAGCAGCTTCACCCGGCTCAACTCCTTTTTGAAAGTCATTAACCACCTTTTGCGCTGATGGATTAGGTTGCAAGTTTTCAAGAATTTTTTGAAATGTTTTTTGCAATTGACGCATCAAAGCTAATTCTTCTTTTTCGTCACCAATCACTGAGTAGATCATTTCCCCTTCAACATAACATAAATCAGCAGCTTCAATAATGTTAGTTACTTTAAAACGTTCCACACCTTCTAATTCCACCGAGATTGTACCATCTGGATAAGCTTTCTTAATGCGAACATTACATAATGTTCCATAATTATAAAAATCTGATGCAGTTGGTGTTTCTACTTGTGAATTTTTTTGCGATAAAGCAACAATTCTCGCCTCGTAATCATTTTGCGCGATATTACATGCATTAATTGACATCTTGCGAGCAATTTCTGTGTAAACTCTGTGCCCTGGAAACACAATTAAATTACGCATCGCTAATAATGGTAATGTTAGTAGTTTATTTGGATTTTTAGTCATAAATAGACCCCTTTCTCTCTAAGTAATTAAATTTTAACTTATCTAAGTTCAAAACATGTGTTTAAACTTTTTAAACTTTTTAAAATAAAAAATAACTAGCGAAGTAGTTATTTTTTAATGTTGTTCATTTTTCTTCGCCAAATATTGTTAGTCAATAATTAGTGTTTTTCTGATTAAATCTCAAACTTTTTCATTTGTTAATCGAAAACGAATATCATCATTGAATGGAGCTAATTTTTTCAACTCATCTACTTCTTTGTTGTATTTTTGTGACATTAATTGAAGGAAGTTATTGTAATCTTCATCATTAGCTTCAATTTTTTCAGCACGAGCAATTGATTGTAATAATAAAGCAATTTTTAAACGATTAACTGCGTCGTCTTTAAAAGTTTCCAATAATTCTGTTTCTGATTTGTTAATCATTTTTAAATATAAATTTTTATCAATTTTACGTTCTTTTAAACGATTAAAGAAATCTTTTTCAATAACAGCTTGTTCTTTGCGAACTAATTTTTCTGGAAGAGGAATATCTAAATTGGCAACTAACACATCTAAAATTTCTTCATCTAACGATTCTGCCGCTGCTAATCTTTTTTTCTCTAAAGCGTTTTGTTTAACATAATCAACAAAGTGCGTTACACTTTCTTTATTATGAGTTTGCGCTACTCATTCATCATTTAATGTTGGTATATTTTTTTCTTTTATTTCGTTTAATACTACTTCGAAATTAGTTTCTTTACCAGCCAATTCCTTAGCTTGATAATTTTCAGGGAAAGTAACGGTAATAGTTTTTGTTTCCCCTTTTTTCATACCAATTAATTGGGTTTCAAACCCTGGAATAAATTGTCCTGATCCAATTTCTAGATCAAAATCTTCAGCATGGCCGCCATCAAATTTTTCTCCATTTAAGTAACCAGTGAAGTTGATGCTAGCAATATTACCTTTTTCAAGTTTATGCTTTTTTTGACTCACTACGATTGAACTGTGTTTATCTAATTCTTCCTTAATTAAATGTTCAACTTCTTCTTCTGAGATAACAGGTTCTTGGCGTTTAATTGTATGTTTTTTTCAATTTTCCACATTTACTTCAGGAATGATTGTAAAATTAATATCAATTTCACATTTTTTTGCTGATACATTTTTAATTGATAAATCAATATCGTTCATATCAATTGGACGTTTATTTATGTCATTAGATGTTCAAATGTGTTTTCAAACATCATCAAATAAATAATGCATTGCTTCTTCGTATATTTGTTTTGAACTAACTTGTTTTTTAATTAATTCAATTGGCGCTTTTCCTTTGCGGAATCCTGGCACTTCTACCTTGTTAAATAATTTAGTTTGGGCTTTTTTAACGTAACCCTCTCAATTAGCTGAAGACGTTTCTACTTGATATTGTCCCTCTGTTGCAGAAATGTGTTTTTCTGATATTGTAAATTTCATGATTTCCCCTTCACATTTATTACAAATAGATTGTATAATATTTTTTATTTTTTTAAAAACCTAATTTTCTCAAATACTTTCAATTTTATTAATATATTCAAGAGTTTTTATTTTATCAACCTGAAATAGTTCAACTAATTGATCTAGATTCATAATTTGCTTATTAATTTTAAAACAATAAAAAGCTACAGCACATGCAACACATGAGCAGTCGCGTTCATCAAATAAAACTGGATAAGTATAATAAGTAAATCATTCCAAAATTAAAAGATTCATTTGGAAAATATTTAATCAATGAACACCTAAATAATTTTTCAAGACGTCAACTGTATTTTTATATTGAGTAGTTAAAAAAATTGGGATTGTGGAAGTTGGATTGATTACATATTCAATTCCGTTTTTCATTATTTTAAAATCATCATCAATAGACTGAGAATGCATTGCTTCAATAATAACTGTTTTTAAAATATTATCTTTATTTGGGTTAACAAGGAAAGCTTTAATTTCTGGCATTAATAAGCGTAAGTTAACATCTTTTAAATTATAAAGAATGTGACACTCTAAATCGGTTGATTTTTCTTGATTTAATATTCGGCGGACTGCATCAATAGAAATTAATGAAAAATCTTTTTTAGAAGTAGTTTTTAAATACATTTCGTGATTTACAACACGAAATAATTCTGAAAATTGTTCTTTTTTATCGCTTGGGATATATGGCGCATTTAATTCTTCTTTTAAAATACGATATGCTTCCTCGAACTTACTTTGTGCAATAAGTTCTTTAATCTGTTGAATTATATCGTCATGATAATTTTTAGTTGGTTGCATGATTTCCCTTTTTTATTTTTATGTATTCTTATTATAATTTTTTGCAATCATTTTAAATAAAATTGCATAAAAATAAAAAATGGCGTCTACGGAGAGATTCGAACTCCCGGCCATATGCTTAGAAGGCATATGCTCTATCCAGCTGAGCTACGTAGACATACCTAATTAATAATATAAAAAAATGCGTTTTTTTTCAATTATTTCTTTGACGGATGCAAACGTTCGTGTTCATTTGTATAATTTTGTTTGCGCTCATGGTAATAACGAGATACAAAATAACCGATGAAAATAATTAAACTAGCTACTAAGCATACAAATAACGCAAAGAAAATTTTTTCAATAGTTGTAATTGGAATTGATTTATTTGGTAAAGTTCCTGGTACATAATAATTTTTATAAAAATCAGCGCCCTGGGTAAAAGAAGCAAACTTATCTTGATCAAAATTTCAGCTGAACGCTAAATCTGTATTGTTTGGTAAAGTAGTAGAGTTTGCAAAATCGTGATGTAATTTAATGAAATCAAAATTTTGCGAATTAACTATAAACTTGTTAGCAATTTCATAGTTAAAACTTTTATCATTAATATCAGTCATTTTAATACTTACGCTATCAGTTGAGCTATATTGATTATTATTAGTTTGGAATAATGAATTAGAAGAAGAAATTGGTTTTGCAGTGACGTTTTTATTGTCATATGTAAATGATAAATCCGGTAAATACGACTTGCTGTCACTATTTAATGTAAAAAGATCGCCATCAATTGTAATTGAGGTTGAAGTAGTGGTAACCTGTGCGTTATTGTGAACATTACCATCTAAATCAATGTAAGTGTAAGTTGTCCCATTATTTAATAAAATAACACCATATTCATATAAAGATAAAGTGTAGTTCTTACCAGACTGTGTAAATGATAAAGATGGCAATGATGAGAAAACGTTACCTGCAATTGTTGATGTTTGATTAACAATAATATTTGTAATATTTTCATTATTACTATTTAAAAAATTAAATAATTTTTGATTATTGAAAAAGGAATTTTGATTTTGTAAATAATCTAATTTATTAGCAATTAAAATAGATTCGCGCAGTTTCTCTAAAATGTTAAATACACTATTAGTATAGTTTGTTGGAATAACGTAACTTGCATTTTTAGTTTGATCATCAATCATTCATGTTGTCAAAGAAGCAGTAATTTTAGATTGATCTAATTGCAATAATCCATCAACAATCTTCGCTCCCCAATCACTGAAAAAATTATTTATCTTTGCGTTTTGGAATTCACTAAAGTCATCATTCATTAAACTACCATCAGGATTAAAATAGTATAATGTTGCCATTGAACGAAAATTATTGGCAATTGTATTGATTGAATTATTGTATGAAATTATTTGATTGGTTTTAAGGTCACTTAGTACAGATGATCAATTATTTATTGATAAATAATTCCCCATACTTTCAGTGCCGTTATTGAAAAAAGAATCTTTACTATCGACATAACTTATTCAAACATTTGTGGCAAATAATTTATTTCACGGATTAACTATAGATTGTGGAATTCATGTAATTGGTAAATTATTATTAATATCATTTCATGCAAAAAAACCTGGTACTTTAATTGTTTCCACATTAAAATATGAACCATAGTATGTTAAATTCGATTTAGTGATATCTGTTTTGTTATTTTCCAAATCACTAGCTGAAGAAATCAAGTGAGCATCGTTTAAATAAGTTAAAGTATCGTTTTGAATAATTTTTCATGACTCATTTCTAAAGGAAGTAATTTCATTGTCAATAATTTTAAATAAATCTGCATTATTTGTCGTCCCAATTATTAAATTTTTAACTTGATCATAGTTTGCTTGCAATGTTGAATCAACGAATAAACTTTTAATCATTTCTAAAGCACGATTTTGATTGACAGTAAATTCATTAGCTTGTGTAATGTATTTTTCTTCTAAACCACGCACTTGCGTTCATGAGTCCTGAATTTTTCCAACTGAATTTTGATGATTATTAACTGATGAAAAAGAATTAGATTGAGTTGAAATTGTTATGAGAGTCATCAATGGCATAACAATAATGGCTGCTAATAATTTAAAAATTTTGTTAAACATATTCATATTTTAACAAAAAAAATAGTAGACAACGTCTACTACTTTTCCATCATTTTTAAACTTTTTTAGTCTTTAGAACCAAATTCCTGATTAATTTTATCTCTTGTAAAAATACCGGGCTTAGAAATTCCACCAATGACCGAAAATCCAAATACTTCGTGTGCAGAATTAGGATTTTTATCATATTGTACACGAACAAATGTAGCAACATTATCTGAATGAATTCAATAATTAAAATAAACTTGTTCTTCAAAAGTTTCTTGATCGATCATCATCGAAATATCTTCTAAATTTTTTTGATGAATGCGTTGTAAAATTTTGGCATAATTTTCTGTTTCTTCAAAAACAAATATTTCCACACGGCGAGTTGACATTTTTTTGTCTTCACTATATTCCATAATTAAGCATTCTTGTGTATATTTAATTAACAAAGATACATTGTCATTAAACACACATCGATAAGAATTGGCACTAACTTTTTCAACAATATCAATGCATCTTAATTTCCCATCCTCATCCATTAAAAAACTATTTTCCATTGCTTCGTAGTTAATACATAAAGCAATTCCGTATGGGAAATAAATTACTTCTTGAAACAGAGTTTCTTTTAGTAAATTATCTACATGAAAGAAACGGTAAACAGCATCTTCGTTTTGAACTGCCATTTTGCAAACGTAGCGAATATTACTTGAATTATCAATAACTTTTTGATGTAAGTTATTTGTTGCTGTTGTGATAACTTTAATATCATCTGCACTGATAGTAGTTTTAAATCATTCATGCATTTTTTCTTTCAAGATATTCTCCTCATCTCTTAGTTTTGTATAATACTCTTCCACTTGTGTTTTTGTAAACAATTCTTCAGTTAAATTTTTATGCTTATACGATTTGAATAAAACTTGTGTTTCTTTGTCTCGTGAAATTTCCTCGTTTTGAATAACCTGATTTAAAATGTTAGTTTGTTCCTGGTTAAATTCTTCAACGGCTTTAATTATTGTGTCGATACCAAGTTCCCGAATAGTTTCTTTAGTTAATCCTGGTAACTGATGTCTTAAAGGCTCGCCATTTGGGTAATTAGTAAAGCCGCGGTCTTTTATAAGGCTCGGTATCGTCTTTACTTTTTTAGTAATTCTTCTTTTTGAGCTTTATTTCATTTTTCAACTTCATTAATATATGTTGCAACGTCATTATTATTTTTTAAATGGTCAACTATGTGATGAATGTTTTTTGGTTTTGACATTCCTGGAACATGAACCCCATAGTCTTCAACTTTTGGCATTCTTAAAATATAAGATTCTAGAATTTCGCGTTGTTCTCTATTAAATAATTTGATTTTTTCTTCTCAATATAACATTTCTGTCATACTTGTAATTTCATTAACTTTAACATTTGGGCGAGAATGATATAAAGGTAAACCATTAGCACGTTTTTTAAAACCTAAATCAACAATTTCTAATTTGCTTTGTAAATCACGAAGAATAATATGTTGTCTTTTATTATGCATTTGAATTTCAGAAGCTAGTAAGTCAATATCGCGACGACTAGTAATTTTTTTATTAATAATTTCTAACTCTTCATTATCAACATTAATTAATCCATCATCATCGTAGAAATATGTTGTACTTAATTCAGGAACTGTTCTTGAAAAGTAATCATTTAACAATTGAGTTTGTTCTTTTGAAAAACTTGATATATCATCTAAAAATTTACCAATTTGATTTGTACGAATAATTAGTTCTATATCTTTTTCAAGATCATATTTTGGGCGATGATGTTTTAATGGTGAGCCATCAATGCGTTTTTCAAAACCACAATCAACTAAATTATGTGTGATGAAATCATATAAGAAATCACGAGCTATCCCTAGCATTTCTGCATTGTAGTTATTAATTTCCTGAACTAAACGAACAATTTCATTTTTATTCAAAATTAGTGAATTCAACACTTCTTGAACATTTGGCTTTGAAATAAAGTGAATATCAACAAATTTTTCATGTAACTGATCAAGACTAATGATTTTAGGAATTGATTCAATATATTTTTGCAAATATGCTTTTTGTGTAGCATTTCATTGTTCGATCACTTTGCGAATATTATCCAATTTATCACGATTTAAATTTTCATAATGTTCAGGTAAAGTTGGGTGCGGTAATGTAATACCGTCTTCCACACCAAACCCATAATCAATTATCGCTGGAACATGAATTCTAAATTCTTCCAATAATGAACGTTGTTCATGATTAAAAGCAATAATATTATTAATTACTTCATTAATTTGTAGAGCATTCATATCAGGTGATAATTTAGTAATTTTTGGATACTGACATTTAATAGATGACCCACTTGGGTATGTTCTAAATCCTAAATCTTCTATAATAGGACATAATTTTTCTTTTTCATGATAAATAGATTCTTGTTCCATGTTATAGGCGTAAATCATATCTTCGATATTAATTAGCGCGCGTTTATCTGAAACTTGTTCCATTGAGTAAGCAACACGTTGATGTTCAATAGCACGACCATTAACATGTGACATGAAATGGTATTCCGCTAATTTAGGTAATGATGTTAGTCTTCTTGTGTGCGTTTTTTCCTGTGATTCATTAAATTTTATAATTTCTGAATTCAATTTATCATATGATTTTCAATCAGTAACTTCACGACGATAATTGCTTGGAAACTTATTATTTAAAGCTCCATCTGCTGCTTTATAGAATTTATCACTAATTTCAGGTAAAGCTAAACGATATGATTCCAATAAGTTTTTTTGTTCCATGTTAAAAGTAATAACTTCTTTTGCAAATTTATCAACTGATTCTTTATTAATTAAGTGTTTTTGATTGCCTTTTGGAAGTTCATGAGCAATTGCTAATCCTGAAGTAGTTTTTCTAAAACCTAAATCTACAATGCCAGGAATAGCAGATTTTTTATAAATAGAGTGTAAACCTTTTTGTTCTTCGTTGAAAAGATTAATTTTAATAACAAGATTTTCTAGTGAGGATTTATTTGTAATTTCAGAATAATTAAAACTTGGTTTTGGATTTTCTAAGTTTGTTCCATCTGTTTTTACGTCATATCCTAAATCATGTATTTTAGGAATTAGTTTTAAGAAATCTTCTAAGATTCGTTGTTGTTCACGGTTAAAATTGTTGATTAATTTAGCATATTTGCGAACAGCCGGGAAATTTATTAATTTAACACGCATTTTGTCCAATGCATCAGGGCGTTTGTGTTTTAGTTTAGTGTTTGAACCAGTTATTGTAAAACCTAAGTTAAATATTTTTGGTAAACGAGCAATTTCTTGTTCTAACAAGTTTAATTGTTCACGATTATAAATATTAATTTCTTTTGTTAAATCATTAATTCCTTCAAGTGATTCTAAACGAGCTTTTGTAATTAATGGTTTTGGATTTTTTGCTGAACAATTTGTTTCCCCTTTTGAGAAACCAAGATCAATGATTGGTGGAATTGAGTCAATATATTCTTGCAAATATTTTTCTTGAATTTCATTTCACTTAATAATAGTTTTTAAAGATTCTTTTCAATCCTTTTGATTTTTAATTCGTTCAATTGTTGTAAACGGTTTTACCCCAAATTCTGTTTTTTTACCATTGGCACGTAATTTAAAGTTATAGTCAATTAAAACTGGCAAGTGTTTAACATGATCAATTAATTGTTTTTCTTGTTCTAAATTAAATGATTCAATAATAGCACGTAGTTTTTTGATGGTTTCAGCGTGTTTAATTTTATAATCTTCACGAGTCGGGATTTTTGCTAATAAATCAATGTTATTATAAGTTTTTCTAAATTTTAAATCATTAATAGCTGGTAAAGATTTTACATCATCTGTTCAAGATTTTTCTTGAGCTTCATTAAATGATTTAACGATTTTGCGATATTCAATAACTTCGCGGTGATTCTTTAAATCACGAGGTTTAGTTGTTGGTATTTCTACATGTACACCGTTAATAACGCTATAACCATAGTATTTAACCAATGGCAAACTAGCAATGTCTTCCATTAAAATTTCTGATTGTTCATCATTGTAATCTTTAACAACTTTAAAAATATCTACTAATTTTTTTGTTCGGTCGTACTCAGCCATAATCTCACGTGGAGATAATGGCTTATATTTTAATTTTTCGCCATTCAAATGAGTTTCATAACCGATGTGTGAAACCATTAAAGATTTTACTGCTTTACCTTCTCTTGTAAATTCTGCTTCTGTAATACTAAGAAACTCTTTATGGAATTTCATAACCTTGTTAAAAAATGCCGCTAGTGTATAAATTGATGAAACCTTATTTTTCACTTGATCAAAATACTCACCCTCTAGTTTTCCTAGAACTGAAAAACGAATGTCAACTTTCATTTCTAAAATTTCTTTTTGAGCGATTCGTAAATCGTTTGATAAATGACTTACTTTTGCAGCTAATGGATAATATGCATCAAAGAATTTGTTTATCATTGTATTAATGAAAATTCGGTTAACATTTGAGAACGTTTCAATAACACCGTCTTTTGAAATAATTATTTTTGTTAAATTATCTTTTAAGAAATCTTCAATTCCTAATTCTTCATAACTATATAGACCATACTGTTGTAAAAATTCT
>NZ_CP013128.1:466282-595314 GCF_001484045.1 Mycoplasma sp. (ex Biomphalaria glabrata) | reverse complement strand
TTATTTAATTCATTTAGTAATTTTTCAGCATTTCCAAACATATTTTCTCCTTGATTAATTTAGAACATCTCTTGGTTTTGAACCTTGTGACGGACCAACAATTCCATTAGCTTCCATGGCATCAATAATACGAGCAGCTCTTGTAAAACCAATTCCAAAACGACGTTGAAGTAACGATGTAGAAGCCTTGCGAACAACACGAACGTATGTTAGACATTGTTCATATAATTGATCTGATGCTCCATCTGAATAACCAACATCCATTGATGAAGTTCTTAATTCTTCATCAAGATTTAAAAATTTCTCATTAAAAATCAATTCTGATGAATGATTATTTTTTGTTTGCGTTACAATGAAATTCAAATCTTCATCAGAAACATAAGATCCTTGAACGCGTTTAGATTCGGTTGCTCCATAAGATAGAAATAACATATCCCCTTTACCTAAAAGTTTTTCAGCACCACCTTGGTCAATTATTGTTCTTGAATCAATAGCCGTTGAAACTGCAAAGGAAATTCTAGTTGGAATGTTTGATTTTATCAAACCTGTTATTACATCAACGGATGGTCGCTGTGTTGCAACGATAATGTGAATTCCAGCGGCTCTTGCTAATTGTGTTAAACGAGTAATTGATTCTTCAATATCTTTTCCTGTTGATAAAATTAAATCTGCTAATTCATCAATAACTACAACGATTTTTGGTAATCGTCGATTTGTATCAACTTTATTATTATAACCGTCAATGTTTCTAGCTCCAGCTTCACTAAAGATAGTGAAGCGTTGTTCCATTTCTTCGATTAATTTTTTTAATGCCAAAGCTGCCTTTTTAGTGTCTGTTATGACAGGGCATAGAAGGGGCGGTAATTTTGAGAAAACACTTAGTTCAACGCGTTTTGGATCAATCAATAATAAACGAACATCGCTCGGCTTACATCTCATGATGATTGAAGAAATAATTGTATTAATACAAATTGATTTTCCAGAACCAGTTGCTCCAGCAACTAAAACATGGGGAGCTGATTCTAATTTTAAGCTGATCGCTTCTCCGTTAAAATCTTCGCCAAGAGGTATATCTAATAAGTCATTAACTACTGCTTTTTTATAAATTTCTTTAAACGAAACAACTCTTCTGAAAGGATTGTCTACTTCGATTCCGATAATTGATTTATTTGGAACTGGTGCATAAATCATTACATTGCGACATGCCAATGTTAATTGAATATCGTCATGCATTTGTAAAACTCGTGAAACTTTAATCCCTGAATTTTTTACAATCATATCATAACGAATTACAGTTGCTCCAACAACTTGTGAAACGATTTCAATTTCAATATCAAATTGATTAAATAGTTCGATTAATTTAGCTTTTTGGCGTTCAATATGAGATTTTAATTCTTCTTCATGACTTAAATCTTTTTGAACATCAGATAATTCTTCGATATCAATTGATTGATAATCTAAGTTAATTAGATCACCTTTTGACTGAATAGAAACATCATATTCACTATTTTCATCATCAATTACAACGTCATTTTGACCAATCGTTGAAACTTTTTCATAATCTAAATTACTTAAATCGATGTTATTATAAGCTTCTTGAAAATTATTTACTTTTGTTCCAACACCGTATGGTCTAATCATTGATTGAGAATCGAATGATTCTTGTTTTTCATCAACCACTTTTTCTTCTTTTTTCTTAAAAATACTAAAACTACGTTTTTCTTTTTTAGGAATGTTGCGTGTTAAATTCGAATAAGGATCGGTAAATTCTTGAGTGAATTTGTCAATATTTGGTCTATCTAAACCGAAATCCGCTTTTACTTCTTTTTCAAGAGTTTTTTCATCAATTGAAAATTGTCCAGTTTGTTCAGCAAAAGGGTATTTTTGTTTTGCTTCATGAGCCAATTGAATTTGTTTTTGTTTTTCTTTACGAATAGCGTTGTTATATTTAATTGTTTGGATAATTCAAGAATATAAATAGAATTTTTTAAATGTAATTACCAAACTTAAACCAATTATAGCAACATAAATAGACATAATATATCCAATCATTAAACCTCATGGATTAGGAATGAAATGTAATAAACCAAAATAAAATATGCCTAAAAATCCAGAGGCAACACCACCAAACGAATCATGTTGTGTAAAATCTGAAGTATGAAAAATAGTTCAAAAGTTACTCATTATTGTCCCAAAATTAGTTGCTTCTTTTGAATTGATTCATGTTGTTCCTTCAATCATTCCAATCATAGTTATAAAACCGATGAAGAATAATAATGCATTTCTTGATCTTTTATTTACAAACTCATGACTTTTTCGATCAATAATACGCATAATGCAAAAATAAAATAAAATTGGATAAATTAAATATCGACCAATCCCGAAAGTTATTTTAAAAATGTAGTCATCAATTGGTGAACCAACATAAGGGACCCTCACAATCGATAAAATTAAAATTATTAATGTAATAATAGCTGCTGCTCTATCTGCTCATCTCCCGCGCGAATGGGAGATTTTTTCGGAAATGTCGTAATCCATATTAACCTCTCTTTACTTTTAATTGTAAAGTAAAAGAAGAAAATAAGATTAATATTGCATAAAAAAAGACTTATACAAAAGTCTTTTTTTTAACTTGATTAAGTTTTTGTAACTTAATTAAATTTGATTAAATCCTTGTTCATTAGCATGACTAAAAGGTTTATATATTGTTTCCTGTAAAAAGAGTTGTTTTATTTTTAAAGGTCTTTTTAATATAAGTACTGATGCTAATGACAATATTTTGTTCTTTATTGTTAGTCTCATATCAGTCTCCTGCAATTAAAATTGCAAAATAATTATATTGCTTTTACTCCTCCACTTAGTATCAGCTCTACTTTTATTTTATACCCAAATGTATAAAATAAATTACATTTGTTGAATAAAAATAGAAATTTTCGGAGTCTTATTGTGATGTTTTTGAATATATTTAGCTATTGTATTTTCTAGTTCTTTTTGAAGATTATCGATACTAGGATTTTTATTAGTTTTTTCGTGGTCTAAACTTTTTTGTACAATTTCAGAAATATTTTCAATAATACCTTGATTATTTCTTAAATAAACAACACCGCGCATTTGAATATCAATTCCTGTTTGAATATTTCATTCGTTATCGATTCCAAATCCCAC
Source organism: Mycoplasma sp. (ex Biomphalaria glabrata) (assembly GCF_001484045.1). Lineage (NCBI taxonomy): Bacteria > Bacillati > Mycoplasmatota > Mollicutes > Mycoplasmatales > Mycoplasmataceae > Mycoplasma > Mycoplasma sp. (ex Biomphalaria glabrata). The sequence continues at coordinate 592,149 of NZ_CP013128.1, read as the reverse complement.
GAAAGCAATTCCGAAATTCCCTAAAGCAACTCGAGATGCCATTAATTTAACATCAACGTCATCAATATTATTGTTATTTACAAAAACACTATCAGCATGAACTTTTGCTCTTGTTTCTTGTAATTCTCCATCAATAAAGGAAATCATTTCGCCATTATCCATTAAAATAACACATTCTTTGTTGATATGAGCGCGACTAGCATTTCCTAATTGAGCTATAAAACTTTTATATAAACCGCAAATTGGTAAAAAATATTTAGGTTCAATCATACTTAAAAATAATTGCGTATCAGCTGAACTAGGACCTATTTGACGAATTTCTTTTTTTGGAATACTACGTATTTCCACGTTAGATTTAGCTAATTCATTAATGGCTCTTATTCCTTTAAGTTCGTTAACAATATCTGCAAAGGCATTATTAATGAATACATCACTTGATTTTAAATGCAAATCTTCATCACTATTTAATCCAAGTCGCGTAATTTTTTTAAATAAGCGATCATCATTTCCTCCGATAATAATAATTCCGTTGTCTGATTTATCCATTTCTTCGAAACTCCCTAAAACAAAGTCTCCTGTAAAATTTTTCAATCTTGCTGCTTCCAATAAATTATCATTAAGTGTTTTTCCATAAATATAAACATTACGTTTTTGTCGATTTGCAATTTTAATAATTTCTTGAGCATTGTATATATTTTGATCAAAACAAGAAATTAGGATACGTGATTTTGGAAATTCTAGAAATCAATTTTGGATGATATTAGAAATATTTTGTTTTGGATGGGTGAAACCATCTTGTTCAGCAAAACGACTATCCAGCATTGCTAACAAGGTTTTTTGAGTTGTTGCCTCACGCATTACACTTGACATGAAATCAGCACTTTTATCATCTGTTCCAATTAAAAAACAACGAGCAAATCAAATGTTTCCATATTCCGTTTTAACAACAAAAACTAGTGATTCAAAACTCGAATGTAATGTGAATAATACTTTAATTTTAAAACGACCAAAATCCAATTCCTGGTGATTTTCCAAAACTTTAATTTCACATTCTAATTTCACCTTGTATCTTTTAAATAAATTTAAAATTGAATGTTTCGTGTACGGCGAACAAAATATTGGAACTTTTAGTTTGTTAGCAAAATACACTAATCCGCCCATACTGTCTTTATCTGAGTTAGAAATAAAAAAACCAATTAATCGTGATGCGTTTTGTTGCAAGTAAGTAATATCTGCAACTAAGATTTCATTATTTAATTGAAAACTATCAACATCCTTTACTCCAGCATCAAATGCTATTAATTTATTCCCTACCTCTAAAATGTATAAACTTTTACCAAGTTCATCTTGACCACCTAAGGCATATATTTTGATTTCATTATATTTAATTTTATATTTATTATCTTTTTCCATTATTTTTCCTTGCAAATTATATTATTTAAATTATTTTTGAAATTATTTGTCGTATTTATATTACCAAAATTAATTTTAATTCAAAGCAGTAAAATAAAAATGACCCCATGGGTCATTTATTTAAGCAACTTCTTTTAAGTTATATGCTTTAATTATTTCATTGTATTTAGTTAAATCGTGGTGTTTTAAGTATTTCAACATTTTGCGTCTTTGAGCATTTTTTTGAACAATACGACGGATAGCTCTAATATCCTTTTTATTCGTTTTAATGTGTTCTTGTAATGCTAAGATTTGTTCTGATACTAATGCGATTTGAACTTCAGTTGCCCCTGTGTTTTTAGTTCCACCAGAAACTTTTTTAATAACAGATGCTTTTTTGTCTCTATTTAATGCCATTGAATCCTCCATATTCAAGAATAAATAGTAATTAATTTTTGGCCAAATTAAACTTACTTATTCTCACAATTATTTAGGTGTTTTAAAACCTTTTAAAAGAATAGCATAAAATGTAAAAATATCATAGTTTTAAATAGTAACTAATCTAATGTTTCTCGAATTTTTTCAACATCAATAGAAATTGCTGATTTTAATTCCTGTAATGAATTAAATTTTTGCTCTGCACGGATTCATTTTACAAATTCCAACTTTAAATTAAAATTATATATATTATGTGAAAAATCTAGTAAATGTGCTTCAACAATTGGAGTTTTCCTTGTATCTATTGTAGGGGTATAACCAATCGAAATAGCCGCCTTATATTTCTTCCCTTTAACTCAGGCATACCCTGCATAAATTCCAACCTTTGGAATCATGTATTCATCTTTAAAAGACAAATTAGCTGTTGGGAATCCTAATTTTCTTCCTAATTGCTTTCCTTTAACTACTTTTCCTATAACATCATAGCGTCTTCCTAATTTTTTATTAGCTATTTCAAAATCTGCATCTTTTATGTTTTGAATGATTTCCGATGTAGAAACTATGTCGTTGCCAATTGTTGTTAGTTTTAGTTTATAAACATTGAAAAAACTTTCTAAATCAGTTAAATTTCCTGCGCGATTTTTACCAAATTTAAAATCTTCACCAACAACAATATTGCTAACATTAAATCGATTCTTTAATTCATCGATAAACCAAGTTTTAGAACAATTACTAAATGAGTCGGAAAATTTAATAACAACACAATAATCAAAATCATATTCAGATAATAAAGATATTTTTTTAGAATATGGTGTCAATTTAGAAGTTTTTAAATTCATTAAAATCTCGATTGGATGTGGATCGAAAAAAAAGATAGCTGATTTTGTTTTTGTATCCTTAGCTATTTGCAAGGTTTTTTGAATTACTACTTGATGTCCTGTGTGAATCCCATCAAATTTTCCAATCGTTATGGTAATTGGTGATTTAATTAAATTTTTAGAATTATGATAGTTTCAAAAAATTATTTTCATCGATAATTATTTATGATTTTTTAAAAAATCATAATTAATTTGCGCGTCATCGTTGTGGTCAACTTTTTTATTTGAAAATATTATTTCTTGATCTGGTGAAATAATAAATGATGAACGCGAAATTAATCCAAAAACTTTCCCAGTAACTCCAAAATATTTTGATAAAACTAGCTCTGGATGATCAGCTAATAATAAGTGTTTGTAGCATTCCTTTTGCGCAAATCCTTCTTTTTTTGCAGCATTACCTTTACTTACTCCGATTACAACTGCATTTAATTCTTCAAATTTTGACAACAATTCTGTGTATTTATGACCTTGAATAGTACAACCAGGTGTATTGTCCATTGGATAAAAGTATAAAACTATATACTTTCCTTTGTAATCATTTAAGCAATGTTCTTTTTGATCTGAACCTAATAATTTATGAGCTAAAATCTCAATTGATATTTTATTCTCCATCTTTATCTCCTTCATCGTTATCTTTCTCTGTGTTTAAACCATCAATAATAGAATCAATTCGATTAGCGTTTTCTAAAGTAGCATCATACATAAAAATTAATTGTGGAATTTTTCTTAAATTAATTTTTTTTGCTAATTTTGCTTTAATCACTGGAACGACTTTTGCACTTTCCTCTTGCACTAACTTACCAGGGTAATTACTATGAAAATGAATACGTGCGTAACTGTAATCTTGTGTTAAATCAATACCCGTGATAGTAATGCTATTAACGTACTTATTTTTAATTTCGAGACGAACAATTTGACTTATTTCTTTTTGCAAAATCGATGTTCATTTTTCTTTCGACATACCCCGTCCTTATCAATCAGTTTATATGTTAATTTTACTTCTTATCTTTTTTTTAAAACAAAAAATAGATATAAAAAACCAAGAATTATTCTTGGTTAGTTTTTTCTGAAATAATTTCGTAAGCTTCTATAATATCTTGTTCTTTAATATCGTTGAAATTTTTAATAGTAATACCACACTCAAATCCAGCATTAACCACTTTAACATTATCTTTAAAACGTTTTAATTCGCTAATTTGTCCTGTAAAAATAATTTTTCCATCACGAATAATACGGATGCGACTTGTTGAAGTAATTTTTCCATGCGAAACCATGCAACCAGCAATCGTTCCGATTTTTGATGCTTTGAAAATATTACGTACTTCCGCTTGTCCCTGAACTTTTTCAACATCAACGTTTGGTTGTAAACCTTTTAATAAAGAAACTACATCTTCAATCATTTTATAGATGATGTCATATGTTTTAATTTCAACATTATGTGTTTTAGCGTGTTCTCTTGTGTTAGCTTGAGGACGAACATGAAATCCCATAATAATTGAATTTGATGCTTTTGCTAAATCAACATCACTATTAGTAATTGGTCCTGATTGAGCACGAATAATATTCACTTTGTGGTCTCCCAATGATGTTTGAGCAAGAGAGTGATTAATAGCCTCAATCGAACCTTCCGCATCAGCACGAATAATTAAATTCAGTGTTTTATCGTTAACTAAACTTGTTGTTGTAAAATTGGCATTACGTTCAATTTGTTCATATTTTTTAGCAATTTCTTTCGCTTCTTTTTCACTTGGATAAACCGAAATTATCGAACCGGTTTCAGGATTATTATTTAACCCTAGAATAACAACTGGTTGAGAAGGGTTGGCAATTTTTAAAGGACGATTATGTTCATCAAAAATTGCTTTTACTTTTCCGTAACAATCTTTAGAAGCAACAAAATCACCTACTTTTAATTGTCCTTTTTGAACTAAAATTGTCGCAATTGCTCCTCTTTTTGGATCGATATAAGATTCGATTACTGAACCTTGAGCTGGTCCGTTTGGCACTGTTTTTAAATCTAGTAATTCAGACAATGAAATAATTTCATTCAATAATTCGTCAACATTAGCACCGGTTTTGGCTGAAATTGGGATAAAAGGAACTTTTCCACCTCATTCAATTGGAACAAGACCTAACTCAGACATTGCTGATTGGACTTTTTCAACATTTGCTTGTGGTTTATCTATCTTATTAACTGCCACAATGATTTCAACATTAGCATTACGAGCATGGTCGATACATTCCACTGTTTGTGGCATTGGACCATCATCGGCTGCAACAACTATAATAACTATGTCAGTGATTTTTGAACCTTTTGTACGCATTTGCGTAAAAGCTTCGTGCCCCGGTGTATCAATAAAAGTAATCAAATTATTATTTTTTTTCACTTGGTAAGCACCAATGTGTTGAGTTATCCCACCAGATTCTCCCTGAGCAACTTTTGATTTACGAATAAAATCCAATAACGAAGTTTTCCCGTGATCAACATGTCCCATAATAGTCACAACCGGTGGACGTGATGCTAAAAATCTTTCTTCATCTTTGCGGATTAGAATTTTTTCATCTTGAGATATATACTTTTCTGCTTGTTCAAAATTTATACTTCAACTTAAGCATAAATCAGCAATGTCATCTTGGTTTAAAGTAGCTGTTGCATTACGTAGTTTTCCTTGTAAAAAGAAATATTCCACAACATCAATCATTGGGCGCCCTAAAGCATTAGCTAATTCGGTTACTGTTAAGTTCGAATGAAAGTATAAAGTATTCTCTTTCTTATCAAACAATGCGTTTTGATTCTTTTGTAATTGCTTCATCTCACCCTCCTATTAATTTTTATTAATTTATTTTATTCTTCATCGTAGAAATCTTCAAAATCAGCTTCTAGTTCGACATCTTCATTATAGTCATCTTCATTATAGTCATCGCCAGTTATTTCTAGTGATTGATATTGTTTTGATAAAATTTCATTTTGCTTTTTGATAATGTCGTCTTCATCAGATTTTTCTTCTTTTTTGAATGTAACAAATTTGCTTTGACGGTTTTTACGGGCTAAATTACGTTCTTCACGTTCTTTTTTTGCTTTTTCTTCGGCAGCTAATTTCTCTTCTAGTGTTAATCCTTTACGAGATGCACTATCAGCCGATAAAGTTTCTTTTAGTTCAGCTAATGTAGATTTTTTGTTTTTTCTTCGCGTATTTCAGTAGTTTTTTGTGTAACTATTTTTTCTTCTGGTGCTTGAATTATTTTTTGCTCTTTTATTTTTGCCATTAATCCAAGATCATTAGCTTCAATTAATCCAACGATTTGAGTATTTTCGCCATACAATTGTTTTAAAATATTATTATTAATGCGTTTTGAACCAAATGCTAATGGTAATTCTTCATCATTTACAACAATATATTTAGCTTCTTCACCTTCATTATTTTGAACTGTTTTGATAGCAATAGCGCGAACAGGTTTAATAATTTTTTCAATTAGTTCATTTTCTTCAGACATTCAATTGATGATATTAATGTTTTCGTTATTAATTTCACTCTTAACAGCGTTAATTCTATCGTTGTTAACTCCTAAAATTGTTCCTAAAGCACGAACATTTGAGTTGTTTGAAGCAACAACTATTTTAGTTGTTCTTCCTGGAATTCTAGCAATAGCTTTAATTGCAATCGTTTCTTCCTTCAATTCTGGAACTACACTAAAAAATAAGGCACGAACGAAATCTGCATTTGAACGAGATAAAATGATTTGTGCTTTTCCTTTATTTTTTTCTTCAAGCACATTTGAAATAACAGCGCGAATATATTGAGTAGGTTGATTATCTAAATTATCTAATGGACTAATTTGAGCTTTCGGTAAAAAACATAATGTATCGTCATCTAAACGAACAAAAAATCCACCTTGTAAATGACCCTCAATTTTCCCACGCACTAATTTAGTTTCCCTATTTTTATAACGAGTAATTAATAATTCTAGTTGTTTAATACGACATTGTTCATTTAAAACATTTGTAAAAATAGAAATTGATTTTCTACTTCATTCACGTGTTGCTCCTAAACCAAATTTTTTAATTAAAACTTTATCACCCACTTGTGCTGTTGGACAAACATCAACAATGTCGGACAACATTGTTTGACCCATTTTAACTGCTTCTACATCATCTGCCACTACCATTGTGTTTGCTTCAAAATCTAAAGTTGAATCAGTAATTGATGAGTTAGCTTCTACAAAAACATTGTATCCACTCTCGTTTTTAAACCCCAACGCTAAAGCATATTTTAATGCCTCATAAACGTCGTCTTGTGCAATTCTATATTTGTTTTTTAACGCCATTAGTCCTTGTAATAAATTTTTTACATCTTTTTGGCTATCGTTGTCTTTTAATAATTCTTTTTTTTCATATTTTTTCCCTTCCTTAATTAATAATTCAATTAATTTTTTTAACATTCCCTCGCGCTAGTTTAATTACTTTATCTAAAGTTTCAAGTGTTATCACATTGTTACTAAAATCTAATAATTTTCCACTAAAAGAGTACTTTCCTTCATATGCATCTCGCAAACGGATTTCAATTTTTTTGTTAATGCTTTTCTGAAGATGTAAGTCGTTTTCTACTTCGCGTCTACTTCCGGCTGAACATAATTCCATTACTCAATATTTTTTTAATTCATCAGATGATTGAAGTTGATAATTAATTTCCTTATGTGCCTTATAACACAAATCTGAATCCATTTCCCCGTCTTTTTTATCAACAAAAATTGTTAATTCAATACCATCTGATTTCTCAACTTGTTTAATATTTCATAAGTAAAGTTCAAAACTAGATAAAACTTCTTCAATAACCTTAAAAATTTGTAATTCCATATTTCAAAAATAAAGAGAGGCAAGCCTCTCTTATTAACCTTTCGATCTATAACTATATAATGCCATACATCGCATATTATGTCAATTACTTTTTTAATTGAAGTTCAAAATATCTAAAGCCTTTAATTTTCCTAGTTGAGTTTTGTTAATCTTTGTTCGGTCAATGAAATCTTTTTCCGAAATGAATGAACCTTTTTCTCGTTCAACAACAATATTTTTAGCAACTTGTTCACCTAAACCATCAATAGCCATTAATGGGATAATTAACGACTCATTATCTTCATGGAGGATAAATGTTTTTTCAAGCGATCTATAAATATCAATATTTCTAAATTTAAAACCGCGCGACAACATTTCTTCAACTAATTCGAATGTTGATAGTAATGATTCGTCTTTTGGTTTTTTTCTTTATAAGGGATATCTTTAATTCGTTGTTGTTCTTCTTTCAGTGTTGATAACCCTTTTATCATTGTAAGTGGGTCAAAATAATCACAACGTAACGTGAAGTAAGTAGCGTAATATGCCAATGGGTAATATATTTTAAATCAAGCTACTCTTCATCCCATAATAACATAAGCTGTAGCATGAGCCTTTGGGAACATGTATTTAATTTTTTGGCATGATTCTATATATCAATCTTCAATGTTGTGTTTCTTTAATAAATCAACAGCATCTGGTTTTAAACCTTTTCCTTTTCGCACATCTTCCATAATTGAAAATGCAGTTTTTGGTGGTAATCCTTTTTCTAATAAGTAAACCATGATGTCATCACGACAACAAATTAAACTACTCAAAGGAATTCCTTTTTCAACAAGATCTTTTGCATTGTTGGTTCAAACATCCGTTCCGTGTGATAGTCCTGAAATTCTTACAAGTTCAGCAAAGCTTTTTGGATTAGTTGCTTCTAGCATTTTTTTAACAAAACTCGTTCCAAATTCCGGAATTCCATTAGCTCCATTTTTATTGTTCATAGCGTAAATATTATCAACTTTTAATTCTGTTGTTGAAGTAAATAAACTTAAAACTTTCGGATCATTGAACGGAATATCTTTTGGGTTAACTCCTGTAATATTTTGAAGCATACGAATAGCCTCTGGATCAACATGTCCTAATAAATCTAGTTTTAACAAACTATCATGCAACGATTCGTAAGCAAAATGGGTTGTTTTTCATTCACTTTTTTGGTCATCTGCTGGAAAGTTGTATGGCGTAAAATCAAAAATATTTTGATCTTTTGGGATAACAATAATTCCGCCAGGATGTTGACCTGTCGTTCTACGTACTCCTGTGCATTTCTCTGCCAAAATTTCTTTTTCCGCTTTTGGTTTATTTAAATCAAAAATTTGATCATAATCGTCAACAAAAGAAAAGGCAGTTTTTTGAGCAACAGTAGAAATTGTTCCAGCTCGTAAAACATTTTCTGCTCCGAATAATTCTTTTGTGTAATCATGAGCTGAAGCTTGATAAGAACTTGCAAAATTTAAATCAATATCAGGAACCTTATCTCCTTCAAAACCTAGGAAGGTTTCGAATGGAATGTTATGACCTTGTCCACTCATTTGAGTACTACATTTTGGACATTCCTTATTTGGTAAATCATACCCACATGCATATGCTTCATTATCAATATTAAAATCTGAAAAATTACATTTTGGACATAAATAATGACTTGGTAAAGGGTTCACCTCAGTGATATCCATAAAATGAGCAACTAAACTACTACCAACACTTCCACGACTTCCAACAAGATAGTTGTCTTGAAGAGATTTATTAACAATTTTATGGGCAATATAATAAATGTCTGAAAAATTATAAGTAATAATTGAATTTAATTCTTTTGCAATACGATCTTCTACGATTTTTGGCACTACTCCTTCATGAGTATATTTTTGTAAAGTGGCAGTTGCTACCATCTCTTTCACAAGTTTTTGTGTGTTATCCCCGATTTTTGCAAAATACAATCCTTCTTTAATTGGGATAATTTTGTTATCAACCAACTCGACGATTTTATTTGGATTTTCAATCACAATTTCATTTATTAATTTTTCATCTTTTAAGAAACTAAATTCCTCTATCATTTCATTAGTCATACGCAAGTGATTATCTGGAATATTTTGAGTCTTATCGAGCACGGATTTTAATGGGTGGTATACACCACCTAAACCTTTTGTGCTTACAAAAATTTTTCGTAACTCTTTGTCTTCCTTACTAATGTAATGTGCGTTACTTGTTGCAACGATTGCCTTGTTAGCTTTTTTAGCTAATTTAATAATTCTTTTAGTTAATGTTTCGATTTCCTCAATTGAATTAAATATTCCATCAGCTATTAATTTGGTACAAGCGGTTGGTGGTAAAACTTCAATGTAATCAAATATTTGAATAGATTTAAATAAATCGTCATCAGATAACGAAATAGCATCGTGATAAATCTTTCCTTCTAAACAACTCGAACCGACAAGAAAATTATTTCGTTTTTGTAATATTTCATCTCAAAACAATTTTGGTCGATCGAAGAAAGTTTTCGTGTGAGCTTCAGAAACTAATTGATATAAATCACGAATTCCATCTTGATTCTTAACAAGAATACTTACATGCTCACCATAATTTTTAGCATGAACAAAACTATCGGAGTTGTTTGAAGATTTTTGTAATTCTGTTAATTCAATCCCATTTTCTTTTAAAGCAGAAATCATTCCATTAAAGCAACCCATTAGAACTTCGCAGTCGTAGTCAGCTCGGTGAGCTTTATTTTCAGCATCATATTCTACTTTAAAATATTTTGCTAAGTCCATTAATCGAAATCTTCTCAACTGAAAAATGTTATTAAATTTACGAGCCAATATCATGGTGTCAATAATGACGTTGTTAAATTTAAGATCATGTTTTTCGTAAACATTTTTTAAAAACAATGAATCAAAAGCAAAACCATTATGAGCAACTAGTGGTAAATCTTTAATATAATTTCGAATTCTATCTAATTCTATTTCAATTGGCTTTGCATTCTTTACATCGTCATTTGTAATATTTGTAATAGCTGTTATGTGCTGCGGGATTGATAGTTTTGGTTTTACAAAAAATTGTTCTCGCGAAACTATCTCGTTATTTTTAATGTGAATAGCTCCAAATTCAATAATTTCTGAGTAAACTGGTGATAAACCGGTTGTTTCTAAGTCGAATATGATGTATTCATCTATTGAAACTGATTCATTCTGCAATTGATTTTCATTTTTAGCAATTTCAAAAGTTTGGCGATCAATAACTTCAAATTCACAACCGTATAAAATTTTAATATCAGATTTCTTTTTCTTTTTTCAAGAATATACATCTGGAAAGGATTGAACAACCGAATGATCGGTAATGGCAATACTTTTTCATCCTCACTTCGATACTGTATTTAAAAGTTCATCCGGAGATATTAAACCATCCATAGTGCTCATTTTAGTATGGCAATGTAATTCTGTTCTTTTAATTGGACTTTCATCTACAATTTCAATATTAAAATGAAGATCAGTCCCATTAATAAAATTAATTTTAATAACTGAAATTTCACGTTCCTTTTTGCCAGTTTTTCAATCTGCTTTCATTCCTAATTTTCCAACAATTTGACAAGCATTATGGTTGTTAAATAATTTTTCAATTTCTTGAGCTTTTTTGGCTTCCTCATTTTGAATATAAAAGCAGCAATTGATAAATTCACGATTATCATGAATAACAAATCCAAATCGGAAACATTTAGGTCCTTTGCGAATATTAACTTGTGTATAATTTCCTTTTATATGAAATTTTTTAGTTTTTTCTTTATTACCATCTAGTAAATCAGAAAAACGGATTCATTTATCTGATTCAATAATTGAAAGAATATCTTCCGATTCTTTTCTTTCGTGATTTTCAATGGCAGTTTGCTTGTTAGTTTCCTCGATAATTTGAATTCTGTGAATTTCAATTTCTTTACATTCGTTAATTGTGGCAGTGTCGATTTCTAAAATTGGTTCAAATTTAATTGAAAAGAAAGTGAATGTTTTTTTTAATTCACTAGTAATGTTTTCAATATTTATATTTTCATCAAAAAATAATATTTTGTTAAAACGTTCAATATACTGTCATTGTGAACCTAAAATTTTAAATTTTGCATAAAAATATTGCTCAACAAAATTTAAAATTTTTTCCTTATCGTGAATTTTATTTATTATGATTATTTGAGTTTTGTAACTTTGCTTAAATTCATATTTTTTTAACTTTGTAATTAGTGTGTATAAATTAGGAAAATTAGGAAATAAATTAACAAGTCCTAAGTAAATAAGCGTTTCTCGTTTAATATCGTCAAAAATTGGTGCGCTGATTTTAACTTTTTTTAAATCAACTAAAGCATCATCATTTAACTCAAGTTCATTTAAAACACTCATCAAAACCCCTTAGTATTTTTGCTCTTTTATTCTATTGATAAATGATAACACTTTTTCTAGTGTATCCACTTCATCAAATTTTAAATATAAATATTTTTTAAGTTCAAAATGTAAATTATTAATAATGTCTAAAAAACTAATTTCCTTGTTTAAAAATTTATCAACATAAATATCATCCAAAATAGCTAAAGGAATCGATAGTAATGGATTTTGCTTTATTAAATCTAATAGTGAAAGTGCAAATTTTTGATATTCATTGCTTGGTAAAAATTCAATTTTGGTATTATTTGTTAAACTGGGTAACGTTGTATCAATTGTCTTTGCATCGTAATTTTCTTGAATCGCTTGCGCTATTGAAATTTTCATACTAGGATAGTAGCAAGATAAAACTAGACTGCCATCCCGAAACTGAATAGCTGCATGCATAAAGGAATTATAATGTAGCAGAACAATGATTTTGTCTAGTGTTAAATCAAAATAATAATGCGTTTCAATAACTTCGAATATTTTATTAACAAGGCTAGCAGAATCAATTGTTATTTTTTTCCCCATCACTCAAGTTGGGTGTTTTAATGCATCCTCAATTGTTACATTATTTAATTCTTCATATGTTTTATTTCGCAACGCTCCACCACTCATCGTGATGTATGCATAGTTAATTTCTTTTTTAGCACGATTGGCTAAGCATTGGTTTAAAGCTGTAATCTCGCTATCAATTGGAAAAATTTTTTTACCAAAAGCAGCTGGATATTTAGAAGAAATTATATGTCCTGCTAACAAAATAGATTCTTTATTTGCTAAACACAATTTAGTTTTCTTTTTAAGAACACACATAGTAGCTTCAATACCATGAACTCCAGTAATAGCATTAACAACAATATCAGGGCTATACTTGTCAATTAAATTTTCTAGATCTTCTAAGTGATAATTTTTAATACCATAAATTTCATAAGAAATGTCTGAAATAATCACAAATTTAAGTTCTGGAAAATCATGAATTATTTGTGATGCCTTATCACTATTTCGATGAAAAGAAATACCTATTAGTTCTAGATTTTTATTTTCTTTAATTACTTCTAAGGCTTGTGAACCAACCGAACCAGTTGCTCCAAGCACAATTATTTTTTTGGTCATATTTATTACATCCCTAGCAATCCGATAAAAACACTAGCTGCAATAGCAACAAAAGTTAATGAATCAATACGATCACAAATTCCACCATGCCCAGGTAAGTAATTTGCAAAATCTTTTTTGGAATGAAGTCTTTTGATTCAAGAAAAAACAAAATCTCCAATTTGCGAAATAATACTTAATACCGTGGTTAAGACAATAACAACTAATAAACCTAATAATAAATGATTTACACCAGCTGAATTGTGATAACTAATACCACTTATTCCTCAAAATTCGCTATAAATATTTGAATTTTCACCATTTCCCGCGAATATTTCACGGATTAGATAAAAAACAGCTACCGTTACAACCGTAACAATTAAACCGCCAATTGAACCTTCTCAAGTTTTTTTTGGACTAATACTTGGAAGAATTTTATTTTTACCGTACTTACATCCAATAAAGAAAGCAAAAACATCAGTTAAAACCGGGATCATTAATACAAAAACAGTGTATGTTCAATCCAATTTTTCATTGAAAAAAATATACAACATACTAATAATTCCAACACCCAATAAACTAGCTATAATTGTTACTGCATAAGATATTTGATGTTTTCTTCACAAGAAAATTGCAAGCATTCAAAAAATAATATAAATTAACCCTTCGACAGAATATAAAACAGATAAAACCATTTCAGATGTTCGATGTGGATGGTTAAAAACATAAAAATAATCTAAAAATGAATTTGTAAAAGCTATTGCTATAAAAAGTGTTTGATATGCTCAATAAATCTTTCTTTTTCAAGATAATCCAACAATGTGCATGATTTCATTCATGGCAATAATGCCGATAATGATAATCAAAATTGATGTAATTACAAAAATTAATGTGCGGTAATTATCAATAGAAGATTCTTGATTTTTTGTCAAACTTAAAAAAATACTTGAACCAAGGACTAAAAGGTAGAATATCGAAATATAAATCGATGTTCTTAATCTCAATTTCATGAAACTAAATCGCTAAAATTGCTTTCTCTTTTTCAGCTTGTAAATTTTCTAATTCGCTTAGAAATTTATTAATTTCTTTTTCCATATTCTCTTCGTGAATTATTTTTTCGTTTTCTGAAAAATCTTTACTTGCTTTAATTTTTGCTTGTCAATCGCGACGAACTTGGCGAATATTGATTTTTGCTTGTTCAGTTTTTGCTTTTAATTCTTTAACTAACTCTTTTCGTTTATCGCCAGTCAAAGCTGCAAAAACGATGCGAATTTTATCACCATCTTCTTGCGGATTAACTCCTAAATTTGCTTTTGTTAATGATTCAATAATTGGTTTTATTGAGCCACGATCAAATGGTCTAATAATAATTGTAAAAGCATCTTGATTAGAAATTGATGCAACATGACTTAGTGGTTGTAAGTCTCCAAAAGACATCACTCGAACATCTTTTAAGATGCTTGTGTTTGCTTTTCCTGTGCGAATTTTTGTAATCTCATTTGAGTAATTTTGAATATAATCTCTTGCTTTTGTTGTAAATACTAATGTATCCATGTTTCCCCCTTTAGATTATCACTAAATTAATAATACCTAAACTAATTGATAGTTGTATATTTAATTTTATTATTTAAACACTTAATAAATGCATTTTCTTCTGATGCATTGAATACTAAAATTTTAATTTTTTGATTTTTGCACATTGTAAATGCAGTTTCATCCATAATCTTAATTTTTTTATTAATCGCTTCATCATATGATAAAAAATCAAAACGTTTAACGCCAGGATGAGTTTTTGGATCAGCTTCATAAACTCCATCTACACCGTTTTTTCCCATTAAAATGGTGTTAGCGAATAATTCTGATGCTCGTAAAACAGCAGTTGTATCAGTTGTGAAAAATGGCAACCCTGTCCCACCTGAAATAATAACCACTTTTTTATTTTTTAAAGCATCCATGGCAGCATCTTTTGAATACTTAACAGCAACATGTTCTACCGTAAATGACGAAAATAATTCTACCGGAACACCTATGTTTTTTAAAGATTCAGCAAAAACTACCGAATTCATAATTGTTGCCAACATCCCCATGTAGTCACCCTTGTCTTGGGAAATTTTTATTTCTTCACTTAACTTCCCGCGTCAAATATTTCCACCACCGATGATAATAATTAGATCTTTATCGTTTTCGTGGAGTTCTTTTATTTGATTAGTCAAGTTAGCAATCTGCTCATAATTATAAAGACCATCTTTATTACCTAAAGATTCTCCACTAATTTTTAGAACATATCGATTAGGAAATTTTTTCATAGGCACCTTATTTATTTTCAGATATTTTCGCTAATTCTACAAAAGATTTCAGCATACACGAAGTTGCTATGTTATCATTTCGCACATCTGTTCCGGCAATATCTAAATGCAAATACGGAACTTTCTCAGTAAATTGTCACATAAATGCTGCTGCGACCGAAGAAGAAGCTTCGCGACCACAAGCTTGTAAAATATCCGCAATGCGTGATTTACGGTTTTTTTCACCGTGATATTTGTCAGATAATGGCATTCTTCAAATAAGTTCATTTGCTTTAATTGCTGCATTTTGAAAATCAGTTGCTAAGTTATCATTATCTGAGAATAAACCTGTGTATTCATGTCCTAAAGCAATTGAAATGGCACCAGTTAAAGTAGCGATTGTAATGACACGCGTTGCCTTTAATTTCTGAACTGCGTATGTTACTCCGTCAGCTAATATTAAACGACCTTCAGCATCTGTGTTTGTAATTTCCACCGTTTTTCCTGACATAGATGTCAGTACATCATCACATCTAAAAGCATCAGGTCCGATACTATTATCAGTTAAAACACATACCGCAGTAAAGTTAGTTTTAATTTTTAAATTACTAATTGCTAATATAGTGTGTGCAACGATTGCTGCCCCACCCATATCAAATTTCATATTTTTCATGTAAGCATCTGGTTTAATATTATAACCACCAGTATCAAACGTAATACCTTTACCAACTAAAACTGTTTTTTCATTAGATTTAGAGTTTCCTTTGTATTCGATAATAAGAACACGGGGTTCAAAAGCACTACCTCTGTTAACTCCAAGCAATAACCCCATCTCTAATTCTTCAATGTCTTTTTTATTTAACTCTTGGATTGTGACATTGGCACATTTAGTTAATTCTTCTTTTACGATTTTGGTAAATTGGACTGCGTTTAGAAAATTAAATGGTAATTCTTGTAAACGACGAGTTTTTTCCATAGCACCAACAATTACTTCGCATTCTTCAAATATATTTCGAATATCTTGGTTTGTTACAAAATTATATTCAATAACTTTTTCTGTTTTATCTGTTTTTAAATTAACAGGTAATTTATAAAAAACTCCCAAGGTCGTTAGAATTATGTAAGTTAATCGACCAATTTCAATTCCAGATAATTCTGTAAATGAATCAAGATTAACATTTAAGTTACGTTTATTAGAAGTTGCAAAGGCAATAAAAAAATCACCCAACTCGATATCAGTTACTTTTTTGTCGAAGTAAACGCAAACCGTTTCTTCTTCCAAATAAGTTGTTACTTCCAAGTGCTTTTTTTCTAGATATTTTTTGTTTTTATCATTAGTAGCAATTAGTGTAAAAAAACTATTTTTCTTATTTAAGGTGATCATATTATTCTTTCTACATTTTTACAAAAGTTAAAATGTTGACATGCTAAATCAATTATAAAATATTTTTAATAATTGATTTGAAGTCTTCTTGTGAAACTTTTGTGTTTCTAAAATCTTGATGATTTACCATGTTCATATCAACATGTTTCACAATTAAGTTAATTAAATCTTCTTTTTTAAATGATTTATCTGTGCCTTGAGTGATTGAAGCACAAACTTTTTCATTCATGCCTAATTTTTTACCTAGATCACTAATGGCTTTTGCAAAATCACTAACTTTTTTAAAACCAATTAAATTAATTGAATTTGGCAAGTGACTAAGTTGTTTTTCGTTTAAATTAGTTAAAACAGCTGGGATAATTAAAAATGCTAATAAACCTTTACGTAAATAAGTAACTTCTTCAAATGCTTCGCCCAAACCATTGACAACAAATGATTTAGCATTATTAAAAGCAATTCCAGACAATAAATTCGCATGGATTGTTTTTTCGCAGAAATTAATATTTGCTGTATTACCAACAAATTTTTCACTATATTGTAATAGCAATTCCAAACTAGTTAAAGCTGTTCTTCTTGAAAAATCATTATCTTCTTTTGACATTAAAGCATCAACTGAATTTAACAATCCACAACCTACTGCTTCAATTAATTCAATATGATTATGATTTGG
The DNA here is from genome assembly GCF_001484045.1 of Mycoplasma sp. (ex Biomphalaria glabrata). Lineage (NCBI taxonomy): Bacteria > Bacillati > Mycoplasmatota > Mollicutes > Mycoplasmatales > Mycoplasmataceae > Mycoplasma > Mycoplasma sp. (ex Biomphalaria glabrata). The sequence goes on along the minus strand of NZ_CP013128.1, from coordinate 574,731 downwards.
TGTATAGATAGCATCAGCTAAAGTTAAAATTGATGTTAACCCCGTGTTTGTAGCAATTGCTCGTTTATCTTCATCGTGATAATACAAAACGTTTGAAGTTTCTGATCCATTCGGATTAGAAGCCATTATTACAAGTGGATTTAGTTGATTTTGGTGATAAGATTTTCCACCTGTTAATTTGTGTCCTGTTAGCATCATTAAACGAGTTAATTTTACATTCGTAATAACATCGTGATCACCAAAAGCAATAACTAATGATTTACGACTTGGATTAATTAAAAACGGATTTACATATTCTTTTGCCACTAAAGTATTTGGTGTACATAAATTATCAATAATGCGTACATCAACTGCTAATTTTAAATTTTTAAGTTCCTTAATAATATTTTTACTAAACGGAGTTCACACATTTTGTCTTGTGATGATTGTTACGTGAGTAACTTTAAATTCATCAACAAAATCCACAAACCCTACCGGTGTTGAGCCATATTTAAAGTAAATTTTGCTTGGTAGTTGAAATAACATAATTATCTTTTCCCTGTTTTTATTGGAACTGATTTATAACATTCAATTGGGTCATTACCTTGGTAAGCGTTAATATAAATATTTTTTAAATCATCTAAATGCGGTAAACGTGGGTTAGCACCTGTACATTGATCATCTCATGCTTCTGTTACCATAACATCTAATACATTATAAAAATCGATTTCAGAAATTTGTGTCGTTTGACCATTTTTACGGATTTGAACATCCTTAATAGCAGATCATACACCACAATCTTTTGAAAGTTTTTGAACTGTTCTAATTAATTCATTAATCGTTTCTTGTTCTGATTTAGCAACAATTCCAATAGCGTTTGCAATTTCAACATATTTTTGACGAACTGTTGAAACACGATATTGTGGTAAAACATAAGCTTTCACTTCTTTTACACCAGTTTGTGTATTGTAAGCGATAACATGTGGCAAGAAAATTGAGTTAGCAATACCATGGATAACATCTAAATGTCCCCCGACTTTATGTGATAGTGAGTGACAAATTCCTAAGAAGGCGTTTGAGAAAGCAATACCAGCAATTGTAGCTGCATGCGCTACTTTTTCACGAGCATTAATGTCTTTCCCATTTTTCATTACAACTGGTAAATATTCAAATAAATCTTTAATAGCTTGTAAACAGTATGGATCTGTAAATTCTGTTGCAAAAATTGAAACGTAAGCTTCCATTGCGTGGCTTAAAGCATCCAATCCAGTGGAAGCTGTTATTGATGGCGGCATACTTAACATAAATTGTGAATCAATAATCGCCATATTTGGTGTTAATGCGTAATCAGCTAATGGATATTTAGTGTGAGTTTTTTCGTCTGTAATAACGGCAAATGGTGTCACTTCTGACCCTGTTCCTGAAGTTGTTGGAATACAAACTAATTTTGCTAATTTACCAGGTTTTGGGTATTTTACAATACGTTTTCTAATGTCAGCAAAACGAACAGCTAAATCTTTAAAATCAAGATTTGGGAATTCATAATACATTCACATCAATTTAGCAGCATCAAGAGAAGAACCCCCACCGAAAGCAATAATAATATCTGGTTGGAATGATTTAATTTCTTCAGCTCCTTTAATTGTTGTTGCTAAAGATGGATTTGGTTCAACACCTGTGAAGGTACGGTAATCAATTCCTAAGTTATCCAATTCATCCGTAATAACTTTTCCGAAATTTCCAAAAATAAATTCATCTGATACAATAAACGCTTTTTTTACATTTCATTCATGTTTAAAATCTGTGAAAGCAACAGGTAATGATCCAAATTTGTAGTATATTTTTTCTGGAATTTGCAATCATAACATGTTTTCACGTTTTTTAACTAAAACTTTTGTATTTAATAAATGTTTTGGACCGATGTTTTCAGAGAAACTATTTCCACCTTGTGTTCCACATCCAAGCGTTAAACTTGGTGCTAATCAGAAGTTGTAAATATCTCCAATAGCTCCCAATGATGATGGCATGTTAACAACCATACGGTTAGCATCAGCTGTTAATTTAAATTTATCAACTTTTGGTTGAGAAATTGATTCATCACAAAATAATGATGCTGTGTGTCCTCTTCCTAATTGCAATAAATCTGTTTGAATTTCAATAGCGTGATCAAAATTTTCTGCTTTATATAAAGAAACGTACGTTGACAATTTTTCTCATGCTAAAGCGTCTGTTTCTTTTGAACCAGTAGCTGGAACAACAATAATTTTTGCTCAACTTGGAACATCAATTCCTCAAATTTGACCTAGTTTTTGTGGATTTTGACCGACACAAGCTGCATTTAATACACCAACTACGCCATCTTTAAACATTCCTTTTTCAATTTTTTTAATATCTTCTGAACTTGTAACAACATAAGCTCCTTGTTTTTCAAATTCATCAACTAATTTATCGTAGATTTTTTTGTCAGCAACAATTGAGTTTTCAGTCGCACAAACAACACCGTTATCAAACATATTTGAAGCGATAATTGATGAAACCGCCATCGGAATATCAGCTGTTTCGTCAACGATAGCTGGACAGTTTCCCGCTCCAACACCAATAGCTGGTGTTCCAGATGAATAAGCGGCACTAACCATTGCCCCTCCACCTGTCGCTAAAATTAAATTACATGTTCTCATTAATTCTTGAGTGTCATCTAGGGTTGGATCTTGAATTATGTGTACTAACCCTTTTGGTGCTCCTGCTTGAATAGCTGCACGATAAACAGTCATCGCCGCTTCTTCAGTACATTTCTTAGCTCTTGGGTGAGGTGAAATAATAATGGCATTTCTAGTTTTTAAAGCTAGTAAAACTTTAAAAATAGCTGTTGATGTTGGGTTTGTTGTGGGAATAACTGCTCCAACAACACCAACTGGTTCAGCAACTATTTCATAACCTTTTCCTTCGTCAGATTCAATAACTCCAACAGTTTTCATATCTTTATATTTGTTGTAAATGAATTCTGAAGCATAGTGATTTTTAATCATTTTATCAACAACTACACCCATACCTGTTTCAGCTACAGCCATTTTTGCTAACTCAACACGAGCATTGTTAGCAGCTTTAGCTCCTTCATAGAAAATTTTATTAACTTGTTCTTGTGTAAAATTTTTATATTCTTGTTGTGCTTCAGTTGCTATTTGTATTAATTTACCAACTTTAGTGTCGGTTTTTTTATTATTATCTATCATATTTTTCTCCTTGTTATTTGTTTAATTTTGAAATTTTTTTAGTTTTTTTAGCATCTTTATCTAGTGTTGGATTGTATGAACATCCTTCAAATTCAAAAACAGTGTCCTCATTCTTACCTAAAGCTCCAGGTGTGATTGAGAAGGTATTTGAAATTCCATCAAAAGCTTCACCAAACGGAATTTTAGCAACTGATGCTAATGAAGCAACAGCGCCTGAAGTATCTCTTCCATGCATTGGGTTAGCTCCTGGAGCGAATGGTTCTCCCGATTTTCTTCCATCTGGAGTATTTCCAGTTGCTTTACCATAAACAACATTTGAAGTAATCGTTAGAACTGACATTGTTGGAGTTGAATCGCGATATGTGTGGTTCTTACGAATGTGACTCATAAATTTTTCTGTTACATCAACTGCAATTGAATCTACTCTGTCATCGTCATTTCCGTATTTTGGGAAGTCACCTTCAATTTTAAAATCCTTGATAATGTTACCTTCTCAAATCGGAGTTACTTTAGCATATTTCATAGCTGATAACGAATCTGCAACAACTGATAAACCAGCTATTCCAGTTGCAAATGAACGTTTTACATCGACATCATATAAAGCCATTTGTGATGATTCATAACAATACTTATCATGCATTACATGAATAATATTTAGAGTGTTTACATATAGAGATGCCAATCATTCCATATATTGATCAAAACGTTTCATAAATTCATCATAGTTAATCGGTTTTGTTTTATCGATTGATCCAATATCTGGACCCATTTTGAATTCTGGGTGTAATTCATCATATCCACCTGTTAAGGTGTATAAAACTAATTTCGCTAAATTAGCACGAGCCCCAAAAAATTGCATTTCTTTTCCAACCATCATTGGTGAAACACAACAAGCAATCGCATAATCATCTCCACGATCCGTACGCATTAAGTCGTCTGATTCGTATTGCATCGATGAGTATTTAATTGAATATTTTGCACAAAACAATTTAAAATTCATTGGCAATGAAGGGCTTCATAAAATCGTTAAATTTGGTTCCGGCGCTGGTCCCATATTAGATAATGTGTGAATAAAACGAAATGAAGTTTTAGATACTAAAGGTCTTCCATCTTTTCCCATCCCTGCAATGGCTTCCGTTGCTCAAACTGGATCTCCTGAGAATAATTCATTATAAGCTGGTGCTCTCATGAATTTAACAATTCTTAATTTCATCACGAAATGATCAATTAATTCTTGAGCTTCGATTTCTGTAATTTCTTTATTATCTAAATCACGTTGAATATAAATATCTAAAAATGTTGAAACTCGACCAAGTGACATCGCTGCACCATTTTGTGAACGAATTGCTGCTAAATAACCAAAATATGTTCATTGAACAGCTTCGCGAGCATTTTTAGCTGGCACACTAATATCAAATCCATATTTTTTAGCCATCACAATCATTTTCTTTAAAGCGTTGATTTGTTCAGTAACTTCTTCACGTTGGCGAACCATTTCGTAAGTCATTACTTTACAATTTTCTGGATTATTTAATCAATTAACTTTATCTTTAATTAAGAAATCCACACCATACAAAGCAATGCGGCGGTAATCTCCAATAATTCTTCCACGTGAATACGCATCTGGTAAACCAGTAATAATATGTGATCTTCTTGCTAAACGCATTTCAGGTGTGTATGCATCAAAAACACCTTGGTTATGAGTTTTACGATATTTTTGAAAAATTTCAACGATATCTTTATCAACAGGTTGTTTATAAGCTTCTGCTGCTCCAACGGCTGTATTAATTCCACCATAAGGCATAAAAGCACGTTTAAATAATTCGTCAGTTTGTAATCCAACAATTTTTTCTTCTTTTTCGATAATGTATGCTGCATCTCAATTATCAATATCTGACACACGAGTGTCTTGTTTGTATACACCGCCAGCTTTTCTTTCTAAAGCAGTATATTCCATTATTTTCGCTCATAGTTTGTCTGTGCTTTTTGTTGGACCAACTAAAAACGAGTCATCCCCTTCGTAAGGAGTATAGTTCTTTTGAATGAAATCACGTACATTAACTGATTCCGCTCATGAACCTTCTTTGAAACCTTTTCATTGTTCAAATTTCATGATATTCCTTCCATTATGTATTTTTTTAGTATATTTACATAAATCAAATATTATTTTAATACTTTTTAATAAAAAAAATACATTGATTTTACAATGTATTTATTTTAAATGCTTATTTATTATCGCCATTGCGTGTTTTATTTCATCAGACGTTGGAACCTTTAAATGTTTACCTGGATAATCAATATGTAAGTTTTGATATTTCGGCAAAGCTAAGTCATGATATGGTAATATTTGAAATCGTTTGCAATAATTTAACGTTGTTAATAATTTACCAAGTTCTCCAAAATACTTATCATCCATATACGTATTTAAATAAACTTGATTTAATCAATATGGATGTTTTTTTTCTTCTAAAAATTTTAATAATGATAGTTCATAATTAAAATCAACACCTGTAATAATTTTGTGTTCACTTGGGTATAAATGTTTAATATCCAATATAAATAGATCAACGTATTTAATTAATTCTTCTCAACGATTCTGATTAGCATCAGTATACGTCATAGCAGCTGTATCAATAGCTACATGAATGTTATTTTCTTTTAGTAATTTACAAATCGGAATTAATGATTTAATATGTAAAGTCGGTTCTCCGCCAGAGAACGTTACCCCGCCAGAATTAGCGTCGTAAAATTCACGATTACGTTTAAATTTCTTCAATATTTCTTCTGGAGTAATTGTTTTAGTTACTTCAATTGATCAAGATTCTGGATTATGGCAAAATAGGCAACGGTACCCACACCCTTGAGTGAAAATAATCAACCTAATTCCAGGACCATCAACTGCTCCAAATGTTTCAATGTGAAAAATTGGTAGTTTTATAGAACTATAATTTTCCATGGAATGTTCTAGAAATTACGTCGTTTTGTTGTTCTTTTGTTAATTTAACAAAATTTACGGCATACCCAGAAACACGAACTGTTAATTGAGGATATTTTTCTGGGTGTTTTTGTGCGTCTAATAATGTCTCACGATTAAAAACATTTACATTTAAATGTTGTGCACCTTTTTTAAAATACCCATCCATCAATGAAACTAAGTTAGTTTCTTGCGTATTAGTCGTTTTTTCTACTTTTTTAACTTTTTTCATAATAATGTCCTTTATACTTTTTAATTATTATACCTTGAAATATTATTAAATAGTCTCAAAATTTGCACCAATACTACTTTTTGTCAATAGTTTTTGACGTTGTCTTACGAATTTTATTCTCTTCTGATATATAAACTCAAACGAAAACAAGAATGAACATCAATCCTGCTACAACCGGTGGGATAGCTCAAATTGTTGTGTCTATTTTGTTATCAAAGAAATAAACTAACGTGATTGCTACGAATGTAACAATAGCACTAATAAGAGCATAAGCTAGCGAATGAACTAATGAAAAAATAAATGTTGATTGTTGTTCATTCTTTTCGTAAATTTTTTTAGGCATATTTTACTTTCCTAATTCGTATCTTACAACTTTTAGTACATTAGTTTTGTTTTGCGCTAAATAATCTTTTACTTTAATTGCTGGATCTTTAACATAAATTTGTTCAACTAAGCAAAATTCGCCTAGTGACTTACTTAAACGACCTTGAATCATATTTTGAATAATATTAGCTGGTTTTGGTTTGCCAGATTTTTCATTTTCTTCGTATGCTTTACGTTCAATTTCAGCTTTTTCAGTCGCAACTACATCAGCTGGCACGTCATTAATTGAAGTATATTTTGGAGCTAAAGCTGTTACATGCATAGCAATATTTCTAGCAACTTCTAAATCAACTTTTCCTTCTAAAACAACAAGTGTTGAAATTTTCCCATTGGAATGATTATAACTTCCAATTGTATTACCTGGAGCATGAAGTACTTGCGCACGACTTAAATCTAATTTTTCACCAATTGTAGCACTTAAATGTGTTAATTCTTCTTGCACGGTTGTGTTGTTATATTTAACTAACAAAGTAGCCTCAACTGTGTGCACATTATTTTTGCGAATAATTTGTTCAACATTATGAATAAATTGGACAAATTTATCGTTACGGGCAACAAAATCTGTTTCACATTTAATTTCAACAATACCAGCGTATTCGCCATCTATATTTGAATAAACTAAACCTTCATGAGTTTCACGATCATTCTTTTTAGCAGCTTTTGAAATACCTTTTTCACGTAATCATTTAATCGCTTCTTCTTGATTATTTGAAGTTGCTTCTAAAGCTTTTTTACAATCTAAAATCCCAGCTCCTGTGATTCCTCTCAAAGTAGCAATATCTTTTGACGTAATTGTCGACATGATTAATTATTTCCTTTGTTGTCGTCGTTTTTCTTCATAGCTGTTGAGAAAGCTGTTGAGAATGATCTAGTGTTTGTATTATTTCTTCTTGGAGGACGGTTATTAAATTTATCTTGATTATTTTGACCATCTTTATTTTCTCTTGGTTGATAATCTTTATTAAATTCTCTTTTTACAAAAGGTCTTTTTACAAAAGGTCTTTTATCTCCACTTCATTCTTTTTTACCTTCAGTTGCAGTTTCCCCTTCTTTTTTAACAGGTTCCATGGCTTCTAATTTGTAAGCATATTTTAATTCTTCGCCTTGACCTTTTCCTTCAATAACGGCATCTGCCATCAATCCAGTAATTAAACGAATACTTCTTTCGTCTTCATCATTAGCTGGAATTGGAAAATTAACATTATCTGGGTTAACGTTTGTATTAACTAAAGCAATAACCGGGATATTATATTGTTTTGCCTCAGCTAAAGCTACTTTTTCTTTAACAATGTCAACTAGAAAAATTACATCTGGTAAACCTTTTAAAGTTCTAATACCACGGAAGTATTTTGTTAATCTTTCAATTTCTTTATCTTTTAACATTTTTTCTTTTTTTGTTAAACCTTCGAAATTTGAAGTTGATTTTGATCTTTCTAATGTTACTCATTTATTAATACGACGATTAATAGTATTAGCATTCGTTAATGTTCCGCCTAATCATCTTTCATCAATAAATAAACTTCCACATCTTAAAGCTTCTTCTGAAATTATATTTTTAGCTTTTTCTTTTGTTCCTACAAATAAAATTTTTGCATCTGGTTTTTTCGCAGCTAAATCTTTTAAAAATGTATATGCATCTAAAACGCAATCTAAAGTTTTTGAAAGATCGATAACATAATTTTGACGCTTTCTTTTGTATGTATACTTTAACATTTTTGGGTTAGTGTTATTTTTTTTGTGTCCAATGTGAACAATGTTCTCCACTAATGCTTTCGTTCCGATAACGTGTTTTTCTGGGTCTAGTTTTACCATAGTTTAAATATTCCTCCTAAATTTTGAATAATTACATTATAAAGTAATGTGAGTGTAAACCAAATAACATTATATAACAATTAAAAATTAATGACAATACGAATTAAAATATGTTTTATTTATAAAAATAAGTTGTTTTATTATTTAAAAATAATAGTAAAATATTTATGAATTTATTACTAGTTTAAAGGAACTGCATGAGCACCAAAAAACGTTTTTCCAAATGAGGGGGGTTGTTTTTCTCTCTTAATATTATTGTTGGATATGCTTTTGTGGTAGGCCTTGGTAGCTCCATTCAAGCTAGTGGTTTGATTGGAATGCCATTAATTTTATTGGCATGTGCTATTGTAGCATTTGGGGCTGGAATTGTTTTTGGTACTTTTGCTGAAAAATATTCAGGTTATGGTGGTGCATACATTTATGTAAAGCACGGACTTGGGAAAAAATGAGCTTTCTTTATTGGGTGATGCCAATATATCCAAGGACCATTTTGTGCAATAAGCGCCATTGCTGCAATTGTTTGATCGTTTCAGGGAGCAAATTTTTTTGGATGAGATTTAACAAATACTGCTAAATTTGATGAAGTCAAACCGATATTGTTTGCAATCTCAACTATTCTATTTATTATATTTATCATTATTGTCAATTTAGGTTTTCGTTCAACACGTTTATCTCTTTGATTAACCTGAGGATTAAAATGATTTGTTATTATTTTGTCCTTAATATTTGCATTCATTTGCATTGGAAAATTAATAGCTGAAAACAATAGCCACAAAATTATCGACAACATAACCGGAAAAGGATTTCATTATAATGGTAATTTTTTTGAAATAATTACATCTGTTTTAACTTTCTTTTTTGCTTTTGGTGGTTTTGAAGGGGCTGCTGCGATGTCTGATGACATGACAAATGCCAAAAAAAATATGAGTTTTATACTAATTGGTTCTATCATTATCGCTACTTTTTTTAATTTCATTTATTATTTTGTTTTTTTAGCTGCACTAGGTGTTAATCAAAATGATCCCACTTCAATAATTCCTAATGGAACTTTGGATTCTAACCCAATTAACTCAGTAATTCTAAATGTTTTGGGTGGTGCAACGGGAGTATTTATTGCAATTACAAGTTTATGTGTTTTGTCGCAAGTTGGAAACAATAGTGCAACTTGCATGCAAAATTCTTGAATTGATACTAGATTATTGTTGCCTTTAGCGATCGAGGGATGATTACCAAAATCATGAACTCGCGTTAATAAACACGGACAGTTTAGCAAATGTTTGATATTTGATTCAATTTTAACAATTGTATTAATGGTAGTTTATGCATTAGGAGCATCATTTGCAACTGACGATATTGCTAATAACTTATCTAATACATTAGGAATATATTCGTTAATCACGTTCATAAATTATTTAGGAACGATGACGTCAGCTTTTGTTTTATGAAGAAAAAAAGAGTTAGTTTTCAAAAAATGAGAATTAGTAATTTGCTTTAGTGCATATGCATTAATTTTTTTAACAATATTAGGATTCTTTACACAATGAATCTATTTTGTTGTAACAAGTAATGGTTCAGCTTTAAAAGGATTTATATTTCAATTTATCGCTTTTACTCTTGCAATGCTAACAGGATTGTCGGTCTACTTAGTTGGAAAAAAACGATATTGAGAAACGCGAACACAATGGCATCCCTCTTTTATTGCTTATGTTAAATTAAATCCAGAAGCTGTAAATGAAAAAATTTTGAAACGCATCCACAGACTTGAATCAGAAAAATATCCTGACTGATTATTTATTGAAAAAGCTTAATTTAAAATTACTAAAATTATTTTGATTTTTTATTTTTAATTGGGTTTCCCAAATTGGCTCAAATGCAGTTAATGAACACAAAAACAATCATCGAAATAATAATGTAAATTCACCCTTCAGCAGGATTTGGAGTGTTAAAAATTTTCACTTTATCACCATAAACTGGTCAATCAGTTATGGCTTGAATAATTACTACAAAAACAATTAAATAAAAAAGCGGATAAATCATTCTAAATAAAATTGATATTGCAAATTGTTTGGGATAATTTTTTATTTGAGTTCCATCGGGATAATTAATTAAGTAGTATATAGCAAAAAAACACATAAATATTGGAGTTATACCGTGTTTTCAAATATCCATCACTCAATCTTCAGCACTCATTCCGCGATTAGTATCTGCTGGAAATAAAATCGATCAGTAAATTAAAAATGTTACTGTAATAAAACCTGCAATCATATTGCGGAAATTATTGGTGTTTACAATCTTAACAATTTTATTATTTTTATTTTTAATAAACGTGCAACCAACCGTAAATAAAACTAGTCAATTCGATTGAGTTGTAAAAAAGCATAAATTTTTTCATCAGTTACTAGCATCATCTATTCCAGAAACTATTCAACTATAAACCATAAAAAATAAACCCAATAATAAAAATAAAACTGTCGATAAATTAAATCATTGATGGTTAGTAGATTTTTTTGCTTTTGCTATCAAATTATTTATCATTTTTACCCCACAATCTTAACTATTAATATTATAAATAATAGTTTTACTTAATTTCAAAAAAAATTAAACTCTCTTTTAAAAGGCCAAAATACAGCTATAATAATTTAAGTAATTTATTCTTACACTTAGGAGTTTGTAAAATATGAACAATTTAAAAAATCATCCAGCTTTAAATAAGTTAGAAACACATCAAGTTAAATATATTAAATATATCTTTGTGGATCTTAACGGAACCACTAAAGAAACTGAAGTTTCAATAGAAAGTTTTTGAGATGCATCAGACAACAATTTTCAAATAATGTTTGATGGTAGTAGTGTTCCGGGATATGGTTCAATCAATAAAAGTGATTTATTTCTAAGACCAGATTTAGACACATTAGGAATTGACACATTAGAATCCTCACATTTAGGAAATGTTGCTTATGTGTTTTGTGATATCATCAAAACCGATGGAAAATTTCATGAATGTTGTGGAAGATCATTGTTAAAACACACATTAGAAAAATTATCTAAAGAAGGTTATGATACTGTGTCAGTTGGTTTTGAACCAGAATTCTTTTTATTTGATGCGGACACATATGAATCAAGTGGGATTTTAAAACCAATTGATAAAGGAAATTATTTTGCTTCTTCGCACTTAAATAAGGCCGAAGGAATTTGCCGTGAAATCGCTTTTACGATGAAAGAGTATAATTTGCAAATGGAAAAAATTTCTCACGAGGTTGCAACTGGTCAATTTGAAATAAACTACAAACACGCTTCCGCCCTAAGAAGTTGCGATAACTTTATATTGTTTAGATACATTACTAAAAAAATAGCTGATCGTTATGGTTATATAGCAACATTTATGCCAAAACCTGTCGCAGGTATTAATGGTAGTGGATTGCATTGTAACATGTCTTTATGAAAAGATGGTGTAAATTTATTCAAAAACACACAAGGTACTGAAATAACTTCCTTTGCAAACAAATTTATCAATGGAATTTTAGATAACGGCCGTGCATTAGCGGCAATTACTAATAGCTCAGTTAATTCGTATAATCGTTTAATCAAAGGCTTTGAAGCCCCTGTTTATCTTTCGTATTCAAAATCAAATCGTAGTACATTAATTAGAATCCCAGCAACAACTGGCAATAGTGCTCGAATCGAATTAAGAAATGTTGATGCTTCATGTAATGTTTACCTAGCAATGACAGCAATTATTGAATGTGGTATGCTAGGGTTAACAACTAAAACTAAGAATTACGAAATTGTATCTGATAACTTATTTGATTTATCTTATGATGAAGTTGTAAAAAGAGAATTGCAATTTTTACCACAAAGTTTAGAAGAAGCGATTCTTTGCCTAGAAGCAAATAAAAATTTCCACCATTTTTTTAGTGAAACTTTTCTTCGTTCATATTGCAAAATAAAAATGCATGAATGATCTTCTTTCCGATCAACTGTATCAAAATGAGAAATTAATAAATATATTTATAATTAAAAATGAATTGTTATAAAACAAAAATTATCGAAACAATAAATAAAATTGATGAAGCCTCTATTGAAGAGGCTTCTTCTCTTATTTACAATGCCTATAAAAACAAAAACAAAATTTGAGTTTTTGGGACAGGCCATTCTGCTCTTTTCGCTATCGATCTTTACGTAAGAGCTGGTGGTTTGGATATTTTTTCTCCAGTTTATTTTGAAGAATTAATAGTAACGGACATCGATCCACTAAGAAGTACTAATTTAGAAAGAGATACTTCTTTTATAAAAAGAATTTATGAGAAATACGATTTCAAAGAAAACGATGTATTCATAAGTATTTCAAATTCAGGAAGAAATATTTTAAATGTGGAATTATCCTTGCAACTTAAAAATAAAGGATTGAAATTAATATGCATGTCATCAAAAAAACATACAAACAGTGTTAAATCACGTCACTCATCTAAAAAGAAATTAATCGACATTGCTGATGTGTTTCTTGATAATTGTGCTCCAATAGGCGATACATTAATTACTTCCAATAACCAAGGATATTGCCCTGTATCTACAGTAACTGGAACAATAATTTTTAATATGATAATTGAAAAATTAGCTAAAAAAATTCCAAATCTTGATTCTTATAAGAGTGCTAATTTGGATAATACCGACGAAGAAAACTTAAAAAAGTTTGGAAAATATTAATATAACGGAGAAAATATGAATTACATAAACGAAGTACTAAAAAGAATTGAAAGTATTGATCAAAAAATAATAGATCGAGCTAGTGATATTTTAATTGACGCTATTAAAAACAAAAAGAAAATTTGATTATTCGGAACCGGGCATTCTGCTTTATTATCAATTGAAGTTTACACAAGAGCAGGTGGATTAAATATTTATCACCCTGTTTATTTCGAGGAATTAATGGTTACAGATTTTGATCCGTTTAGAAGCACTGAATTAGAACGTGATGGTGCATTCTTAAAAGAAATTTTTCACAAATACGATTTTCAAAACGGAGATGTTTTAATAACTATTTCTAATTCAGGAAGAAATTATTTAAATGTAGAAATGGCATTACAACTTAAAGAAAAAGGCTTAACAATTATAGGTCTTGGTTCAAAAGAACACTCAGAAGTTGTTACCTCACGCCACCACTCTGCTAAAAAAATAATTGACATTGCTGATATTTTTCTCGACAACAAGTCTCCAAGTGGTGATGCTATTCTAACTATTAAAAATAATAAATATTGTCCAATCTCAACGATAACTGGTTCAACTATTCTACATGCATTAACAGAATGCATAGTTTCTAAAATAAATATTGATCCATTTAATAGTTCTAATTTGGATGGAAATGACCAAGCAAATTTAAAAAAGATGGGTAAAAAAAATAACTAATGTTTTGACAACAAAATTAATTTAAAAGGTTACGTAATTTTTTAACATGCACACAAATTACTTGGTTATTTGTGTGTGATAGTTGCCTATTCCCAGGCAATTTTTCTGAACTTTGATTATAAATCGAAGGTGTGGAAGTATAGTAAATAACATCAACTGTTTCATTTTCATAATTTATGTCAACTATTTTACATGGTCTTTGTTTATTTCCAGAAATTTTCAGATCGGTATCATTAACTAAATAAATTTCACCTACCATAATTTGTTCTATATTATAAGACATACTTTAATTTTACATTCAAAAAGGCAAACAAAAAACCCTTGCGGGTTTTTATTTAAAATTTTTTCAAAAAAATTATTTTTGAATATTTTGTTGTTTACGAAAATTATTATAGAAAAATATTGAAAATATTGTTAATAATACCAATCCTGCAACTGAAATAATTCCGATAATAATTGGCGCAAAATACAATGCTGTATGAAAATTATCTGTTTTCGAACCATCCGATCAAATTGGAGCTAAAATCAATTGCGTTACAGGAATTCAAAACATTGAGACAATGTTAATTGACATTCCGATAAATGAAGCACGACGTTGGTCTATTTCAATTGAATAACCATAAATCATTGGTCATAAATTTCCAATCCCAAACCCTAGCAATATTGCAACTAAATATTGCGCTCAACTATATTGCATTTCACCAGTAAACATAACAACAAAAGCAATCGCAAAAACAATTCCTGATGCAACAATAAATCATGATTTTGGCATACGATTAACAATAAACAAACCTGAAATTGCACGTCATACTCCTTGAATCATTACAAATAATCCAAAGGCTTGCGCCGCTGTTATAGCGATATTTTCAGAGATTGTAGATGAACCTTTTGATGCTTCTGATTTTGCAATGTTTGTAAACATATAGTTAGAAATTGTTTCAGCAACCATATAAAAACTCATGATTATTAATGCCATGATTAATGGTTTTCAAATACTAAATGACTTTTCTCCTTTTTCGATAATTTTTGAAGATGTTAATTGTGCTGAATGTTGATATTTAATAAATCATCCTACAATAGCTCCAAGAACAGCTAATCCACAAGCGATGTAATAGAACATTTGTACATCGCTAAACCCCTCGTTACCAACTTTATATACAAATGAGGAAGCCGCTAAGGGAATGATACCTGCTCCAATACCATAAACTCCATTTGAAACCGATAATAAAGTCGCTTGTTGTGCTCCTTGATATTTTGCACTAATAAAAGTTGAAACAAGCGGACTCATTGGACCGATTCCACAACCTAAGATAAAGGAAAACACAATAAATAAAACAACTAAAGTTGTTCCAGAACCAAAATGCGTAATTTGTGAGATTAAAATTAACATTGTAGCAGCTATTCCATAACCTGCTAAGAAAATATAACGAATGTTAATTTTACTTAATAATTTACTTGTAATTAAAGTTGCAGCAATCAATCCAACGGATTGAGCAACCAGTAAGTAAACCATATTTCCCCCAGCGTTACCGTCATTGGGAAATAGCGCCTTAGATAATCCTCCTTGCGTATAACCAACCATTAGTAGTAACGCTCCATAAATAAATAACATTGCAAAGCAACAATACGTTTGAATGTCTAATTTTTGTTTAATGCCACTAACCGTGGTTTTTTTAATAACTTTGTCCATAATACACCTAAATTTCGTAACCTTTAATCTTAGCAATTGCATATTCCATAACTCCAACAATTCCTGCTGTGTTTTGTAATTCACAAATTTTGATGTCGACTAATTTTAATAAATCTGGTCAAACCATTTTCTGTAAATGACTATTAATCATATCCAGTAAGGTTTGTCCAAGTGAAGAAGGGCCTCCTCCAATCAAGACAGCTTCTGGATCAAAAGCGAATATTTGCATTGAAATTGCCTGACATAATGGTTTTAATGCTTCACTCATGGCAATGGTTGCATCATGATCCTTATAAATTAATAAATCCGCAATATCTTTTATTTCAATGATTTTATTTAATTCTTTTTGACGTTTTGCTAATGTTGAATTTGGATTTTCTTTAATATAGTCTTGAAAGTATTTTTCAATCCCTGTGGCTGAAGATAAACCTTCTAAACATCCTTCTAACCCGCAATTACAACGATATTTGCTTTGTAGCATCCCACCATGCCCAAATTCATTTGCTAAATTATGGGCTCCACCATATAGACGGTTATTAATGATAATTCCGCCACCTACGCCAGTTCCTATTGAAAAAATAATAAAATTTTTATAACCTTTCCCGGCTCCTTGTTTTCACTCGCCAACAGCAATAGCTCTAGCATCGTTTATTAAATAAACCGGTTTCTTGAAACATTCGCGTGCAACCTTAGCGGCTGGATAATTGTATCAACCTATCTTACCAGCATTAACTGATATTTCGTTATCGATATCCAATGGTCCAACGCAACCAAATCCAATTGCTTGTACTTGTGTTTCGTAGTTAATTCCTAAATTTTCTAATTCTTTTTTGATTTCTAAAGCAAAAAAAGGAATTGCATCGTCACCTTTTTTTGTTGGAATTACAAATATTTTGTAAATTCATCCACCAGTATCAGCAATCGCTACTTTAGCTGTTCTCCCGCCCATGTCAATAGCAACTATTAATTGAGCATTATTAGTTAAAGTATCTATGTGTTTTTCTTTAATCATTTATTTAACCCCTTATATGTTTGTACATGTCCTTTTATTTTTTATCCCCCAACAAAAAATAAAAGATAGATTAGCATCTATTATTCGACATGCACATCTCAATTTTCTCTTTCGCTACTTTTTTAATATTATTTATCGCGTCTTTTAAAAAATATCTCGGATCATTCAATTTTGAATCTTCATAATCGTTTGTATTACATTTTTTGTAATGTTCAATTATGCCGCTAATGTATGGTTTTTTAAGTTCTGTACCAACATTAAATTTAGCAACACCATTTTTAATGCAATCGCGAACTTGGTCTAATGTCAAACCACTTCCGCCGTGTAGTACAAGTGGTGTATCAACAATTTTTCTAATTTCTTTTAAACGTGCCACGTTTAGAACTGGCTTTGTTATATAAATTCCGTGAGCATTTCCAATAGCAACAGCAATAGAATCGACTTCTGTTTTTTCAGTAAATTCTTTAACCGCGACTGGTGTTGTACATGGGTCATCTTTTAGCACATGATTAACAATCAAATCGTCTTCCACGCCAGGGATAGCTCCAAGTTCGGCCTCAACTGTGGCGTCATATTTTTTTGCTAAGGTAACTACTTTTTTCGTGTATTCAATATTCTCTTGTAATGATTTAGATGAACCATCTATCATTACTGAACGAATTCCAGCTTTTAACCCTAATTCAATTTCTTCGTATGTGTGATGATGATCCATATGTAGAGCTATTGGTATCATTGGATATTGTTTTTGCAATCCTTCTACCAATCCAACTACAGCTTCCAATCCAGAAAAAGAAAAGGTACTAGGTGTACAAGCCAGGATTAAAGGACTTTTCATTTCTACCGCTGCTTCAACGCAAGCGCGAGCATTTTCTAAGTTATGAATGTTAAACGCAGGAACTGCGTAACCATGCTTTTGCGCATCTAAAATCATTTTTTTTGTATTACATAACATATTTTTCACCCCTTTAGATTAAATTGTTATAAATTATAGACTTATTTTAGGTAAAGGAATTTTATCTTGTTTTTCGCCATTTGTATATTTTCCTTCTTCTCAATTACAAATAATTTCATCAAATAACTTTGGATCATCATTTAAAGTCTTTATTTGTTTATCAACTAAAGCAATCAAATCACTATTTTGATGTTGGTATTTTGCTTTTAAAAATTCTTCGACAATGTTAATAATTGAACCTATTCCGATAACTCTTCCACCACAAGCAATAATATTCGCATTGTATGCTTCCTTAGCTTTAATAGCTGTATAAACATCAGCAACCAAGGCGCAACGAATCCCTTTGACTTTATTTGCCGAAACTGAGATACCAACACCAGTTCCGCAAATAACGATGCCTTGATCAACTTGTTTTTTAGCAACTAATAGTGCAACTTGACGACCATAAATTGGATAATGAGTTCTTGTTAAATCGTATGTTCCACAATCAATAACTTGATGACCTCTCGATTTTAAGTATTTTACTACTTCATCTTTTAGACCAGTAACTGTATGATCACAACCAATAGCTAATTTCATTTTTTCCCTATTCTCTTTCTAACTCGGCATCTAACATGTCAATTCTAGATTTATGTCTAGCACCCTCGTATGGAGTACTTAAATATAAACTGATCATTGAATTAAGTAACGTTGGAGTCGAAATCTCGTAACCTAAGCACATTATCTTAGTATTATTATGAGATGGGGTCATCATGGCTGAGTGTTCATCATAAATAGCAGCAGCAACAATTCCTTTTTGTTTAGAAAAATACATAAAAGGAATAATAGCATCTTCATTAATGAAAACTATACGATCAAATTTTGATTGATTATTCTTAATATATTCCAATTCAGTTTCTAAATTTTGGAATGTTCTAATATCACACTTATTTTTATATTCCAATTCAATAATATCTGCATTTTTGAATGAATTTTTAATAGTAATTAGTGATGTCATATCTTCATTATATAACAAACTAAAATTTCTATAATGGTTTTGTTAAAAATTCAAAACTAATTAATTCAATCGGTAATTATGTATGGAAAAGCATTATCCTTTAGGTATAAAAATTCAATTTCTCTCAATTTATCTGCATTTTTTTGCACTTTTTTATACATTTCTATAATTTTATAAGTATCGGTTGGCGACATAATTGTGGTAAAAACTTCAAAATTACTAGAAAATTTTCTGGGTAATCAAATAATTTGCAAATCAATTTTATTAATTGGAACTTTGTATTTTTTACTAATCATATAAGCATATATTTTAAGTTGTAAAAAGTATTTTTCCTTTTTATCTTTTATAAAATTAGACGTTTTGTAATCTGCAATAATAATGCGGTCGTTTTTAAAAGTAATTAAATCGATACTTCCCACTAAATTTTCAGTTCAAATAATAACTTCTTTTAAACACATTTCGTCATTATTGATGTCATGGTCATGTTTCACACTTTTATCAATAAATTTTTTAACATTTTCTGGAGCTGTTTCATCATATTGACCTTTTTCTAGAATATGGTGAATACGGTCTCCATTTTTCATAGCTATTTCTAATCCTTTAGTCATTTCAATGTTTTTGGCACTATCATTTTCTAATTGTTGTTCAGCAATTAATCATTTAACAGGTTTTTGCCCTTTTTCTAAAAACATGCAATAATTTAACAAAGCTGTTGCACTTAAACGACAATACTTTTCACCATTAATTACATATGTGTGAGATTGTTCAATCAAACGTGCATTATTTTGATCGCTTTTTAATTGTTGATATAAATTTTTCATGGATGGTTCCTTTTATTCTTCAAGAGAATAATATTAAAATTATATCAATTAATATTTTTAACTAATAATTATGTTTTGGGGAAATGAAAAAATTCCCGTATTAACGAGAATTTATATTTATGCTATTATTCTATTCAATATCCAAATCAAAATGATTGCCCTTTTTGACCATAATTAGGACCAACTGTTGATTTTTTTATATCATAAACAAAATTCAATTGATTATGATTTTGGAAATTTTTATCTGAAAATAATAATGAATATTGGACATTAGTATCTTGTTGTGTTGATGAATTGAATGCAACTCTAGTAATTTCATTTTTTTGTCAATTTTTATTCATAAAATCAGTTAAGCATTGGTCTTCAGCTTTTTGATCATTAATAAAACGACTAGTTCCACCAGTACTTAAACTTACGACCATATTTTGAGAATTTGGAATTGTTTTACCAAAACTATATTCTATTTTTGTATTAACATCTCATGTTAATCTTGTTAATTCCAATTTTTGCTTATCAGTCATTTTTGCAATTGTTGGCAAGTAATCATGAAGAGCCGTTCCAATTAACGCATATTCTTCAAACATAAATGAATAAGTAGTTAATTGATTAACAATATTTTCTCTCACTGTTTCTTTTTGGTTTTTGTTTCAAGTTTGTTTATCTCAATCGATTCTTAAATTATTTTCGTAATTAGCATGTAATTTTGACATAGATTCATATTTGTTAGCTAGATGATGAACCTTTTTTGCAATAGCTTCATAGTTTTTAGGTATATTTTTTTCTGTTAAAAACGGAATAAGTTTGTCACCTAATTTTTTTTCTTCAGCATTAATGTGTAATTTGTAATTAGGTTCGTCATTATTTTTTTTATTATTAACTATTCCAGGCATTACTCCAATTAACACACTTGAAAGTGCCAATGATAAAGCTAAAATTTTATTTGTAATTTTCATTTTTCCCTTTCACTCCGTAAAATAATTTACGGAACTTTTTTTATTATATGCTTTTTAAAAAAAATATTTGAAATTAAGACAAAAAAATGGTGTAATAAACAAATATACTATTTTTAGTAATTTTACCACCAACTTAATGTGGATTCGGAAAGTGGAGATTTTATGGGTAAAAATTACATTAAATCACATTATAAAAAAAGTAATGTATTTGGTAAAAAACAAAAAATTAACGATGTAGTAAAATATTCAATCGCATTAGCTATAATTTCGTTATTTGCATTTGTCCCGCAAATTGGATTTTTAACTGTCAATAATTTTGGTCTAGCTTTAATCCTTTTACCTATTATTGTAATCGGGGCTTGTTGAGGTATTTGAATAAATTTGTTTGTTTGAACAATGTTTGGTATTTATGCGTTAATTTTATCATACACAATGATTCCAAATGTTTTCATGAATAATCCATTACCTTCTGTTGTTGCAAGAATTTGTGTTGGAATAATTGTTACTGGTTGAAAATTATTATTTAGCAAAAGTAAAAAATATTATAATTTACAAAACTTAATGATATACATTTCCCCGATATTAAATACCATTTTCGTTGTCTTATTCTTACAAGTATCTACGTGACTTAAAGTTGGTATCTTTGATGGTTCTAATTGAGGAATAATTGCATTTTTATCTATTACTTGACCAAACATTATTATAGAATGAGCTATTTTGATCCCGATCGGTTTAACAGTTAGTATGCGTATAAACAAATACAATATTAATCTTTAATGCTTCCCGCGATAATGTGTACTATCTAAGCGATCAGAATATTTATTTTCATACTTATTTTCTTTTTGTAAAACTTCTATTTCTTCACTTGATAATTTTATTTTAAGTGCATCAATATTTTGTTGAATACGTTCTAAATGCTCAGATTTAACCACTACAGCATTATTTTGTTCTAATAAGTAAGCAATTGCAATTTGTGCTGTTGTGCATTTATGTAATGATGCAATTTTTTTTACACTTGGTAAATTTAATGGAATTAAATCTTTACCCAACGGTGATCATGCTTGAATAACGATGTTTCGTTTTTGATTATACAAAACACGATCGTGGCGATAATTTAAAATTGATAATTCAATTTGATTAATCTCTGGGCAAACTCCGGTGTTATAAATTAAGTATTCAACATCATCATGATCAAAATTTGAAACACCTATGTGTTCTATTATTTTTTCATTTTTCAATTTAATAAGTTCTTTTCATGCAAACAATGCATCTTCTAAATTAATCGGAATGCGATGCAATAAAACACTATGAATTTTATCTATCCCCATTACCTTTAACTGTGACAAAATTTGCTCCCTTGCATTTAAAAAATGACTTGGTCACAACTTTGTTTGGATTAATAATTGATGCTTATTTGAAGAATTATATTTACGAACAGCTTCTCCCACTTCTTTTTCATTTTTATAAACTCAAGCTGTGTCAATCACATTGTAACCAGTTTTTCCTGCTGCAAAAATGCATTCAGTAATTTTTTCTTGGTTGGTCAGTTCATATGTTCCAAAAATAATTCTATCTTTTAAAACGCTCATTATTGCTCCTTTAAAAATTTAAAACAATTAACTTTTTGTGTATGTGAGCTAATAAAGCATCCTTTATTCCTTGAGTTCCTATTCCTGAACCTTTAACACCACTAAAAGGAAAAGCATCGGGGCCACGTTGGGGTGCTGTATTAATATTAATTGAACCGGCTTCTAATTTTTTTGCCATTGTTAAAATAGTTTTATAATCATTACCAAAAATACATGCTTGTAAACCATATGGTGACTCATTGGCTATATCAATCATCTCTTCAAAAGTTTCGCAATAAATGATTGGTAAAATTGGTGCAAATGGTTCTTCAATCGCAATTTTGGAAGTTCTCTTAACATTATCAAGTAAAATCGGATAAATTAAATTACCATCAACTTTTTCTGGCAACAAGGAAATTGCTCCTTCTTCTTTTGCTTCTTCTACCATTTTTAATACTCAATAAATACTTTTTGTATCTACAATTGGTGTAATATCACAATTATCTTTTGGCGAACCAATTTTTAATGAACTAACTTTTTTAGTAATAATGGGTGTCAATTTTTTACCTATTTCCTTAGTTGTAATTACTCTTTTTACAGCAGTGCAACGTTGGCCATTATAACTAAATGCTCCTTTTACAATCTGGCTAGCATATAATTCTAAATCATTGTCATCAATAACAATAGCTGGATCTTTCCCGCCTAATTCAAAAATGAATTCAACTAACCCGGATTTTGAGGCAATATGATTACCAGTTGCTGTGCTTCCAGTAAAATTAATTAATTTAATATAAGGGTGAGATGTTAATAAATCGCCTATCTCAGTTCCTTTTCCTGTGACAACATTAAATACCCCTGCTGGGAAATTTGCTTCATGAATTGTTAAACCAATCAAGGCCCCAATACCAGAAGAAAAACTAGCAGGTTTGAATACAACCGTATTTCCTGTTATCAAAGCTGGAATAATTTTTGATACAGCTAAATTAAGTGGATAGTTGAAGGGTGCAATAGCCAATATTACTCCTTTAGGTTCATTTAAGGAAAAAGCGTGTTTATTGTTTGCTCCTCAAATCTGTCCATCATAAGAATCACCTAATAGCGTTTTGTATATCTCAACCGTTTCCAAAATTAAAGATATTGTTCTATCTACTTCAATAGTTGCATCTTTTTGTGATTTGGCAATTTCTCTAACCATCAGCGAAACAAATTCATCTTTGTGACGTTTAATACTTTCAATTCACTGACTTACTAATTTTTCCTTTTCAATAAAACCTACATGTCTTCAAGTTGAAAAAGCAGCCTGAGCTGATTCAAAAACAAATTTAATCTCTGATGCATTTAAAGCAGGAACTTGCACAACTATCGAATTGTCTATCGGAGAAGTAACATCTATTCAATTTTCATTCGAATATAACTCACCATTAATTAAAATTTTACGTTGTTTTTCGCTTAAATTTATCATTTATTTATTTCCTTTATGAATTTGATATTTCTTTAGCAATATCGTTGTATTGTTTGTTGTAACCAACCAATACAATTAAAAATGAAATTACATTCAACATAATAAAAATGTACGCCAAATATAGTGGTGTGATTTTTTTAGTATTTGCATAAATTAATAAAGATCACCCTACTTCAACAACACTTAAAGCAGTTACCACAATTTGAACTAATAAGGCATAATCACCTAAGCAATCGAATCACTTTGTTAGATAATAAATTAGAAAAAAAGCCAATAAGTACAGAAGAGCAAAAATTACATTAATTAAAACTCCTACACGTATTGTACCTTCACCCTGAAAAATTTTTTTCATATTTCCTCCATGCTTATTTTTATTATATTTGAGAAATACTAAAACAATTTTTTAAGAGATTATTTAATGTTAAAAAGCAAATTTAAGTAGATTTTTTAGAAGCTTTTCGAACTTTTCGTTTAATTGGTTTTTTTGTTTCAATTTCTAAGATGTTGCCATCTAAAGTTCTAGCATAACGACATTTTGGATAACTAGAGCATCCAATAAATTGCCCTTTTTTGGAGTTACGTATTACTAATTTAGATTGGCAAAGTGGGCAGTTTTCTTCTAAATATTCAATCGATGGTTTTTCAACTGCTGTTATTTCTAAAAAAACTTGATTTTTTTCTTCTTTTAAAGATTTTAAATTTGCAATAAATCTACATTCAGGATATTCTGAACAAGATAAAAATCCTTCTTTATTTTTATAACCTTTTTTAATAACAACTTTCCCTTTTGAACAAGTTGGACAAGGTAAATTTGTCACAATTGTATTTTGATATGGAGCATTTTTTATTACATCCTCGACTTTTGGCATAAAGTAGTCAATAAACTTATGTAAATAACTTGAGTATTCCAATTTGTTTTCTGCAATTAGATCTAAACATTTTTCCATTTCAGAAGTATATTTTTCTTGAATTTCCTCAGCAAAATAAGTTTGTAAAAAACTACTAGTGCTTTCTCCACGGATTGTTAAATAATAATTGTTGTTGTATTTGTAAACATAATTACTATCCAACAAACGAGAAATTATTGAAGAATAAGTAGATGGGCGACCAATCCCTTCTTCTTCGAGCACTTTTACCAGGCGAGCTTCGTTATAACGGTAAGGCGGTTTCGTTTCACATTCATTATATTTAATATTGTGAGTCATAAAAACTTGCCCAATCTTAAAATCAATATTAATATCTTCAACCAATAAATCAATTTCATCTTCATCTTTAGGTTTCTTACCTTCATCTTGCTGAATATCTTTTAGAAACAATTTCAAATAACCTGGAAAAATTTTTTTACGGAAAGTAGTTTTGAATTGGTAATCATTGTTGTTAAAAACTACTATTTCATCAATAAATTGAGCCGGTGACATTAATGCTCCAAGAGAATAATTATAAATTAATTCATAAATCTGCGCTTCTTCATCAGATAAAATTGATTCAATGTGCTGTGGCATTAAATTCAAATTTGTAACACGAATTGCTTCGTGAGCATCTTGAACGTTATTATTATTATTTTTTACTCTTAATTCTGGATTACAATATTCGGAACCATAGTTTTTTTCAATAAAACTTAATGCTAATTGTTTAAAATCGTCCGATAAACGAATTGAATCAGTTCTCATATATGTAATGTGACCAAGTTCATATAGTTTTTGGGCTATTTGCATAGTTTTAGCGGCAGGCATTTTTGATTTTTGAATTAATGTAGATGTAATTAACGGAAACGGATTTTTCTTTGTAAATTTTTTTGAATCTATTTTATCCACTAAAAATTTGTTAGACAAAGATTTTTTTAAATTATCAACTTGTTCTAATGATGTAATTTTGATTTTTTTATTTTGAAATTGAAATAATTTTGTTGAAAAAGTTGGTTTTTCAAAATTCGCTTGAATTGTGTAATACTTGGTAGATACAAAATTACGAACTTCCTTTTCACGTTCAGCGATTAGTTTAAGTGCAACTGATTGAACTCTTCCGGCTGATTTAGAACCGATTTTTAAATCTACAACACGTGACAATCTAAAACCAATAATACGATCTAAAAAACGACGTGTTTTTTGAGAATGATATAAATTCGTATCTATTAAACGTGGATGTTGTAATGCTAATTTAATTCCTTTTTCTGTAATTTCATTAAACTCTAAACGTTTATATTTATTTTTAATATTTAAGGCATGTATTAAATGATAAGCAATCGCTTCCCCTTCACGATCGGGGTCAGATGCGATGTAAACAATGTCTGCATCATCAGCTTGAGTTTTTAATTCACTAACAAGTTTTTCTTTACCTTCAATAATTTTCAAATGTGGTTCTAAAGTTTGTAAATTAAACCCTAATCCAAATTTTTCTTTTTCCGATGATAACTCGTATATATGTCCTTTAGAACTATTGACAATAAAAGAGTTATCTAAATATTTTTGAATCGTTTTTACTTTAGTAGGTGATTCTACTATTAATAGATGTTTTTGTGATGTCATTTTTGTTTTCATTAAATAATATTTTCTTGTAATTGTAAATCTTTATTAGTTAAAAAGTATTTTTGACACTTTGGATTATAAAAATTGTGATTTCAAAATAGTAGAAGTAATCTTTTGGAAGCTATCATAATAAAAAAAGAATTTACCACCCCTTCAATGACGTTTGTAATTAATCCAGAAATAGAATCGACAATTGCATAAGGTAGATTGAAAAAAATTAAATCTGAAAAAAAATAATCTATATTAATTGAAAACCCTAAAAATAAAGCAGAAAACATTAATGAAATAGTTCCTCTTGCAAATAACTTGTAACCTAGTTTTATAAAAGTAACATCAATTATTCAAATTCATCAATATGCAACTCATCACGTTCCAAATCCATACATTTCCAAAACCAATAAATTAAAAGCTACAATCAACAAAATACATTCTAAAAAAGAAAAAACAATAGCAAAAATAATAAATAATCCTGTAATTATTTCAGTCCCGGGAAGGTCTAAAAAAAATCTTCATTTAGCAATTATTAATAAACCAAGAGATAATCCTAACAAGGCAATTCTTGATGTACTTATGCGTAAAATTTTGCTTTTTGAGTTCGTTCTAGTGTTGCTAACCTGCGTATTTGCTGGTTTATTAGCAACAATTTTTAAATCTTTCATAAATTGCTTGTCCCTTTTGAAATTTTAGATGGTAAAGCAATTATATAAAAATAATTTGGTTTGATATAAATTAATCTTCAAAAATATTTTTTGTTGGTGGTTTTGTAACCTCTTTAGAAGATTCTTCTTCATCAATTGGAAATGGTTTATTAGGTAATTTTTCTTCTTTTTTTGTAAATGGATTAATTCTTACATTTTGTTTTACTTCTGGAATTACTGGTTGTATGCTCTTTGCAGGAAATTGCCCAATAACTGATAGTATTTGTTTTCATGAATTTGCAATAATCAATCCAAACAAAACAAATAATATTAAGTATTTAATAAGTGTAAATGTTCCAAATATTTTTAAAACCTCTAAAAAGTTATAGATTCCGCCCATTCCATATCAGCTTAGAAGAAAATAGTTATCACATATGACAGCAATAAATGCCAAAACCACTGAAGTAATAACTAAATAGATTGCAATACATACTCCCAAAAAATATTTATTATGCTTTTTTTTGGAATTATAAATCATTTCAGCAATTAAAAACATCAATGCAATAGCATAAACCAAAATTATCGATAAAATAGTATCTAAAACGTGTCCTGGTAAACCACCACTTCCGGCATCAACTGCAAATTTAATTCATGTTTTTCCGGCTGCCACAACTAAACCGTAAGTTCAACCTGTGAACATTACTGCAAAAGCTACTATAATGTCACTAAAATCCATTTTTAAATAAGGTGGTAAGAAATTAATGAACGGAAGATTAAATTCCATAAACATTAACAATGTCGCGATTGCTAAAAAAATTCCAGATATTGCCATTTTGAAAACTACACTATGATGTTTTAGCAACATAATTCCCCTTTTTTTATAGTAGTAATATAAGATAAAAAACTTTATTATTATTATAACTAATGGAAGGAAATTAAATGAAATTAAATGTAATTGTTGAGATTGCAAAAGGCTCAAATGTTAAATATGAATATGATTTTGTCAACAAACGTTTTGTTGTAGATAGAATTCTCTATGGATCAAATTTTTATCCAATGAATTATGGATATATTGAAAACACGTTGGATTATGATGGTGACCCATTAGACGTGTTAATCGTTTCCGATCAACCATTTGCGATTGGATGTGAAGTTCCTGTTCGTATTTTAGGAGCAATGGAAATGATAGATAACGGTGATATTGACACAAAATTAATTGGAGTTATTGATTGTGATCCAAGATATAAAGACGTTAATAAATTAGAAGATATTGCAAAACATCGCTTAGATGAAATTAAAAATTTCTTCGAAACCTATAAAATATTGCAAAAAAAAGAAGTAAAAGTTGGTAATTTCGTTAACTTATCTAAGGCTGAAGAAATTATTGAGGAAACTAAAAATTTGTACAAAAAATGTGAACAATATTTCTTAAGCGGCAACAAAAAAGAAATCGATAGAATTATTAAAGAAGAATCAAAAGGGCATTAAGCCCTTTTTTTAATCCGTATTTACAATTTTTAAAGGATTGATTCGTTTTAGTGATGACATGGTAATGCATCAAATAATAATAAAAATAATAATCAAAGCAGCAACGGCTACTAATACCTCTATTGGTCCTAAATTAATAGCGAATTTCAATGGGTTATTGTTTTGAAAATTTATTAAAAAATCTTTTAATGGTTGATATATTGCATAAATTGTTCCTCCGACAAAAAGACTAGTTATGATTGTATAAATCACAAAAATTTGTTTTAACGAATAATTTCATTTATATCCTAAAATATGCATTACTGATAAATAACGAATATCTTGAAAGATCATAATATTAATAACGGTAGTTAAAGAAAATAGTGCTAAGAAAAAACCGATTATTCCAATAATTAAAATCAATATTAGTAATATATTGTTTACATTAAAAATACTTGCCTTCTCTGAGTAAGCAAAAATGTCTTTACTATCTGGATCGATGTATGTCGCGTATTGTTGTGTTGATGAACTTTGTGGATTACTAAATGAATAACCAAAACTATTTAAACCATCATTACTACATATAATTAAATCAGTTCAACCTAACCTATTTGATAAAGAATATGTTGATAATAAATCTGAAAAATAATTATTTGTAACAGCAACTGGAGATGAAATATTTGGCATAGAAGCAATAATTTTAAAGTAAAGTCAATTATTGTTTTTAGTCGGAATTTTCAATGTGTTTCCAACATTTACTTGATAATTAACCAAGAAACTACGATTAACATATATCGGAATCACAGGAAGTGGTCCGCCAGTTGGATTAGGAACTGGATTTTTTTCGTAATTATTAAATGTATCAATAATTTGAGGGGTATATAAAGTGAAAGCTGAATAATTATTATTGATACGATATATTGGCAAATATGACATTTGCATTTGACTTTCTCCTTCGATATAGACAGATTGGAAAGTAGTTTTTAAAATGTCATAATCACGATTATTTTCTAAAATTTGAACGCCAAAATAGTAATCAAAAGTTTGCAAATCCTTCGTATATTTGATGGTATTTATGATATCTGGAAAACTATTTTGAAGAGCTAATTTATTATCTTGAGAAATATTGGGAGAGTTTTTAATAGCATTAATAACACTTGTTCCTAAATTCATTCATAGATTTGTGTTATTTGTACTTGTGTTATTTAAATAATAAATTTTGTTATTAGGTTGTGCATTTAGAACTTGTTCAATATTCGATTTTTGATCACCATTATTATCTTTTAAAATGTCATCTGTAATTTCTTGATTCATCAATAGCATTTGCATCAATTTTTGAGTTGCATCTTGAATAGATGATGAATCGTAAAATGAAATTTTTTCAGTTGTCAAAGTATTACCAATTGTAACTTTTTTTGTTTGCTTATTAGTGTAATAACCACATTCATTTACTACATTTCCATTATGTTCGCAAAGTAAAATTGGTTGTGGACTGTCATGTAGTGGGCCTGATTTTACGGTGTATGAATAACGCATGTTGATACCATTATTAATTTCCTTTAAAAAATTAGTCATTGTCGATAAAGCGATTGAACTTAGTAATAAGCAAATAAATGAAACAATAATTGTAAGCAAGGAGAATGTAATCTTAGTAAAGTTTTTTAAAAATAAATTATATGTTAGCATTCCGTTAATGCTAAACATCCCTCCGATTCGTTTAATTCCTCAAACAATCATGCTAGGTTTACTTCTACTCCCTTCATATAATGAATCTTTAAAATTAATTTTGCGACACATTATATAAGAAATCATGAATGAAGCAAAGGCAACAATCAAAAACGAGCTTCAAGAAATCAATCCTATTTCTCAAGGGTTGATATTTACAGAAAAATGATAAGAAAAAACTTTATTATACATTTGATTAATTTGTTCTTGTAATTCATAGGCGATCGGAATCGATATTCCAATTCCTATTAAAGTAGAAATGATGGGTAAAATTGTTAAGGAGGTAGAAATTTCAAATGATGTTAAACCCATCGATTTAAAAATTGCTAATTGCGTTTTATATCCAGCAATTGAACGTTTCAATATTCCATAAATAATTAAAAAACTAAACGAAATTAAAATTAAGATAAAAGCTGAACCTAAAATTATGTAGCTTTGAAAAAAAGCTTTCATTAAAAAAGTTGATATATATATTCCTAAACTATTAGAAGATGTTAAAAACCCTCTTAATGATGGAATTCCATTTGCATAATCGACCATACTATCAATTTCTTTTCATGGTATTTTTTTTTCAAAACTAATTCATGAGTACAAATGATCTCACATCATAGTAGTTTGCCCAAATTTACTTGCATATTGTGCTGGAATATTGAAATAACTATAGTTGATTGGTAAATATAACGTTGGTTTACTAGTTCCAACAAAAAAATTATTTGCAGTGTAAGATGGATAAGTTGTCAAAAAATTATCAGCTATTTTACGAATCGTTAAGGTAGCATTAATAACTATTCTCGGATTGTCAGCAATAGAAGCACTGCAAAAAACTTTATCACCTACTTTCAAATGTTCAATATTTGCATATCCAGAAGATATATAAGTTTCTCCACTAAAATTAATATCTAATTTGTTACCAACTTCTTGATAAATTATATTGGTTGGTGTTGAGTTATTAAAATCATGTGTTTCTTGGCTGGTTAAAAAAGTGAATTTATTTTGGTCCTGATCTCATTGATAGAATCGATTATTGTCTTTAACATCAGAATGATCTTTTCCGTTATACAATGATGCTAATAAAAACAACGAAGTTGAATCGTTATTTTGCATATTTGTTAATTGTGAATAACTATTATTAACAAAGTCTGAACTTCCAAATACTGAAACGTGAAGAGGATTTGTTTGAGGATTGTTTTTATTTCCCGTTGTTTTAGATCAATTGTCATAAAATTGGGCATAACGGTTTTGAATAGCATTAGTATAATCATCAAATCCAGAAGTCATCATTTGGTCGTTATATGCTTTAAGTTGCGGAATATTCGCTTCTTCCATAACTTTTTCTAGAGTACCACTATTAAAAGCTGCATAACTTTGAATACTAAAAATGAAAGTTAGAAGAAATGTTATCAACACAGTAATAGTGGCAAAAAAAGTTTTTTGCTTTTTAATACCCACTAATGAATTTTTATAGAGTAATTTTTTCATATAACATTATTCTATTAAAATTATATATTTATAAATTAAATGAGTGTATTTTTGAAAATTATTCTTCTTTCAAAATTCTCAATGGATCAATTTTACGTAGAGAAATTGTTGATATTATTCAAATTAAAAGAAAAATAATCACCATTAAAGTAACAGATAATAAGATAGCTGATGAATCCATCTGAATCGAAAATCGTAAAGGATTAACGTTTTCAAAATTCTTAAAGAAATTGTTAACTGGTTTATATAACGCACCAATAGAAATACCAACAATGATAGCGGTTGCAAAAACATAAATAATAAAAATTTGCTTCAAAGAATAATTTCACTTATAACCCAGTACATTCATAACTGATAAATAGCGAATATCTTGAAAGATCATAATATTAATAACGGTCATTAGTGAAAATAGTGACAATAAAAATCCAATAATTCCAACTAATAGTATTAACACTAAAACAATATTAGAAATGTTCATAACAGAATCTGGATTAGAATATAAAAATGGTCATTTATTAACTGTTGAAAAATAATTAGCAAATGTTGAATTGCTTTTTGATGAATTTGCTGTAAATGAATAAGCAAAATTATCAATATCTCCACTATTAGTAACTCTTATCGAAGCACCCTCTTTTTTAAAAAATTGTTGAGCGAAAAAATCATTTGTTACAGCGAAAGTTTGTGAAGTATTTTTTAGCACACCGATAATTTTCATATTATAGTAGTTAACTCCATCAGAACTCATCACTTTAATCATGTCGCCATTAGCAAGATGAGATGTAATTAAAAAACTTCTATTCACAAAAATCGGAATAAAGCCTAGATTTGGTTGATTTTCATAAGAATTTAACATCTTTATATCATCAGAATTATATAAATTGAAATTAAAATCGTTCTCATTTATCGACATTAAATTGAATCCATAGATACTTGACCCAGATGAATTAAAGGCTTCGCCAACATAATGGGCATAAACGGCAGAATCTTCTCCTCTGCGCAACATTTCTGCTCCAAAATAAAATTTTTTATTATTAACATCTGATGTTATCGATTTTATGAAATTATCAACAGCAGCAATAACGGCGGTCTTGTGTTTAGGAGTCAATTTTGTTGATGGATTATTAATAGCAGTTTTAAGATTTTGTGCTAGTTCTAATCATGTTTGTGGACTTTTAGTGCTTGTTGAATCTAAATAATAAAATGTAGGAGTAGTACCCGGTAAATCATTTAATAACTGAGCAATGCTGGTTGATTTCTCTCCGTTTATATCGGTTGTAATGTCGTTCACAACTTGTTCATTAACTTCTAACATTTTTACAATTTTATCAACCGCGTCATTAGTGCTACTTATATCAAATTTTAATTCCTCTGAAGTATAAATTCCTTTAATATCGAATGGATGAATTTCATTAGGATTGTAGTAGCGGCAGTCAGAAATTTTATTATCATCCCTTTCGCATGTTAAAAATGGTGAAAGAATGTTTGATGATGAATTAAAAATAGAGTTTGTTGAATATTCATATCACATGTTCGTGCCAGCATTTATTTCTCCAACAAAACTAGTTACCGTTGTCAATGCTATTGATGTAAACAACAAACAAACAAATGAAAAAACAATGGTTACAAGTGAGAAAACAATCTTAGTAAAATTTTTTAAAAAAAGGTTGTAAGTTAACATACCATTAATTGAAAACAAAGCTCCAAATTTTTTAAAAAATCAAAAAAAACCATATGGTTTTGAAAGATTCCCTTCATACAATGTATCAGTAAATTTTATTTTCTTGCACATTATAAGGGAAATTAAATAACTAATAATAGTAATTAAAGTGATTGCGATCAAGGAAATGGTCACAATATCTTTAATATTCAATAAAGTTATGAAGTAAAATGAAAAAACTTTTGAAAAAATGCTACTAATTTGTAGTTGCACAAAATAAGCCACTAGAATCGAAACCATAATTGATGCAAAAGTTGAAATTAACGGCAAAATAGTCATGGAGGTTGCGATGCTCATCGATGAAGCTCCCATTGATTTAAATAATGCTAATTGTGTTTTATATGATGCAACCATTCTTTTTAAAATTCCGTAAATAATTAAAAAAATAAAAATTATTAAGATAGCTACAAATGCCGCACCCATAATTATGTAAGCAAGAAAAAAATTTTTCATCAAAAAGGTTGAAATATAAAAACTATTGCTATCAATTGTCCCCCACTTTTCTGGGTTTGGTTTTAAATTATTTGCAAAGGAAATTAAACTATTTAAATCACTATCTGAAATTGGATTTGTAAAAGCGGTTGTCTGAACTAGTGTCGGAATAATTAAATTATACGTTCCTCAATTTTTAAAAGATGGCGGGATTTGCACAAATGAATAATTAAACGGCAATATTAAACTCGGACGTGATGAATTAACAAAAAAATTTGTTCCCGATAAAGTTGGATACACGTTAAAAAAACTATTAGCTATTCCATAAACTTGCAAAGTAGCAGTTGTAAAGATTTTTAACTGCCCTCCTGTAATATGGTGAAGTGTAATTGTATCTCCAACTTTTAAATTATTTTCTTTCGCGAATGCATAAGAAACATACGTTTCTCCACTAAAATCACAATGAAGAATTTGTCCTTCTACACTATAGGAAACGTTTTGTGGCATTAGTTTATTAAAATCATTAACAACATTGTCATCAATAAAAGTAGTTTTATTGTCATTTACTTGAAACAATCGCCCTATGTTAGGATGATTGCTATTAAAAGTAGCATTATATGTTGAAAACAAAGTATATGATGAAAAAATATGATCACCAACTTGAATATTAGAGTTATTTTGATTATCAACATCTTCTAATGCATTTAGTGATGTATATAAAGGGTTAGTTGTAGGATTATTGGAGTTGTGATTAGTTATTGATCAATCTTTGTATATTGTATTTTCGTGTTTTTCTAATGTGTCAACTTGTGAATCTAAACTTTCTTTATATTTATAAGAAGCTGAATCACCAAATTGCGGAATATTAGCCTGCTTAATAAAATCCAGTGCATTATCATTATTAATGTTAACGAAATTCTGGACACTAAAAATAAATGTTAGCAAAAGTGATAACAAAATAACAATAGTTAAGAAAAACGTTTTTTGTCTTCTAATGCTTAATAAAGAATTTTTGTATAAAAGTCTTTTCATTATCTTTTTAATTTCTCCAATTCATGTATTGTTAATTTACGATATTTTCCTAAGTGCAAATCCCCTATCTCTAAAGAACCTATTCGAATTCTTTCGATAAATGAAACATATATATGAAATAATTTAAATGATTCGCGAATTTGACGATTTTTACCTTGTTTTAAGATTACTAAATAATAATAAGTTTTACCGACCATTCTGTATTCTTTTATTTCACAAGGTCCGGTTTCATATCCTTCACGAATCATAAGTCCTTGGGAAAATTTTTTTAATTCGTCTTTTCTTAATGATTTATCAACACCTACTAAATATTCTTTTTCGACGTGATTTCTTGGATGCATCAATTTATTATATAATTCACCATCATTTGTCACAATCAATAATCCTTGGCTTTTTAAATCTAATCTGCCTATAGGAAATAAATGATGTTTTTTATCTTCGATGGAGAAATAATCTAAGTAAGTTTTTCTGCCTTGTGGGTCGTTATTGGTGCAAACGCAGTCAGGAGGTTTGTTAAATAAAAAATAAACAAATTCATCAGGATTTTTAGTTATTGTATTTTCATAACCATCAATAGTAATTTGATCGTTATCAGCAACTTTAAATGAGAAATCGGTTACGATTTCGCCATTTACTTTTACTTTTTGTTCGAGAATTAATTTATCCGCTTGTCTTCTTGAACAAAAACCTCGCGATGAAATCGCTAAACCTAATCTTTTCATATTAATTAAAAATGTTTTGTTGTTGGGATAATTCTAATTCGGATAATAAAGAAATAATCGCTTCTTTATTTTCTAATTTAAACAAATCATAAAATTTACTTGTAATAACATATAGTATCGGCATCCCAGGCAAATTACTACGTTCTTTTTCTTCGATTAATTCCAATGCTCTTAGTTTTAAAAATAAACCATCACATCCTACCCCGCGGATTTTTTCCACTTCTTGTTTTGTTACTGGCTCTTTAGCTGCAATAATACTTAAGACTTCGATTGCAGCAATAGATAATGAGGTTTTTAATTGCTCGTTTTTTAATTTTTCCAGGTAAATTGAGCATTCTTTTTTTGTAACAAGTTTAATATTGCCATTAAATAACTGAAGGCTTAATCCGCGATTTTCACTACTTAATTCCTTTTCATATTCGCTAATATTTTCCAATAATGCTTTATTGCTAATTTGAAGAATTTTAGATAATTCACTTAGTGATATTCCATCTCCGCCTTTAGCAAATAAAATTGCTTCAATTTGTTTTAAAAAATTCATAACCCCTACCTCTTTACAAAAAAAACATCGTTTTCATTGCAATCAATAAAAACTCTTTGTTCCTTTACTAATTCTAATAAAGTTGTAAATAATAAAACAAAATATGTTAGATAATCATCTCTATCGATATTTTGTGCTTTCAAAACATGATAGATGGAAATTGGATTATTGTCTGTTAATTCATCTACAAAATTATCAAATACTTCTTTAACTTCTTCTTGAGAGTATTTAGATTGAACTATTTTTTGATCAAGTGGTTTTTCTCAAGCTATTCTTTCGATCATGTTTTTTAAAACATAATTTACCTTATCTCACGAAACGTTACGTATTGTTGGTTTTGCAGATGATTTAATTTGAGTTAAATCCATCGGTATTTTATCGTAAAAATATTGACGCTCTAGAAAGTTTTTTTGCAATAGTGCGGACACTTTTTTAAATTTGCTATATTCTATCAAAGCATTAATAAGTTTATCTTTTTCTGCTGCAACCATATCTTCATCGACTTCTAATTTCGTTTTCGGTAGAAGTAACTTACTTTTTAGTTCTAACAAATATGTTGCCATCACTAAATATTCGCTAACATCATCAATATTGGTGTGAATATTTTTTGTTACAAAATCACAATATTGTTGAATTAAATTAAGTAAATCTATTTCTAATAAATCTATTTTCTTGTCACGAACCATACTTAAAAGAAGATCCATCGGGCCTTCAAAATTTTCCAAAGTAAATTTATGAGCATCTATTGCTAAAAATTTTTTCTCACTCATTTAAACCATTTTCACAATTAATTTATAACTGCCTCTTGTTTGATCTATTCGATAACATGTTTTTAATTTATCTAATGTTTCTTTTGATAATTGTTCTGGCGAATACACTCTAATTAAAACATCATTTTTTTTCACAGATTGATTATTTTTTTTGTCAACAAAAATCGCTGAATACTTTTCTGGAGTTGGATATTTTGAGGTAGCAATGATTCCTATATCACGACTAACTTCACCTATTTGGCTAACTTTTGTCATTTTAAATATTCCTGATTTATTAGCTTTAATTTCAGTTAAATTCATTTTTGCTAATTCACTAGCATATTTTTCCATAAACTCATTAAAATTTCCGCCTTGATTATCAATTAGTTGAACAAATTTTTTAAAAGCTTTACCTGATTTTATCGCTTCTTCGATTCTTGTATTAGCTAATGGGTACTCCTTAGCTAAGTGATTCAAAAATGCTTTTAAAAGGGTTTCTAAATCAGAATTTTTTTCCCCAGATAAATATGAAATTACTTCATGAACTTCACAAGCATTTCCGACACTAAAACCTAACGGTTCATTAACTGTTGATACAACAATGGAAATTTTTCGCTTGAAATGATCTGCAATTTTTTGAAAATAATGAATTAATTTATCTGCATCAGCTGTAGTTTTACAAAAAGCTCCGTCACCAACTTTTAAATCGATTAATATTAAATCTGAATCAATTAGTATTTTTTTGGTCATAACGCTAATAGCTACTCATTCAATTATATTAGCTGTATTAGTTTGATTACGTAGATTATAAATTTTTTCATCAATTAAAGCGAAATCAGGAGAGTGTGCAAACAATATCATGTCATTTTTTGATGTTATTTTTTCAACTTCTTTAATTGATAAAAATGGATTAAATCCTGGAATAGAAAGTACTTTATCAATAGTTCCCCCAGTTATTCCTAGACCGGTTCCACTTGTTTTAACAACAGTAAAACCTAAAGATGCTAAAACTGGAACAAGCAATAATGTAAACTTATCCCCAATTCCGCCAACAGAATGTTTATCGATAATAATTTTTTTAGACCTAATTTTAATATTTTTTGATACATTAACAGATTTCTCTGTAAATCAAATAACTTCTTTAGTTGTTAATCTTTTGTATTTAGAACTAGTCAAAATACTAGTCATTTGTGCATCTATTATTTCACCAGATAAAAAACCATCTACAATGTAGGTAATTTCTTCTTCGTTTAATTCTAAACCTAAATGTCTTTTCTCTAAAATTTTATCAATCATACTTTAATTTTATTTTATATCTTTTAAATAGTTAAAAAAGTGTTTATTAAAAAAAATATGCACTAAGGCATATTTTTTAAAAGTATGTATTTAAATGCTTTTCCCGATGATTTTTTTAACCTCTTCAGCTACTGAAGTAGTATTTTTATGATGAAAATTGTCATATTTTACAGGTGTATGAAAAATAATTTTTATAGTAGGTTTCATTTTTTTACTAAAACTATTATTTATCATTCGTTTGTGAATATTTGATGTAATGTCAATTGAATTAACAATAGTTACTGGAATTATTGGTGCTGTTGATATAAAAGCAGGTTTGAAAGCACCAGGTTTAAACTCTCCCATTTCTTTTGATTTAGAACGAGTCCCTTCTGGGAAAATAATCAATGGTGATTTATTTTTAATCATGTGTTCAGTACTTGCATTAATAATTTCCAATGATTGACGTAAACTTTGACGATTTAATGGAAACGAATAAATAATTTTTAAAAAAGAATTCACTTTTCAATCTTTTAACAATTCTTCTTTTGCTATAAATGCTGGGTAAGTTTTTTTAGGCATAGCTAAAATCATTAAAATAGGATCAAAATTTGATTGATGGTTCGGTGTAATTAAGCACATTTTTTTATCAGGGATATTTTTTAATCCTTGAACTTCAATTTTAAATTTATATAAGAATTTAGTATATTGACAAATTCGGCGAACAAGATGATATGCTCTATTTTTGTCATATGGTTTGTTTTTTACTTTCACACCTTTATATAAAGATTTAGCTCTTCATTTAAGTCATAGTAGGCAAATAAAATAAAATGGTAAAAATCAAAGGCGCATTTTAACTCTTTCTTTTGTAAACGTAAGTTGTAAAATCTTCGTTATCTTGCTCACTTTGTAAAATGAAATCATTTAAGTTGATATCTTTAAAATAAGTATCACCTTGATATTCACCTTTAACAATTGTTAAATACAAAGTTTCACACTTTTCATATAATAACTTAAATATAGCTGCACCACCAACAACCATCAATTCCTTGTCGCTATATTCTGCCAATAATTTATCTACATTAAAGACAACACGTACATTAGGATGATCAAAATAATAATCCTTATTATTTGTCAGTATAATGGTATTTCGACCAGGTAATGGTTTACCGATTGATTCAAAAGTCTTTCTGCCCATTAACATATCTTTTCCAAGTGTTACTTGGCGAAAATATTTTAATTCAGCCGGGATATGTCATGGTAATTTGTTCTCATTACCTATTAGGCCATTTCTGTCCATCGCAAGAATAAAAGAAATCATATTAGACAGCCACCGCTCCAGCAATATGAGGGTGAGCCTCGTATCCATCTAATTCAAAATCTTCAATGTTAAAGTCTTCAATATTTTTAACTTCTCTTTTTATTATTAATTTTGGCAATTTATATGGTGTTCTTGTTAATTGAAGATTAATTTGGTCAACATGATTTGAATATATATGAGCATCCCCAATTACATGAATGAAAGTACCAGGTTTTAGACCAGTTATGGCAGCGACCATATATGTTAATAAGGAATATGAAGCAATATTGAAAGGAATACCTAAAAAGATATCTCCACTACGTTGATATAGTTGACAATTTAAATATCCATCGTCAGTGACATAAAATTGCATTAAAGAGTGACAAGGAGGTAAAAGCATATTTTTAACTTCAACTGGATTTCATGCTGAAACAATTAAACGTCTAGATTGCGGATTCTTTTTAATTTCTTCTACAACTCAACTTAGTTGATCAACTCCATTAAAATCCCGTCATTGTTTTCCGTATACTGGACCCAGATCTCCTCATTTTTGAGCAAAATTATCATCATCCGCAATACGTTGGGCAAAAGTTTTAATATCTATTCCATCATATTCTGAAGAGGATTGATATTTTTTAAATGGTCATTCATTTCAAATTCTTACTCCGTTTTTAACAAGGTATTGAATATTAGTATCTCCCTTAACAAATCATAGTAATTCAACTAAAACAGATTTAAAATGAACTTTTTTAGTTGTGACAAGAGGAAATTCATTTTTTAGATTATAACGAGATTGATATCCGAATCAACTAATGGTACCAGTTCCTGTTCGGTCACCTTTCTTTTCACCATTATCTAAAACAAAACGGCATAAATCTAAATATTGTTTCATTATTTTCCCTCTGCATTATAATAAGCAACAGCAACCGTGTATGCTTTCTCGTGACTTATACTTATTGTCACATTGTACTTATTATAAATGAAATACAATTTATTATTTTCGGTTTTTTGGATTTCGATTTTATTCATTGGTATCGGTTGTTCAATACATTTGATAATAGCTTCTTTAGCTGCTCATCTCCCAGCTAAAAATTCGCGTTTCGCTAGTTTTGTTTTACGGTTTGTAAATTCACACAATTCATCCTGAGATAAAATTCGCTTAGCTATCTTATTAGCTGAAATAATCAATCTCTTATTTTCAACGATATCAATACCAATAAAGTTATTCATCATAGATTAATTTTAAATTACTAATTTCTAAAAATAAATATTAAAATTGTATTGATGAAAATAATAATAGATATTTTAAATGATACTTACTGAAAAATAAATTTTACAAAGCAACAACTAAATGATTTAGAAAAATGATTTATTTCTAATCCATTCGAAATAAAAAATAATGCCAAATACTTAAAGCGAAATGGTTATTCTATTTTTTGATACGAGGAACCTAAAAGATTAGATGTTCAAGGAAAAGGAAAAACTATAAAAACAGAAGTACTTTCGATAATTAAAGAAATTAATCCAAAATTTGTGCCAGAATTCCATAATGAAAAAAATGCTATTATCCATAAACCAAAACCTCAAAAAATTTTAGATTTTGAATTAGAAGAAGAAAATTATGTTGGAATGGATGAATCAGGTAAAGGTGAAGACTTTGGTTCTGTAGTTTTTTGCTCAGTTACTGTCCAACAAAGTGATTTTCAAAAATTAACTGATTTCGGTATTAATGATTCAAAAAAATTAACAGACATGAAAATTATTCAATTAAGAGAACAAATTTCAAAATTAATCCAACAAAAAAATATACTTTATTCATTTGCTTCTCCATCTGAATTACACAATGCTCGTGAAAAGGGTTCTAACTTAAATGAAGTTATGTGTTATCACTATGAATTACTAATTAAACAAGCATGTATTAATCGTGATATTAATCACAACGTTGTTATTGATAAATTTACAAGTCATAAAATTCAAATTGAAAATATTGAAAATTTATCATCTTATAATAGCGAAATTAAATTAATAGAAAAGGCAGATCAAGAATATATCTCAGTAATGTGTGCAAGTATTTTTGCTCGCGCTAAGTATTTAGATATTATTCAAGAAATTAGTAGAAAATATAATTTTGATTTAACAATTGGTGCAAATTTTGAAAAAAATATTAAACCATTTATCGATCATTTAATAAGAAGTAAGCGACCAAAACAGGAAATTGAAAAAATAGTTAGAGAAACTATAAAAAATCGCATCGAAGATGCGATACATTATGTTAATAAAACTTATAAAGTAAATTAATATCGTTATTTGTAAGTTGGGTAGTTATCATTAGATAATAAATTAATATGTTCAGGTGTATATTGACGAATTTTAATTCCAGCTTCCTTTAATAATTTAGTTGAAGCTTTAATGTCATCTTCTTTTTCGTATGGGTTGTGTAGATAAATTAATTCTTCAATTCCAATTTGTAATAATAATTTAGTACATGTTGAACAAGGAAATAACGTCACATAAGCATGAGATTTAGCAGTATTTCTTCCTCATGAATTAATGATGGCGTTTTGTTCTGCATGAACTACATATGGATATTTAGTTTGATTAACATGTTTATCAACGCGAGTTTCTCATGGAATATTTTTATCGTCAATTCGACGAGGTGCCCCGTTGTAACCTGTTCCTAAAATGATTTTATCGTGATTACTTATAATGCAAGCCCCTACTTTAGTGTGTGGGTCTTTACTTCTTAGCGCTGACATTTGCGCTATCCCCATAAAATATTCATCTCAACTTATATGTTTGTCTTTTTGCATTTTCCCCTCTTTATTATAGTCATTATGTATTTTAACTAAATTAATTTATTCATTGCTTATTCTGATTAATTTATCTTTAAATTCAATTGGATCATCGATAGTAAATTTCAATCTTTCGTTGGTAATTGGATGCGTAAATTCTAAATAAAAAGCATTTAGATATTGACCATACTCATAATTACGATCAGAATATAATCCATAAATATTATCACCAACAATTGGATATTTTAAGTAATTCAAGTGAACGCGAATTTGGTGAGTTCTTCCAGTCATCAATTCTAATTCTACATATGTGTAATTTTTGTAACGTTCTAAAACATTCAAAATTGTTTTTGCTTTTTTACCATCCTGAGCAATCACCATTTTTTTATAGTTTTTTTGATCGCGTTTAATAGGCAAATCAATTAATAATTTATCCTTTTCAATTCTTCCGTGAACAATTGCATGATATTTGCGGACAATTGTATGACTTTGGAATTGTTCTTGAAGTTTTGTTAGTATTTCATCGTTTTTAGCAACAACAATTATCCCTGTTGTATCTTTGTCTATACGGTGAACAATTCCTGGGCGAATGGATTCATTGTTAGCCAATTTATCAGCATAATGATGTTTTAAAGCGTTCACGATCGTGTCTTCAGTGTGCCCTGGAGCTATATGAACAACTGTGTCATTCGGTTTA
Organism: Mycoplasma sp. (ex Biomphalaria glabrata); assembly: GCF_001484045.1. Lineage (NCBI taxonomy): Bacteria > Bacillati > Mycoplasmatota > Mollicutes > Mycoplasmatales > Mycoplasmataceae > Mycoplasma > Mycoplasma sp. (ex Biomphalaria glabrata). The sequence goes on along the minus strand of NZ_CP013128.1, from coordinate 532,171 downwards.
TTAATAATTACTAAATAATCATCTTCATAAATGATGTCTAGTTTCATTTCCACGTTTGGGCGAACATATTTTAAAGATTCGTCCTTTATAAAAAATAATTCATCTATTTTAATAACGTCATTATTTTCTAACACATAGTTAGATTTAATGATTTCGTCATTAACAAGAACCAATTGTTTTTCAATCATTTTTTGAACATATGAACGAGAAACTTTTAATTCTTCTGCTAAAAATTTGTCAATCCTTTGCGCATTATTATTGTTATAAAATAATTCTTTTACATTATTATTCATTATTATCCGTAATTTCTAAAGTTGCTTTCACTTCTTCTTTATTCATTGCAACATCTTTAGCATTAGATGTAAATACATACACAACTAAAACATGAATTACGCCATATGTAATCATTAAATCAGCAACATTTAACACTATTGTATAACTTCCTAATTCAACAGAAATGTAATCAATTACATATCCTAAAATTACACGATCAGCAAAATTATCAATAGCTCCCAACAATATAAAAGCAAATCCAATTTTGATAGCAAATCTAGTCGAAAAAATAAAACCAGCCAATGGAACAATTAAAGCAATAACGTTTAATAAAGCAACCAATCATGGCATATCACTAAATAAACTAAAAGAGGAACCATAATTTTCAGTATATTTAATGGCGAAATAATGCGAAATAATCGGATATGACTTGCCGGATTGGTCAGCAGAAATAATGTATTTAAATAAAACATCGATTCAAAAAAAAATTGATGCAATCAAAATTGCAAAAATTTTATTTTTTGCCGTTCCTGAATTAATATTAGAAACTCTTTTTAGTTTTAATCAAATGTTTTTAATCATATGTATTATTTTATTGCATTATGACAGCTAATACATATTTTTCCATCAAACATTTCATCTTGTTCAAAATATTTTCAGCATCTTTCACAAGATTTGCCTGGATGTTTAGTTACTTGAACATAACAAGATTCCTTTTCAACTAAATTATTAGAAATCTCATTATTTATTTCTAATTTTGAAACCATTAAAATTTCTTTCAAATAGATTGTTTCAAAAAATTTAAAATCATTTTTTAATTTTAAAACAATCTTAGCTTCTAACGATTTTCCAATAATTTTATCTTGACGAGCTTTTTCAATTTCTTGATATATATCTGTTTTCAATTTTCATATTTTATTTCATTCATTAACATTGATATTTACAGAAACATCTAATAGTTTAATTTCTTCTAACATTACAGACTCATTTTTATTTAATTTATTAAAAAATGAGTATGCTTCTTCACATGTGTGCGGAATGATTGGTGCCAACAAAGTGATTAAAGTATTTGTAATGTGATAGAAAACAAAAAGAATTTGTTGTCTTCTTGGGTCGTTTTCTCGTTGAACATAAACGACGTCTTTTGCAATGTCTAAATAGAAAGCACTTAAATCATTGATTACAAAATTATTAATTAACTGATAAACTTTTTCATATTTATAATTTTCATAACTATTCTTAACTTCATAAATCAATTCATTTGTTAAATGAATCATATATTGGTCTACTTCATTCAATTGAATAGTTTTATGATGATAATTATTTAAATTTCCAAGCATAAAACGAATTGTGTTACGAATTTTTCTATAACTTTCAGCGACTTGTTTTAATAAATTATCACTGATTCTTACATCTTCTTGGTAGTCAACAGATGAAACTCATAAACGTAATACATCAGCACCATATTGATTTATAACTTTTAGTGGATCAATCACATTGCCTTTCGATTTAGACATTTTATGTCCCTTTTCATCTAAAACGAAACCATGAGTAACTAGTTTTTTGTATGGAGATTTATTATGAACAGCTGATGAAATAATCAATGAAGAATTAAATCAACCTCTAAATTGATCATTTCCTTCAATATAAACATCAGCAACTGTTGTGTCAAAATTTCTTAGTAATGTATTGAAAGCTGTCCCACTATCAAATCAAACATCCATAATATCTTTTTCTTTTGTATATCCATCAATATTTTGATTAAAGTTATCTGGTAAAAGATCTTTAATAGGTAATTTATCTCATGCTTCTACACCATGTTTTATAAACATATTTATTTGGTGTTGAATTACATCATCCTTCACAATTGGTTCATGATTAGCATCATAAATTATTGGAATTGGTACACCTCAAATTCTTTGACGAGAAATACATCAATCACCACGATTTGCAATCATATTTTGCATTCTTGATTTTCCTCAATCAGGATAACTAACGATTCCATCTAAATCTTTGATAATATTATTTTTAATATTTTTAATCGTAATAAATCATTGTTGTGTTGCTCTAAAAATAATTGGTTTTTTAGTTCTTCAATCATGCGGATACTGGTGAGTAATTATTTCTTTAAAAAGTAAATTACCTAATGACTCTAATTTTTCAATGATTGACTGAGAAGCTTTATCTAAAAATAAACCATCGAATTCGCCAGCCTTTTCCATAATTCCTTGAGCATTAACAACAGAAACAACTTCCAAATTATATTTTTTACCAACAATGTAGTCATCTTGCCCATGTCCTGGAGCTGTGTGTACTAGTCCAGTTCCATCAATATCAGAAACATGCTCTCCTAATATTAATTTGTATTTTTCGTTATTAAAAAAATGGGTATATGTTAAATTTTCCAGTTCTTTCCCTTTTAATTTCTTAATAATTTTGACTTCTTCAAAGTTCAATTTTGATATTAATTTCTCACGAAGATTATCTAAAATTAAAAATAAGCCCTTATTAGTTTCAATTACTACATAATCAAATGTCGGATTTACAGAAATGGCGCGATTGGCAGGAAGCGTTCATGGTGTTGTTGTTCAAATTATTGCTTTTGTCCCAGTAGGTAAAATATCGTTATGATTTATGTCAAATGTTACATAAATAGATGGAGAATTTTTTTCTTGATATTCAATTTCAGCTTCTGCTAATGCACTTTCTGAACTTCACGATCAATAAACTGGTTTTAAATCGCGGAAAACAAGTCCACGTTTTAACATTGAAAAAAAACATTTAACTTGTTCAATTTCATATTCTTTTTGAAGAGTAAAATACGTTTCACTATAGTCTGTGAATAAACCTAATCTTTTAAATTGCTCTTTTTGATTTTTAATTTGGTCAAGAGCATATTCCTTACAAATATTGCGGAATTCATTGACTGTCTTTTCTTTACGTTTTACTCCAGATTTTTCGATAGCACTTTCAATTGGTAATCCGTGAGTATCTCAACCAAGAACAAACGGAGTGTACATGTTATTTAACGTTCTATAACGAACATTGATATCCTTCAAAACCTTATTCAAGGCATGTCCGATATGGATACTACCATTTGCGTATGGCGGACCATCCAAAAATACATAAGGCTCATTAGACTTATTTTTTTGCAATGCTTTGTGATAAATTTTTTTACTTTCCCACTTTTCTTGAATTGCCGGTTCCTTTTGATTTAAATTTGCACGCATTTCAAAATCTGTAACAGGCATTAATAACGTATCTTTAAATTCCATATTATCCTTTTAATTTCTTAACTAAAGTTGTTAAGTATTTTTCATAATTATCGCGATAATCTTTTTTAATTTCGACTTCATCAATTTTTAAGTTTTTAACCAAGAATGAAATTAAAACATTATCGCTAAAATTATGCACATCATTAATATATTGAGCCAGTTCACTAGTTAATAAATTAACAAACATAGTTCTTTGCTCATTTGTTAAATTATTTGTAAAATTTTCAAAACTTCTCTTATCTTGAAAAAGTTTTGATCATTGTTCCATTAAATCTTTATTATCCATGCTAACACTGATGCCCATGACAACCAGAACCAGATGATGATCCTGTTTGATTATTTAATACAACTACAACAATGATGATTGTTGTAATAACAACCAACAAACCAATTCCAATTAATGCTTTTTTCATAATAGTTGTATTATACAAAACATAAATAGAATGTAGTTACAATATTTTAAAAATGATTGACTAAAATATCGTAAACATCATATAATGTACAAAGTATTTTATACAGATATGGGTATTTGAAGTATATATATTAGGTAAAAACAAAAGTGTTTCTACAGGGTATTTAGTATTAAGTTTCTTTTGCTGCTCTATTTTAGGTTTTATCTTAATTTTGATCGGTCAAACAATAGAAGAACAATCTGATCGTCAAAAAGTTTGTGTTAATGAATAATTAATAATAAAAATAGCTCTTCGGAGCTATTTTTATTATTTTAAGAAGTTGGGTTAAAAGTTGATACCCGAGTAACGACAGGTTTGGTTGTTTGATTCGTTCCTACAATATAGCAAATAATAAATAAAATAAAACTAATAAAGTTTGCAAAAAACGTTAAGACGGTATATCAAACCAGAATTTCTTGATCTGTCGCTAATATAACAATTGTTCAAATTAACATCAAAAGAGTAATGAAACTTATGAATATAGTAAATATTCCTCAAAAAATATTTGAACTTGCACTTAAGTCCCCGTTAAATAGTTCTACAGTTAATGCTATTGAAAATGCACATAATCATGGTATGAATATTATATTTAGCCATAATCCTACAGCAACTACTTTATTTCTCTTTGTGTACATACGTTTTCCTTTCTTATGTTTTTATCTTATCAAGATGAAAAGAATAATGAATTTTAAAAATTATTTTTTAATTATTTAACTCATTAATTTTATTTTCTTTTCTTGATCCCACCACATAACATGCAATAAATAAAATGAAACTAAAAATATTAACGAAAAATGACAATACTGTGTATAGAACACCGACTTCGTGATCAGTCAAAATAATTACTGATGTTCAAACAAACATCCCAAACATTAATATTCCTAGAAAAATTGCAAATGTTGCGACAATAAAATCTAGTTGGATTCCATCATAAAAATAATCAACCATTTGTACCATCATTCATCCGAAAAATCATGGTAAGACGATCATATTTAGCCAAAGCCCTGTTGCAACTACTTTATTTTGTTTTGAGTACATAAAAATTTCCTTATGTTTTTATCTTATCAAGCAAAAATAGTAAATCCCTTTTTAAGAATAAAAAAAATAGCTCAGTTGAGCTATTTTATTTTTTTATTTATTTAAAGTTATCAATACTTACTGTTAGCGTTTTTCTAAGTTCAGCACTTAAAATTACTGATTTTGGTGTTAATAAGTAAATTTTTGTTCCTTTTTCACCAATTTTTTCGATATTTCCATTAATACCATAAACAGTTCCGCTTAAGAAGTCGATTGCTCTAAAGAATTTATTTTCTTCAATGTTGTGTAAATTAACAATTACACTTTCACCTTCTTTTACATAATCAGCAACTTTCGTCACTTGACTATAGTCTTTTAAAATACAAGTTTTAATTTCATGTACTTTTGTTAACTTACGAACAGCATGTTGAATACCAGAAACGATATCTGGTTTTTTTGATGTTGTTGCTTGTTGATGAATGTTATTTTTTCTAAATAAATTTAACATATTTTATCTCTTTCTTAAGAACGCTGGAATATCATCTTCTTCGTTCATACTTATATTTTGTGTTGATGAAACTTTGTCCATTCTGATATTTGACACATTTTGTTTCATCGTTCTAGATAATTGACTTGCACTACTTCTAGAAGCTGGGCTTAAGTGTGGTGCTACTTCAATTTTACTACTTGCAGTATTGCTGCTACGTTGACTTGATTGATATTTCATTGAAGCTAATAATTCTTGTTCAGTTCTAAATTTGTCTGATACGCTTGCTTTCAAATTTTTCTTTCACTCAGTGCGACGTTGTGCAATAGCATTTGGATCAGCATAAATAATCGCTTCTTCATCAAAACCAGTTGCAATAACGGTAACGATCATTTGGTCATCTAATTCTTCATTAATGGCAACCCCAAAAATTATGTTAATGTCTGAACCAGCATGCTCGCGAATTACTTCAACAGCCGCATTAGCTTCAAACAATGTCATTGATTCTGAACCAGTCACGTTAACGATAGCATCTTTTGCTCCTGTAATTGATGCTTCCAACAATGGTGAAGAAATTGCTTTTAATGCGGCACCTTCAGCTTTGTTTTCACCTTTTTCCATTCCAATTCCGATTAAAGCGTAACCTTTATCTTGCATAATCGTGCGAACATCAGCAAAGTCCAAATTAATTAAAGATGGGATGGCAATTAAATCTGTAATTGTTTGTACCCCTTGTCTTAATACTTTATCTGCTTCTTGGAAGGCGCTTTTTAATGGAATATTACCAATCGCTTCCAATAATTTATCGTTTGATACTACAATTAATGAATCTACATTTTCTTTAAGTTCTTGTAATCCTTGATTAGCATTAGCCATTCTTGTAGTACCTTCAAATGTAAATGGACGAGTAACGATAGCCATCGTTAAAGCTCCTAAATCTTTGGCAATTTTAGCAATTACTGGGGCTGAACCTGTACCAGTTCCTCCACCCATTCCAGCTGCAATAAAAATCATATCTGCACCTTTTAGTGCTTCTCTTATTTCTTCCTCAGATTCAATTGACGCTTCTCTTCCTGTATTAGGGTTGGCTCCAGCTCCTAATCCTTTTGTCAATTCTTTTCCAAGAATAATTCTATTCTTAGCTTTTGATTCAGCTAAAACTTGAGCATCAGTATTAACTACTCAAAATTCTACTCCTGAAATCCCTTCTACAATCATGCGGTTAACAGCGTTACATCCACCGCCACCTACACCAATTACTTTAATGCAAGCTTGTCCGTTACTTGCTTGCGTTGAATTAAATTCAATGTCTTTTTTTCCGTACATAATTTCTCCTTTTATATTTTTCCAATAAATTTGCTTTTATTTTATATTTAATATTTTATTAATGTTAAAATATGATTTTATATTTTTATTGTGCCCCCTTATTGAATAATTTTTTGTTAATTGATTTTGACATTTCACTAAATACTCTCGGAAAAACAACATTTTTCTTTAAAGTGTAACTAAAATTATTTTTAAGTGATGTTTCTCTTTTTGATTCTTCTGTATTAGAATGGTGTTTATACTTAATCGCTCCTAAAACATTTCATAAAGAGGGATTTTTAGCATTAATTGTATTTGAATTGTAGATTACAATTTCATCTAAATGCATATAACCATGTAGGAATTCTTCTAACCCGTGCAGACTAGCTCCTCCTCCTACTAGATGAATTGTTGATAAATTTCCTTCTGTTCTCTCTAAAGCTGTTTTGTAAATTTTTTCAAATGATTCAATAATTCTTGCTTTTGCAACAACATTTAATTCATTAGATGTGAAATCAACAATTTTATTTGGTGCTAATGGAAAACATTTTTGCTTAATGATGAACGGTTCTTCTGCTGGTTGGTCGTTTAATTTAACACAAGTTTTACGCAATTCTTCTATTTTTGCAAAATTATCACAATCGACAACATAATTAACATCTTTATCAATGTTATTAACACCAAACGGTAACGCATCGATAGAACTTAGGAATTGGTGAGAATAAACCATTACCAATGTCTTTTTGTGACCATAGTCAACTATAACTGCATTTTCTTTATCAGCTACAGATTTAAAAACTTCCTCTTGTCATGCGAATGCATCAATAACTACATCTAAAATTTTAGATTTTGTTTTTACAAAAATTTGTAAATAATTCTCATAAACTTTTTTGTTAATTGAATATAAATAACCTTCTAATTTTAAAGATTTAAAAGCTCTTTGACCAATTGGTTTAAAAGTTGTTTCTTTGTCGTCAACTGAATATGAAGTTGAAATAATTTCAATCGGAGATAGTTTTTCATTATTCGATTTTTCAATCATAATATCCATTTTTAACGCGTTAATATCTGAGAATGTAATTGTTTTTGGTTCTTGTAAGTTAATCCCTCTTGAAATTTTATTAATAGTTAAACCAAAAGAAGGTAAAACTAATAAAACTTTAGATATATTCATTTTTAACAAGAAATTTGCATCATCGACAAACTCGTCCACCATTTTCCCGATTGTTTTTGGATCAACAACTAAATGATTTTTCAAAAATATTCCAGGAACAACTTTCTTATACAAAATATTTACTTTATCGTGGATAATTTCACTCACAATAAAACGTAAGCTTGTATTTCCTATTTCTAACCCTGCGTATACATAATTCATTTTGTTCCCCTTATTTTTTTTGAATAATTCTTAATTTTGCTGAGCGACTTCGACTATTTTCTTGTAATTCTTGTTCACTAGGCAAGATTGGTTTTTTTGTAATCAACTCATAGTTGATTTTGATATCTTTTGCTTTAATTGGTAATTTACTTGGTAAATTTGATGACGTTTTATCAACAAAAAATTGTTTAACTATTCGATCTTCAAGTGAGTGAAAAGTTATTACACAAAGTTTTGCAGTCGGTTTTAAAAAATCTAGAATGTCATTTAAAAATTTTTCTAACGATTTTAATTCTTGATTAACTTCGATGCGAATTGCTTGAAAAACTTTTCGAGCTGGATGTTTTTCCATTGTATAAAGAACTTTTTTTGGAAATGCAGACTTAATAATCTCAACAAGTTCAAAAGTTGTTTCAATTGGTTTATTTACTCTACTTCTTACAATCATGGCAGCGATGCGTTTTGCAAAAGTTTCTTCACCATACAACCAAAAAATTCGACTAAGTGAATTTTCATCATATTCATTCACCACTTCATAAGCAGATAAATTACTATCTTGATTCATTCGCATATCAAGTTTTGCATCTTGATGATATGAAAACCCTCGCGAACCATCATCTAATTGCATACTAGAAACTCCGAGATCAACAAGCACACCATCTAAACTAGTTATTTCTAATTTGTCTAGTTGTGCTTTTACATTAGCGTAGTTATCATTAATAATCTTAAAATTATCATAACCAGCCACTCTAAATTTATTAGTTGCCATTTCAATAGCTTTTTTGTCAAGGTCAAAAGCAATCAATAAACCCTGGTTATTTAATCGTTTTAAAATTTCCAAACTATGTCCACCTAAACCTAACGTTCCATCTAAATAAATTCCGTGTGGTTTTATAGAAAGTTGTTCCGTTATTTCTGGTAGCAAAATTGAATAGTGTTGAAAATTAGAAATTTGATTTGGCATAATAACCATTTTTATTATGAAATATTAATTAATATTTACGAAAAATATATTGAAATAAAAATACCCCCTAGCGGAGGCATTAGTAATAAAATTATATTAAATTAGTAGCAAATTAGTATTTTACTTAATTAAGCAACTTTTTTACCATTATAGAATCCACATTCAGGGCACACTCTATGTGGTTTAATCATGGCACCGCAATTTGAACATTTTGCTAATGTTGGTGCTGTTAATGCTTGATGCGATCTTCTTTTACCTTTTTTACTCTTACTCGTTTTTCTAAATGGAACAGCCATTTTATCTCCTTTATAATCTTATTTTTACATAAGGGCACTATTTATTTTAGCAAAAAATACAAATCAAAAAAAGTGTTTTTTTAATCTGTTGAAATAGCAATTTTTTGTTTGTCTATTCCAATAATTTTTATGCTCTCTAGATTATGATAAATCTTTCTTCCCATAAAAAAGGAAACAAAAGATGAAATAATATCTGTGATAGTTCAAGAAAAGAAAAATAGTAATCATCAATTTCCAGTAACCGTAATATGAGTTTCAATTAAATATAAAATAACTGAAACAGGTATAAACACAATAAATGAACGTAATGATGCTGCAATAATACTTTGAATTGGTTTATTTAAACTCTGTAAAATTGCTTGTGCCATAATTTGAATTCCTAATAATGGGAATAGTGAAAAAATAACACGTAAAATAATATCTCCAACACTATGGTACATATTTTGATATTCATTAAAGTTAGGAATCCCGCTAATATCTCCTTCAAATAAATTCAAAAAAACATTTGGAAAAATCATAATAATTAATTCAATGAACACCAAATACATGGAAGCAACGATTAGGATGGATCAAATCGCTTTTCTTATTCGTTTATATTCCTTTCTTCCAAAGTTATATCCAATAAAACTAGAAGAGGATTGAATAACACCAAACAAAGGCATAACAGTTATCATAATAATTTGACCAATTGCTCCAAATAATGATAAGTAAAAACCGTGAAACATTGCACTATTGGCATATTTCGGCGGAGCTGGTAGATGGTTTAAAAATATATTAACAAGATATGCATTAAAAGACATTCCAGAATTTCTAATTAATGTGGATAATCCCATTAGAATAATAACTGCAACATAAGATCAACGAATTTTTAGAAATCTAAATGCTGATAAAAATACGACTTCGTTACGACGATACAAGACATAACTATACATAATCAGTAAAGAAATTAATCAAGAAATATCTGTTGATACAGCCGAACCAATCAAAGATCAGTGAAAATACTTTAAGAAAATAAAGTCCCCTATTCCATTTAAAATATTTGAAACAATATTAGCAACAATAGAAATATAGATAAAACCTTCATTTCTTAAAAGTGAACCTGAATAAAAGCTAAAAGCATATAAAGGGATTCCTCAAATAAAAATGTTGATATATCATCATGCATATTTTCGGACAGTTTCTAAATTAGCATTTCCTGGTTGACTACTATGAACAATTTGTGAATTAATTAATGATTCACTCAATGGTGAAAAAATAGCAATCACTAATATTGAACAAAAGAATAATGATGAAATGCTTGTACCAATAAATGGCTTTAAATTATTATCTTTTTTACCCAACAAAATTGGAATTCGTGTAGCTGAACCGATTGCCAAACATCCAATCAACGCAAAGCACATTGTATTAATACTTTGCGTTGAAGAAATTGCTGAACGAATATCTACAGCTGTCAAAACTTGTGATGGATCATTAGAATTTATCGTTCCAAAATATAAACTAATAATAACGTCAACAACACTATATAATGCAAATGCAAACATCATAATCAAACCTGGAATACTAATTTGTAAAATAGCTTTAAAAACTGGAGTATGAATAAAACGATGTTCTTTTTTGTCTAGCCTCGATTTAGTTTGAGCAATATCCTTATCCATATATTCTTAATTTACTTTCTAGTCTTTCTGAGCAATAGTCATTTATAATTTCTTCAAGTTTTTTAATTTCTGCATCTGAAATTTGTTCTTTGGTTGAAATTAATACTTCAATAGCTACTGATTTTTTGTTTTCCTTAATTTTCTCGCCTTCATAAACATCAAAAATGTTAATGCTGTAGTTTAGAATTTTACCAGCTGTATCAATTAATTTGTTTATTGCTTCTTCAATTGTATTTTCTATTCTTTGAGCGGTAATTTCTTTATCTAAGAGAAACGAAAAATCTCGTTTCACGATTGGGAATTTTGATATTTCTTTAAATTGTGACGGACGACGATTAATTTTATTCAACTTAGTTAAGTTTAGTTCGGCCATAATAATATCATGTTGACACTTAATTTGTTTCTTAATTTTTGGATTCACCTTGCCCAACACTCCAATAAATGTATCTTTAAAATATATTGCAGCTTTTTGAACCGGATGAAACAAATGATATGTATCATTTTCGATATTGCGATATGTGATATGCGATATGTCAAAACTTTCAAGAGACAATATATTTTGAATAATCATTTTAAACGAATAAAAATCTGAATTGATTTTGTCTTTTGTGTAAATATCTCCAAAAAGTGTGTACGTTGATGCAATACATAAACGGTTATTAATACTTAAATTTTTATAATCCGAGTATACTTTAGCGATTTCGAATAATGTAACGTGTTCTTGTTTTCTTGAGACATTGTATTGAATCACATCCAGCATTGAATTTAATAATGTTGTTTTCATATATTCACGTTCTTGACTTAATGGATTTGCAATTTTAATCAATTTTGGATTTTCAAAATAATTATTATTCATTGCAGAATCAACATCAGTTAATGAATAAGTTTTTACTTGGTTAAAACCTAAACTGGTTAATGAATTAGTAATACTTCTTTCTCATTCAATTAGTTGATCATTTTCAAAAGGACAAGTTACTTGACATGGTGGAATTGAACGAATATTATCTAAACCATAGAAACGAAGTAATTCTTCAATAACATCTTCTTTTCTTAGAATATCTAAACGATTTGCTGGTGGTAATACTGAAAAATTATTTTCCACAAAATTATTAATTGTAAACCCTATGCTTGTTAAAATTTTCTTAATTTCCTTAGCATTAATCGATAAACCTAATAATTTTTCAACTTCACATACATTAAAATTAATTTCATTAACGATTTTTGGTAAATCATTATATGTGTAAATTGTTGATGTGTTTTCAATTCAATTATTTTCGCGACAAATTTTAATAAAAAGTAAAATAGCATTTTGCAAATTGTTTCATGATAAAGGTTTAGAAAATAATTGTGATGATTTCGTATTTCACCCTAATTTAGTTGTTGTAGTACGAATATATTTATAATCTCAAATCGCAGCTTCCAATATTATACTTCTAGTTTGATTGTTGATTGATCCCTTCTTAGCACCAATAATTCCTGCAAATGAAAAAATATTATCATCACTGCCAACGACTACTTTTTTTTCAGCTGATAATTCCTTATTATTTAAAGTTTCTATTTTTACATGATGTTTGTTTTCATAAACATTTAATTTATTACCAACAACATCATAATCGTAAGCATGCATTGGTTGCCCCAATTCGATAAGAACGTAATTAGTTAGATCTACAATGTTATTAACAACATTAACTCCGTGTGATATTAAATAATTTCTTAATCATTTTGGAGATGGTGCTACTTTAACCCCATCTAAAATAGCATAACTAAAAGCCCAACATTTGTCTGTTGAAATTTCTAGTTCTAATTTTTTATTATTGCTTTTTTCAAATTCAAATAATTCAAGCGGTAAAAATTTGTGATCTAATTTGTGTGCCAATTCGCGACATAAATAATAAATACTATTACAATCATTACGATTTGAAGTTATTGATAAATCAAAAAAGGTATCATTGTAACCAATGTAAGTTAAAGGTGCTTTATTACCTGGTGTCGCGTCATCTGGTAAAATGTAAATTCCAGATTTTTCTTCATCAGGAAAAACTTTGTCATTTATTCCTAATTCACTTAATGAACAAATCATACCTTCAGAAACGACTCCACGCAATTCTGCAACGTCGATTTTTATATTTTGAAATGATAAGTAAGCTCCAGGTAAAGCAACAATAACTTTAATACCATTACGGACATTGTTTGCTCCACAAACAATTGTTCTTGGTTTGTCATCGCCTATATTCACTTTGCAAATATTCAATTTTATTGAATCGGGGTGCTTATCACATGATAAAATTTCGCCAACAACTAAATTACTATTTGACCTTGCGTAATTACACATCGTTTCAACTTCAAATCCTATATCAATTAACGCATTAGCAATTTTTTCATCAGAAACCGAATCAATTCTTGCAATATATTTACTTAACTCTTTTCTACTTAAATACATAAATTTCCCCTAAAATTTTTTGAATTGTTTCAAAAAACGAATATCGTTGTTATAAAAATAACGAATATCACTAACATGGTATTTTAGCATCGCAATACGTTCAGCACCAATTCCGAAGGCAAAACCTTGAATTACTTTAGAGTCATGACCACATAATTCTAAAACGTTTGGATGTAACATTCCAGCTCCTAAAATTTCAATTCAACCTGTTTTTTTGCAAATAGCACAACCTCTACCCTTACAATGCACACATGTAACATCAACTTCCATACTTGGTTCTGTGAATGGGAAAAAACTTGGTCGCATTCTAATTTGAGTTTTTTCGCCAAACATTTCTTTAGCAAAAAACTCTAATGTTCATTTTAAATTAGCTAATGTAATCCCTTGACCTAAATTAACGACATCAATTTGAGTAAATTGATGTGAATGAGTTGCATCATCATCATCTTTACGATAAACATTTCCAGTACTTACAACTCGCACTGGCATATTCTTTTTAGCTTCTGTTAAAACATGCGCTGTTGCATTAGTACAATGAGTTCTAAGCAAATTTTCTTCGTCAATGAAAAAACTATCTTGCATTTCGCGAGCTGGGTGACCTTTAGGAATGTTTAATTTTTCAAAATTAAAAAGATCAGTTTCAACCTCTTTACCATCGATAACTGTGTAACCTAATTGTTTAAAAATGTCATGAATTTTATAAAGGACCAAATTAATAGGGTGAATTGAACCGTGATTCATTTTTTTCGCTTCTAAAGTAATATCAATTTTCTCTTTCTCGAGTGAAAGTAGAAATTTTTGTTCTTCCAAAAATTTTTGACGTTCTTTAATTAACGATTCGGATTCTTTTGTTAATGAATTAATCGCTTGACCTAGTATTTTTTTTTCTTCTGGATTCAATTCTTTTAATTTAGTAGTATACTTTTGTTTTAATTCACTATTTACCCCAAAATATTTATTAAAAATTTGTTGTAAATCATCAATTGTATTGTTTGGATCAGCACAAGCTACTTTAATTTTATTTAAGATATCTTCGGCATGTTTATTAAATTGTTCTAACATAATTCCCCACTTAGCATTACTTATATTTTCCTATTTTTTTAGAATCTTTCCTATTTAAAATTAAATTTTTATTTTTTTCCGTAAATTTACTAAATTTAATTCAGATTTAATTGATTTCATTCCGTAATGATATAAGAAATATCCTACGCACACCCCTATTACATCCATTATTGGATATGATGCTCAAAATATTCAGTAATTGTTTGTTACTTTAGCTAACTCACCAAAGACTAGAACAAGAGATAATTCTACCAGTACATTCCGATTCAAAACACATAAATTTGCTTGAATTGGTTTATTTCTAGCCTGTCATAAGATTGATAGTGATACCGTAAAAGCATTCAATCAATATAACATACCAATAATCATCATAACGGCGTGCGAATTATCATTAGCCTTTGGTAAGATATAATCATTACCATTAAAATTAATTTGCATATTATTTCTTATGTTGTATAGATCTCTTGCTATATATTGACTAGCGGAAATTAAAATAACTTCGACAAGAACCATATAAACTGCAAGAATTAAAACTGTTGCTCGAAATGATTGCTTAACACGAGTAAAATCGGCCTTTCCATAATTATAAATAGCAACAACACGTCCGGAAATAATAATTCCATTAATCGGGTTAATTAACATTGTCCAAATCGGATAACCAGCGCCAAAAAGTAATTGCCAATAATGTACTTTCAAATTACTATCCACAGTTCCTGACTTTCATATGTATTGATCAGGATGGATAGGGACAAAGTGAAAAACTAAATTAGTTAAAAACCCAATCATCGTCACCCCAAAATTTAGTACTATAGCCGGCGAACCAATTTTCATGATTTCTTTTGTAATTGACCAATTATTAAACATGTACTTTTTCTCTAAAGATAATGGAGTGTCAGGATTTCAACGTTTGTTTAATAAATAACAAACATAAGCTGCAGCGCAAATGACGATCGCAGAAATTAAATTACATATTCCGATCATTGTGTATTGCAAATCCTTACTATCTGTATTTAATGTTTTTCACATAATAATTTGAGCCAAAACATTACTTACCAACATAATTACGTTTAATGTGACATAAACTTTTTGGTTACCCATGTTTCTAAAACTAATTCCTCATAAATATCCAATAGCTAAAAATGGCATACTTAGTGCAGTTGGTCAAAAGAAATCTCAGGCATAATTAGCAATATTTGTTGCCCCGCTAGCTAATAATAGAAAGATTGGATAAGCGCAAGCTAAACCGATTATTATGAAAAGACTATTCAACCCCAGGACATTTATCGTTACGCAATTAAAAATTTTTTTAACTTGTTCGTACTGACCTTTTCCTAAATAAAATGACATTCTAGCGGTTGAACCACTAGTGAACATTCATATGGAACTCATCAAAACTGTATATAGTGGCACAAAAATACTAATTACATTTGCATTTGGTGCTCCCTTAATCACAAGTGACATAAATAACAAGTTAATAAAAGTAAAAATTCCCAAAATGAATTGAGTTATCATTACGGGAATTGATAATTTCAAAATAGCCTTAAATGGTGATGTGTGATAATATAAATCGTCAAGATTTATTTTCTTTTTAGCTTTTGAAATCATAGTTTATATATATATTAATACTAAATTGTCTTTAATCAAATACATTGAATCAAAAGACATTGTTTACATGTATTGTAGGATTTAAACCATCTAGTCATGAATGACATTCATATGGTGTAGTAATTCTGATACTTGGGCCAATCCCGCAATCTTTTGTGTCTATATTTGAAAATGACTCAAAATCAATATTTGTTGTATCTATTTATTCCTTTGATATCGGAACAAATAGTTTAACTAATTTATTAGTAAAGCCTCGGACATTCGAAAATTGAAACTTGTCACTTTGCAAAGACATAACATTTCACATATTAACTGATTCATTTTTAGAACTTAGTTTTTGAATTGCAACATTTAAGTTTAGTGAAAATTGATATTCTATAACTTTATCGTTAATTAAATTGTTAGTTAAATTATTTGAATGCTTTTCTAAATTAAAACTCAGATCAAAGGATGTAAGTTGTTCATTTAATTTTTTAGTATTTTTATCAGCAATACTTACTGAAATAACTCCACTAAATATTAATAAAGTTCCTAAAAATATTCTAATTTTTTAATGTTTTTGACATTCTTTCCATCTATATTTATTGTTAGAATTTTTCAATATCAAATTTATAGATATCACCATTATGAATATGTCAATCACTTACTCCTAAATTAGGTTGAACTCACACTTTTTTTTGATTATCTCATTGATAGTATAATATTGCTTCGTGGTTCTGCGGTGCATCTCATTGATAAGTTTGAGTTTTACTATCAAATTCAGCCATTGCAGTGACATATATTCCTGCAGTATATGATGCAAATTGAAAAAGAACCTGTTCTGATGGAGCAGTAACTGGCTGCGCCCCGGAAATAATTCCGTGGTCGTGAACTATATCACCTAACAATCCATCTTCTGTTTGAAAATTTTCTTGAAATTTTGTTCCGTCATTGGCATCTAATTCGATAGTAATTGATTTAGTTCCTAAATCTAAATTACGGTGCGTAAAATAATAATTAAGGATTATTACTGATTCTGCTACTATTCCTAGAAATAAAATTGACGTAATAATTGGTAAATATTTATGTAATACTTGAGTTATTTTCATTCCAACTCCCCTCTTATTTTTAGATTGGAATTAGATTTTAACTACTGAAAATAAAATTGTCAACTAATGTGATTATTAATATTTATTATCTTGTCGTGCGAAATTAATTTGGTTTTTGTTAAGGTATGCATTATAAATATCATCACTTGAAAATCCTAACATTAACCCTAGTTCCAAAAATTTAGCGAATACTTCATTATGCGTAAAAATATCTGTTTTATTCATTGAATCAGTAATGCATGTAAATAATTCAGCAAATTTATTTGTTAATTCCTTTTTAGTTGGATTAATTTTAACTTCATTTATATTTGGCAGAATTCTTGATTGCTTAATTGTGTTCCCAATGCTCAAAATGAAATGAACCCCATCAACATATTCTTCCAAAACAATATTTTTCTCGCTAGCTGATTTTAGTGATCAATACTTAAAGCACCTTGTTTCATTTGCAAGTTCACCTAACTCAACAAGTAGAGCAATTCAACGTTCATTAATTGTTTCCTGTTCTTTAACATTATGATTAACAATAATGTAACCATCTAATTTGCTTTGCATTTCGTAAAGCTTAACAACATCAAAATTCATTATTAGTTTTCCTGATTTTATATTATCAGTATTTTTACTCAATTGATTTGATTTCATGATGTTCCCCAATTTATTGTATTTATTTTATACCACAAGTACATAGTTACAAAATAGAAAAACAACCTATAAGTTAGGTTGTTTTTTAAATGATGTACAATCTTCTGCTATTACAACAATATTTTTATCGTCATCAAACGATAGATATCCTTGAATCCCGATCGAATCACCTGGCATTATTTGTTTCTTAAAACGTTCTAAAAGTTTTGGTGTCACTAAACAATTAATCAAAACAGTTCTTTTATCTTTTGAACTATAAGGTACTTCAATCGCTATTTTCTGGTAACATAAATCACCAGTATTTATTTGACTTGTCGATGTAGTTGCAACCCCAATTAAAATTACGTCATTAATAAAAATCACCTCCATCTAAAGTTAGATTAGGAGGTGATTAATTACTTTATTTAGTTAAATAAAATATTAAAGAGTTGTGTTGTCATTTTTTGGAGTAACAACATTTTCTTTTGCAATTTTTACTAATTCAGCAAATGTTTCTGGACTATTAATTGCCATTTCAGAAATCATTTTACGATTTAGTTCAACATTAGCTTTGTTTAAACCTGAAATAAATTTTGAATAAGAAATGCCATGTTGTTTACATGCTGCACTAATTCTTGTAATTCACAATTTACGGTAATCAGATTTTAATTTTTTACGATCAGCAAAAGCATAAGCTTCTGAACGAATAACTTGTTCATGAGCTTTTTTGTATAATTTACTTTTTGCTCCAAAGTATCCTTTTGCTTTTTTAAGAGTTCTTTTTCTCTTTTGAGCTCTAATTGGTCCGCCTTTTACACGCATTTGATCCTCCTATAAATTACCCTGAGTAAGGTAATCCTCTCTTTAGTCTATCGATATCAGTTTTGTGAACTAATCCACCTTTTCTCAATTGACGTTTTTGTTTAGTTGACTTATTTAAAGATAAGTGACTTGTATAAGCAGATGCACGTTTTAATTGACCAGTTTTAGTAACTTTAACACGTTTAGCAATTGCTTTTTTTGTTTTCATTTTAATTTTTGCCATGTTATACCCTTTCTTATTTCTTCGGAATAATGATGATATCAAAAAAGTTATTTACTTTTTTAACCTCTGATTCTGGTTGACCATAATCCTTAACTAACTCTAGAAATTGATTAATTTTTTCGAAACCGATTTCTGGTGTTGCCAATTGGCGTCCAAACATTTTAAGCGATAATTTAACGCGATCACCACTTTTTAAAAACTCAATAGCATGGCGTGCTTTTGTGTTTAAATCATTTGATGCAATTCCTGTTTTAATACGAATTTCTTTTAACTTAGTTTGTGATTGTTTCTTTTTATTCTCTTTTTGAGATTTTGACATTTCATACTTTAGTTTTCCAAAATTACAGATTTTACAAACTGGAATTGATAGGTTTGGTGCTACACAATATAAATCTAGATTTTTACTTGCAGCTATCATATTCGCTTCATATGATGACATTTCGCCAAGTTTAGCACCATCATCATCAATTACTAATACCTTTTCAAATCTAATCTTTTGATTGACTAATTCTTTTGAGTTATTATTATTTTTACCAAAATTAGGTTTTTGACTCATGTTCCTCCGGTGAGCAAACTAAATAAAAAAAACATACCAAAGAGGTATGCTTAAATACAACTACCCTTTCCTAATACGTGAGGGTGAGAAGACATACTCCTACTTAATTTACACATAAATATTATAAAGAGTATTTTAATAATGTCAATATTTAGTTTTTATTCACAATTTCTAGTTTAATTAATTCAATGAATTCATTTAATGAGTAAGAAATACTATCCTTTGAACCATATTTTCTAGCTTGTACTGTTTGAGTTTCTTTTTCTTTATCTCCAATAATAATTTGATATGGAATTTTTTGTGTTTGTGATTCGCGAATTTTATAAGACAAACGTTCATCATTATCTTGGAATAAAAATCGAATTTTATTCTTTTTAAATTCTTGAATTATTTGAGTGCAATAATCAACATGACTTTCGTGAACTGAAATTATTGCAACTTGTTTGGGAGCCATTCAAATTGGCAAATTACCATTTGTTTGTTCTAACAAAATACTTACTAAACGTTCATAAGTTCCTACTAATCCGCGATGGATCATAATTGGAACTTCCTTTTCACCTCTTTCGTTGATATAAAATAATTCAAAACGTTTAGGTAATAAAAAGTCTAATTGCAATGTTGCTAAAGTAATTTGATGACCCAAAATTGTTTCTACTTGAATATCAAGTTTTGGACCATAAAATGCTGCATCACCAATTGCTTCAACGCAATCGATTTTTGCTTTTTTCAATATTTTCGCTAATGTTTGTTCAGCATTATCTCACATATTATCGTCATTAAAAAAACCCTTATGATCTTTTGGGTCACGCAAACTTAAACGAAACTCTTTCACATTAATTTTAAGAGTTGCTAAAATTTTTGTTATAAAGGCGATTAAATTTAAAAATTCTTTTTCTAAAGTAGCAAAATTACAAAAAATATGAGAATCAGTTAATGACATAGCTCGTACACGTTCAAGTCCGGTTAAGGCACCTGATGCTTCATAACGATGTTGCAATACTTCTTCAGCATAACGAATTGGTAATTCACGATATGAATGAATTTCCGAACGATAAACAATGCAATGATGTGGACATGACATCGGTCTCAAAACTAATTGTTCGTTATCTACTTTCATAATCGGATACATATTTCCTAAATAATGCTCTGCATGACCACTAGTTTTATACAACTCAATTGAACCCATGATTGGTGTTTGTAAGAATTCAAAACCGTAATTTTCTTCTTCCTCGCGAATGTATTTAGCAATTTCATTTTTAACAACTGCCCCGTTTGGTAATCAAATTGGCAATCCTTGACCAACCAGTTGATCAAACATAAAAATTTTTAAATCTTTCCCGATTTTACGATGATCACGTTCTTTACGAAGTTGCAGAATTGTTAAATATTTATCTAATTCTTCTTTACTTGCTCAACATGTTCCGTAAATTCTTGTTAGCATTTTTTCTTTTTCATTACCTTCAAAGTAAGCACCAGACACTGATAATAATTTAAAATTACTCAATTCTTTAGTAAAAAAAACGTGCGGACCACGGCATAAATCAACAAATTTACCAAAGTGATACAAACTAATTTCTGAGTCAATTTTATCGATTAATGCTAATTTATATTTATTATTGTGAAAAATTTTTTTTGCATCAGTTTTTGAAACGATTTCTTTGGAAATCTTAAAACCCGTCTTTAGTAGTCTTTGCATCATTTGTTCAATTTTTGGTAAATCCTCATTAGTAATAGGAATTGATGAATCAAAATCGTAGTAAAACCCTTCTTTAATATTTGGTCCAACTCAAAATTTAGTTTCTGGAAACAACTCCATAATTGCGTATGCTAATAAATGAGCACAGGAATGATTAATGATTCCGAAATAATTTTTATCTGATGAACTAGTTATTATTTCTAGAGTTGCATCATTAGTAACTTGTGTATGTAAATCAACAACATTATTGTCTAACAAAGCAAATAAAGCACTCTTTTTTAAAGAAGTGCTTATTTTTCCTGCTATTTCGTAAATGCTTAAATCATTTTCAACACTAATTACTTGATTATTCTTTAAAGTAATGTTGATATTTTTTTTCATTAACAAATTGTTCCATCGCTATTTAGATAAGCGATTTTTAATCCTTCTTCTTCAATTGTGTCCATGTTTTTAACAATTTTAGTGATTTCGGTTTTGTCAAAATTTTTAATATCACTATAACAAGCTTTAACACCGTATTGAATTCCAAAGAAACACAGTTTTCTTAAATCGTTAGTTAAAGCAATAATGTTTAGTGGTAAATGCATTGAAGCAATACTTGAAACTAAATCATAACTTGGTTCATGAGCAACTAATGTGTTAAATTCACCGTTCAAAACTTTTTTTGCCAAAGCACGTGAAGTTTTTGGTCATTTTTTCATAGCCACTTCTTTTATGAAATTATGTGTTATTTCAGTTTCTGCTTGTAAAGCAATTTTTGCCATTGCATTTGTTGCTTCAAGTGGATAATCTCCATTAGCACTTTCCCCAGATAACATTGTTGCACTAGTTCCTAAATCAACAGCTCAGAAAACATCAGTTACTTCAGCTCTTGTTGGTGCTGGGTTTTTTGTCATTGAGTCAAGCATTTGAGTAGCGACGATAACTGGTTTTCTAGCGATAATACATTTTCTTACAAAAGTTTTTTCAAAATTAGGTACTAATTCAAATGGTACTTCAATACCTAAGTCTCCACGAGCAACCATAATTCCATCTGATAATTTTAAGATTTCATCGAATTTCTCAACAGCTTCTTGACATTCAATTTTTGAAATAATCTTAATATCGTTCCCACCATTTTTATTTAAAAATTTACGAATTTCTTTAACATCTTTAGCATTTCTTACAAATGATGCTGCAACATAATGAACTTTGTTTTCGCAACCAAAAACTAAATCTTCCTTATCTTTTTTTGATAAGAAACTTAATGATAAGTTTGTTCCTGGTAAATTAACCCCACGACGGTTTTTAATTTTGTGATTGTTCAAGGCCTGAACCGTTACACAAGAAATTTCCGGATTTGTCGAAATAACTTTCAATCTTAATTTTCCATCATCTAAATAAATCAATGATCCTTCTTTAACATCATTTGGCAATTGTTTGTAATCGATGTAAAATTCTTCACTATTTCCGATGAAAGGTTTTTTAGAATAAATTTTATAAATTTTTCCTTTTTCAACATCTAATGCATCATTAACAAAATTTCCTGTACGAATTTCTGGTCCTTTTGTATCCAATAACAAGGTAATTGGTAAGTGTCTTTCATTAGTAAGTTTTTTTGCAGCCGCAATTCTTCCACCATGCTCAGCATAATCCCCATGTGAAAAATTCATTCTCACACATGTACTTCCATTTTCAAACATTTTTGGAAATACAGCAGGTATTTCTGACGATGGTCCAATTGTTGTAACTAATTTAGTTTTTCTAACTAAAATACTTTTATCTAAACTTTTATATTTCATTTTCTACTCCTTAACTTTGCAACCCATTAATTTCAAAGCATTAATGTATCTTTTATGGGTGTCCCTATCATTTTTCATATCTAAAGCTTCTTCAATATCAAAAACTTTAATCTCATTAAAAAAATACCCTAAGGCTTTACCGGTGTGACCCTGAACCAATAATTCTACTGCTTTAGTTCCTTGCATAACCCCAATGATGCGATCTAAATTACTTGGGCGACCACCTCGTTGGTAATGACCAACACGATTGGCTCTAGTATCGTATCCTGAAACTTTTTGAATTGTTGTTTCCAATTCTTTCAAATCATACATTTGTTCTGAAACAATTACACTAAAAATACGTTTGTTTGCTTGTTTGGCTTGTTTGGCAAATTCAGCAATTTCAGCAATCGTAAATTGATTTTGATTTGTTGAAACTAAATCAGCATTTGTTGCCATTGCTGATAATAGTGCTAAATCACCACATCCATGACCCATTGTTTCAATGATAGTGCAACGATTGTGGCTCTTTGAAGTATCTTTACAATTATCTATATAATCTGTTAACGTATTCAAACACGAATCGAAACCTAGAGTATAAAATGATGAGGCAATATCGTTATCAATTGTTCCTGACATTGTAATAACACGAATTCCCATTTCATTTAAACGAATTGCTCCTTTATATGAACCGTCACCACCAATGATAACAAGCGCATCGATGCCTTCTTCATTTAAACTTTTTACTGCTATTTTTCTAACTTCTACTTGGGCGAATTCTGGTAAACGCGCTGTTCCGATTGATGTCCCACCTAAGTTAAAGAAATTATCTGCACTTTCTTTTGTTGCTTTAATAAATTGTTTATTAATTAATCCGCGATATCCATCGACAACAAAATAAGCATCAATACCATGTTCAATAGCTGCATTAGCAATGGCAGTTACTGTTGCATTCATTCCTGGGCAATCACCACCTGAAGTGATAATCCCAATTTTGTTAATTTTACTCATTTTGATCCTCAAATTATTTGTTTTCTATTATATATTATTAAATTTTTATAATTTTAGAAAGGTTAATTTATTAAAATTTCCCCATCCATTTCATGAGGAATTTTGATTCCCATATAACTTAATAGCGTTGGTGATACATCAGCTAATTTCCCAATTTTATTTTTTAATTTAACATTTTTATCAGTAACAATGAATGGTACTGGACTTAATGAGTGAGAGGTAATCACAACATCTCCGTCTAACATGTAATCTGCATTACCATGATCAGCTAAGATAAACATTGTTCCATTAATTGCTTTAATTTTTTGATATAGTTTACCAATCGCTGAATCAACTGCTTCAACTGCTTTCACGGCTGCTTCAACAACTCCTGTGTGTCCAACCATGTCACAATTTGCAAAATTTAAAATAACTACATCATAATTGTTATCCAACTCTTTAATTAAAGTATTAGTTACTTCTTCGATTGACATTTCTGGTTTTAGATCATAAGTTGCTACCTTTGGTGAAGGAATTAAAATTCTTTTTTCACCAGGATATTCAACATTCACTCCACCATCAAAGAAAAAAGTTACATGTGCGTATTTTTCTGTTTCAGCGATTCTTAGTTGAGTTTTATTATTTTTTGATAATACTTCACCTAAGCAATTAACGATGTCACTATTTTTATAAGCATAAGGTGCTTTAACTGAATCAGCGTATGGTGTAAAACTTACAAAGTGTAAATTATTAAATTTATTTGGGTAAAAATCATAATTTGGATTAGTTAAGCAACTCGCTAATTGAATCATACGATCAGGGCGGAAATTACATGAAATAATTGCGTCATTGTCGCTAATTTTAGCGTTTACGCTAGTATTGTATGCTGGTTCAACAAATTCATCAAAAATTCCTTTTACATATCCAGTTTTCACATATTCTTGAGGATTAGTAAATGATTCACCTTGACGATTAATCATTACATTAGTAGCTTTTTGAACACGTTCTCATCTTTTATCACGATCCATTGCTCAATAACGCCCAGAAATAGTTAACAACTTAGTATTTGGATACTTTGCTAAAATGGTTTCCAATTCGTCTAAAAATTTAACCCCTGAATCTCTTTCAGTATCGCGACCATCTAAAAAAGCATGAATATATATATTCTTGATTCCCTGCATATTAGCTAATTCGATTGTTGCAAAAATTTGTTCAATGTGTGAATGAACCCCGCCATCGCTCAATAAACCTAAAATATGTAAATTAGAATTATTGTTTTTTGCGTGCTCACATGCTTTTAATAATTCCTCGTTTTTAAAGAATGTTTTATCCATGATGTGCTTTGCAATCAAAGTCAGGGATTGATAAACAATTCTTCCACAACCAATATTCAAATGACCAACCTCTGAGTTACCCATTTGCCCTTTTGGTAAACCTACTGGTTGTTCACTTGCATATAATTCGATATTTGGGTATCCAGACATCAACTTATCTAGATTGGGTTTTTTTGCTAAGTAAATTGCATTACCTTCATGAGATTTTCTGATCCCAAAACCATCCATAATACATACTAAATGAGTTTTTTTCATAATGTTATCCTTAAATGTTTTTTAATAGTGCTAAGTATGAATTAATTTCTAAACTAGCTCCACCAACTAAAGCTCCATCAATATTTGGTTTATTTAATAATTCTTTAATGTTGTCAGGTTTAACTGAACCACCATATTGAATTAATACTTTGTTAGCTGTTTTTTCATCATATAATTTAGATAAAGTTTCGCGAATAAATTTACATACATCTTCTGCTATTTCAGCCGTTGCTGTTTTTCCAGTTCCAATTGCTCAAATTGGTTCATAAGCTATTACTACATGTACTACTTCATCAGCTGACACACTAGCTAAATTTTTTCTTAATTGATTTTCAACAACTGATTTTGTTTCATTATTACTATATTGATGAAGCGTTTCCCCGCAACATAATATTGGTGATATGTGATGTTTTAATAAAGCAAGAACTTTTTTATTAATTATTTCATCGCTTTCATTAAAATATTCTCTTCTTTCGCTATGTCCAACAACACATCAATTAATTTCTAAATCTTTCAACATCATCGGAGAAGTTTCACCTGTAAAAGCTCCTTTATCTTCAAAATGACAATTTTGAGCACAAACTACTAAATTGTTTGCTAAATAGTTAGCAGTCATTAAATATGGTGCCGGAACCGCTACTCCGTGAATAATATTTTCTTGTTTAAATTCATCTGCTACTTTAATAAATTCAATCGTTTCATGATTATTTTTGTTCATTTTTCAATTACCGATAATTATTTTTTTACGCATTTTTTAACCCCTTTAGTTTTAAAAACTTCTTTTAAAATGTTATCATAATTAAGATAATTGCAATAGTTAAATTTATTAAAGTACAGAAAAAGGATAAATTATGATGATTTTTAAAAGTTTCTTTACAAACTTTAAACGAGATTTAAAAAGTATCAAAGCTAAATCAAAAAAACCAATGCCATTAAGTATTAAATCACTAATTCTTTCCTTAATAATAATCGCGATTGAAGTTGTTGCTGCTATAGTTTTTTTATTAATAGTTCTAATTTCTGACGATTTTGCTCAATTATGAGCTTATATACCGATTGTGTATATTATTATTTTCTTTGTTCTATTTGTATGTTTTATGCATTATGCCAAAAAACGTACACTAAACAATAAAGAAGTTGGTTTATGTATTATGCTTTCAATTCTTGGTATTTTAACAATAATTAGTGGAATCATTTTAACAGTAGCATCAATAAACGGTAAAATTAATAAAATCCAAAGATAATTTTTCACCAATAAAAAAAGCCAAGTTATAAACTTGGCTTTAATTATTTCTTTTAATCGAGAAAGGAGTGGAATTTTGACCCTTGCAAGGTAATTATATTATTCCTTATTTTTTTATCGATCTGGGAAAATAACACTCTTATTTATTTTGGATACAAGCAATACCTGGTAAAGTTTTACCTTCCATGTATTCTAGACTTGCTCCGCCCCCTGTTGAAATGTGAGTAAAATCATCTTCGTATCCTAGATTAATAGCAGCAGATGCAGAATCTCCTCCACCAATAATACTAAATACATCAGTTAAATTTGCAATTGATTCACAAACGCTAATTGTTCCTTTAGCAAAGTTTTTAAATTCAAAAACTCCCATCGGTCCATTTCACACAACTGTTTTAGCAGTTTTTAAAATATTAGCATATTTTTCCATTGTTTTTGGTCCGATATCTAATCCCATCGATCCATCAGGAATGTTAGCATCTAGTGTATAATTTGGTTTTACATCTTCAAATTTAGCAGTAACCGCATGATCGATTGGTAATACAATTTTACCATTTGCTTTTTTTAGTAATTCAGTAGCTAATTCTAATTTGTCAGTTTCAACACGTGAACTTCCAATATTAATACCTTGTGCTTTTAAGAATGTGTAAGCCATTGCTCCACCAATTAGAATTTGATCTGATTTTGGAATTAAGTTTTCAATAACAGCAATTTTATCTGAAACTTTTGCTCCACCAAGAATTGCTACAAGTGGTTTAGTTGGGTTATCTATTCCTTGTGATAACATTTCTAATTCTTTTTGAATTAAAAATCCAACACATGATTCGCTGATATTTTTAGCAATACCTACATTTGAAGCATGAGCGCGGTGTGCTGTTCCGAAGGCATCGTTAACAAAAACATCACCTAGTGAAGCTCAGTATTTACCTAATTCTGGATCATTCTTAGATTCTTTTTTTCCAGGAACATCTTCAAATCTTGTGTTTTCAAATAATAAAACATCACCAAAGTTCATATCATCAATAGCAGATTCTAATTTTGAACCTCTTGTTTGGTCAATGAATATAACTTTTTTACCAAGTAATTTTTCCAAAGCTTTAGCGACTGGAAATAGTGAAGCTGATTGTTTATCTTCTTCTGATTCAACGCGACCTAAGTGAGAAAATAAAATAACTTTAGCATCTTGATCGATTAAGTAATTGACAGTTGGTAATGCAGCAACAATACGATTGTCATCAGTGATAACGTTATTTTTAATTGGCACATTAAAATCAACACGCAATAAAACTTTCTTGTTTTTAACATTAATATCTTTAATTGTTTTTTGTTTTAATAACATTTTAATCTCCTTAAAAAAATGAAGGTTGCCCTTCATTTATTTTTATAATCCAGCGAAGTATAGTGTTGTTCTAATTAACTGGTTAACATATGATGCTTCATTATCATATCAGCTAACGATTTGCACTAATTGTTCACCATTGTTGTCCATAACTTTTGTTAGTTTTGAATCAAAAATTGAACCATGTGTTTCACCAATGATATCTGATGATACAATTTCTTTTTCACAGTAAGCTAGTGTTTCTGATGAATGTTTTTTAATTGCTGAGTTAATTTCTTCAGCTGTAACTTTTTTATCTAATTGACAAGATAAATAAACTACTGATCCAGTAATTGTTGGAACTCTCATAGCAATTCCGTCCAATTTACCTTTTAATTGAGGTAATACTAAACCAACAGCAGCAGCAGCACCTGTTGTTGTAGGAATAATGTTTGTAAATCCACTACGTCCTCTTCTGTAGTCGCTATGTGGTAAGTCAAGAATTCTTTGATCATTAGTTACTGAGTGAACTGTTAACATGTTTCCGTGTTTTAAACCGAATTCTGTATGTAAAGCATGAGCAACTGGTGCTAAGCAGTTTGTTGTACATGAAGCAGCAGAGATAATAACATCCGTTGGCGTTAATTCTTTATGGTTAACGTTGAAAACAATAGTTTTCATTTTTCCTTTAGCTGGAGCTGAAATTACAACTTTTTTTGCTCCTGCTTTAATGTGAACGTTTGCTTTTTCTTCTGAAGTGAAGATTCCTGTAGATTCGATAACGATATCCACACCTAATTTACCTCATGGTAAGTTAGATGGGTCTTTTTCAGCAAAAACTGCAACTTTTTCTCCTTCAACGATAATATCTTTACCATCTGAAGAAATTTTATTTCTTTTAAATCCACCTTGTGCTGAATCGAATTCTAGCAAGTATGCTAATGTAGCTGGGTCTGTTAAGTCATTAATGGCTACGATTTCAACATTCTTATTGTCTCATAATTGACGGAATGTTAAACGACCAATTCTTCCAAAACCATTGATAGCGATTTTGATATTTTTGTTCATATTTTCTCCTATATAATTTGAATAAACTTCTATAAGTTTAGCAAATGTCATAATTAGTTTCAATATATTTAAAATCTATTTTACACTCAATCTAGGAAGTTAATATTTGTTAATTTTGCTTTTTCAATCTGAACTTTTGGTGATGATAAAATTTGTAAGAATAATTCTTCTTTTTCATATTTTGCTCAATTAACTTTGTCTTGGTAAAGTGGTAAAACAATTGTATTAATTGGGATATTTTCTTTAATAGAAATTAATAGATCTTCTAAGTCATTAGTAGTTTTATAACAAGTTTCAAAAATTGTGTTATTAGTTTTACAATACACCACATATGCATTGTTGGAAGCATAAAAATCAACTTCGAAAAATTTATTTTCTTCTTTAATTAATTGGAAATCATTTTCATGTCGGTGACTATAGAATGAAAATTTATTTATAAATTGCTGATAAATAGCGCAAAGTGATTGATTAGATGGATTCTTGATGAAATTAATTTTTTGACCAATCAATTCATTTCAATCAATTGAAAAATGATATTTATAGGCAATATTTACAAATCCAAATTTGCGATATAAATCTCAATTATATGCTTGAATTAAAATTTGATCATATTTCTTTGATAATAATTTAATGGCATGTTCAAGAATTTTTTTCATATACCCAAGGTTTTGAAATTCTTCCAAAGTATTAATTCCAAAAATCATTGCAGCCTTTTGTTTTTTATCATTAAATTGAAGTTCGCATTCTTTTCATTGTAGCGAACTAATTAATTGTTTTTTATTCTTTAAAACGAAAGTGCAACTAGGGTTGTAATTTTTTTCAAAAAATCAATCAATATAATCAATAGGTGAATCGTTTTTAAAAGCTATTTTTCAGCTAGCTTTAATATTTTCAAAATCAATTTCTTTTGCTAAGCTAATTCGCATATAATATCTCATTTATCAACAATGTAAGCTGGGTGATATGACAATTTGTTTTTTCTTAAACTTGGATTACACTCATCATCACCAAGAGAAACGTATTTGATGTTAGGAAAATTCCTTCTCAAAACTTCAGATAACATATATTGATAAGCACCTTTAAATTCAATAGAAGTCTTTGAAACCATCATTTCCACTAATTCATTATTTTTATCTGTGACGTTCCCAAAAATAATTCCTTGGACTTTATTCTCATACTTTCAAACAATTCCGCTATAATCGTGTTTTTCTCAATTTAAAAGAATTTGTTGAGTCGTATAGCATTCATGATACAAACCATACTTTTCTTCATGATCAACACTATGTTCAATTTTAGCAGTTCGTCAATTTTCAACATAGTTAACTAGTTCTTGTTTGTTAGCATTTTTAATATCAATAATCTCAATTTTATCAGCAAAATTATGAAGAAAATTGTTATATAAATTGCGTTTCTTTTGCATTGATTTACCAGGAAACCCGATCAATTTTTCTGTTAAATATATATAAACAAAAGAATTGTAAACAGTTAAATTTTTTAAGAGATTATTATTTTTTAAAGTTGCTATAATGTTGTGAATGCGATGTAGGAAAATTATTTTGTAATCTTTTATTTTCATATCTTCCATTATTTGAGCAATTATTTCAATTTGTGGTTTATCGTCAATTAAATTTAAATGCTTTATCTTTCTGTTTTCATGACTTACAAAAACTAAAAAAAACTTTTCATCATCTTGATAATAAAAATTTTCGTAATTTTTTAAGTGATTATAAAAAAAATAAATAATTGTTGTTCACTTAGAATGCAGTAAATCATTTCTTTTTTTTACTTCGTTTAAAATTTCTTTTAATGATTCATAATTAAGTGGACGTAAGTTCATATTAGATTGAAATTTCCTTTTCTATTAATCTTTCAATTTTTGATTTCAACAACATGCAGCAATCATAATTTTTTTCTTCATTACAAATTGTTTTCAATTCACGATCTGAAATGAAGAATGTCAATTTATTGAATTTCATACGATGATCTAAAATTGGTTCCAAATACTCAATATGAAATCAATCTTGTCATTTAGCTAATCCAAAATTATCAAAAATAACAACATCAACGTTTTCTAATTCCTCTAGGGAAAAATATTTCCTTTCTTCGTCAGGTTTGTTTCATGAATTTTTAATGTTTCTCAACAATTTAAGTGTATCAATGTAGGCAACTTTTTTACCTTCTTGGGCAAGTTGATTTGCAAAGACTGAAAAAATATAACTTTTACCGATAGAAGAATTTTTAAGTTCATTTTTTTTAGTTTCAATTTTTTTATTACCTGAATATGAAAAAATATAAAGACCACGATTGTGATTATCCTTAAAATACAATTTTCGGAGTGCTTTAATTAATTTCTCTTGACGTTCATTTCATGCTTTTATCGATTCTAAACGTAATTCCATAAATGAATTATCGATATTAGAAAGTGGTAGTATATTGTTTTGAAAATTACTTATCTTTTCAAATTTTTCTTGCCCAAATGGACACATTGTTAATTTATTGTCAATATGTTCGCCATCTCAAATGGCATTTTGAAAATTACCAATCGGTTTAAAATGACACTCATTGATTCCATTACATGAGTCACAAGTTTTATCGTAATGAAGAAATAATTCAATATTCAAAATGCCATCTATTAAATTCGTATCTGTTAATTTGTTTTTTTTAATCAAATGAACTAGGTAGGAATTATCATAAATATCTTTTTTTAAATCATTAAATTTTTTAACTTTTAATTCGTGTGATAATTGTTTCATTATTTCTCGTTATTTAAAAGATCATGCAGGGATGTTAAATTTTTCTTTAAATCCTTCAAAGATTTTATCCCTGTTGACTCTAGAAAACTCTGAAAATTTTCTGAATTTCGCTGTTGTAAAGATTTAGCAATAACCTCAGTGTATTTTTTATTGTAATATCCTTGTTTAATATAGTTAAAGGCTAAAATTCAATTCAATTGTTCTTGAGTTATTAATGTCAGTAATTGGTTAAAAGAATTTTTTGTGCTTGTTGTTAATTCTACATCAAATAATTTTGAGTATAAATCGCGATAAGATATTGTTTTAAAAACATCATTTAAGTTACAACAATCTAAACTATCTTCTTCGAAATCGTTATTTAAACAATCCAAATGAAGTTTTGGTTGTGTATCTTCTGTAGTGATTGATGTATTCTTTTCAATTTCTTGTTTAACTTGAACTGATCCAATTTCGATATTTTCATTAACTAGCGAGTTCTTATAATCATTTAAACCATGCATATCAATTTTCTTGGCAATTTCCATACGTTCTAGCATTTCAATTTCAATATTTTTCTTAGAAATTTTTTCACCTTTAATTTCTAAACTCTTAATTGCTCGAGCAATCATTAAATAATTAACATTGTATTCTGACATTAAATTATATAAACCTTGAACGTGATTTTTATTTTCAATTCGGTGTTCTGAACCAACAATTTCCAAGTGACGATTAATCTCATATAAAAATTTACCAACTAAATCAATTTTCTCACGTGAAACAATATCGTTGTTAGACATTGTTTTATAATTTTTAACATTAAGATTAAATTTTTCAAAAGACTCATCAAAATTTTTTGAAACATCCTTCATCGTTGTTCAGTCTGGTGTTTCTCTTCTAAATAAATTTTTAGTATTAGTGTAGTGTTCTTCACCAAGAACTAATAGTAATTTTTGATCTAGCAAAAAGTGGTCAAAGAAACTTTTTGGAGTATATGGTGGGTTTAATACATAGTAAAAACATCTCTTATCTCCAACACTTCAACTTGCGTTAGTGTTAATGTATGTAGAAATTAATCCGATTGATTCAAGTTTATTTTTTGCCACAATAAAATTATCAAAATTTAAACCAAGTAATGCTAGTAAATAATCATGTTCATAAGAGACTACTTTGTGGTAGTTAGCTGATACTTGCGAAAGAAGAACTTTATAAATACTAATTGCATCCACCCCAACGATTGGTTGATACAAAAAGTATAGCGACATGTCGTCAACATCATAAAATAGTGTTGTTGTAAAAATTTGATAAACATCAGCGGTAGTTGGATCGTTTTTTAGCTTCTTCAAAGTATTCTTTTTTGGTGAAGTAGCATCTTTTATCGTTTCCAGCTCAGGCTTAGTAATATCTAAATCTTCATTTAAAATATCAGCATTACTCATAGTCGTATGATACAAAAACTCCTGTCAATAATTCTAATTGTATAACAGCTCTCTCCAAGGTTTCAATATTATCGACAATTAATTTAAAATCATTGCGATTATAATCTGAGAAAAAAACATTTAAGAATTTTTCAATATACCCGTCACTTCAATGATTTTTTTCTCTTAATGTATCATAAATTGATGAGTCATTGCGATGAATCAAGATGACTTCGTCAAATAAATCATCAAATTCTCCATCACTATTTAAATAAGCACCTAATTCTACTAATTTAATTGGGCGTTTATCCGAAATTAATTGTTTTGATATTTCTCTTCTTAGGAATGGCCAAACAATTTTTTGTAATTTCATTTGCTGTTCTTTATTATCAAAAATAATATTCAATAACACTTTGCGATCGATAGTTTTGTTATCTTTGTTTTCTTTAGCAATTACTTTTTCACCAAAATTACTAACTAATTGAGAAAAACATGGATGATGTTCAACATACAAAGTATTTTTAACAATGTCATCAGCATAAATAACATGTACTTTAGCTGCATAACGACCTTCAATAGTTTTTAACAATGTTGTTTTACCAGACCCTGGTCTCCCTGTTACACAATAAATCATAATAATCTCCTATTTTTGACAAGATGGACAATAATGAGTTCCTCTGCCATTTAATTTTATTTTTTTAATTTCTGTTCCGCAAATAAAACATTTCTGTTTGCTTCGACCATACACCTTTAAAAATTTTTGATAATTCCCTGAGACACCTTGCTGGCTGTGAAATGTAGCAATCGTTGTTCCTTTATGTTCAATGGCATGAGCCATTATTTCGCGATAAGCATCAATAATTGCTTGATATTCTAAATCGCATAGTTCGTGAATTTTTCTTGTCGGTAGTATTTTAGCCTTAAAAAGAATTTCATCAGCATAAATATTTCCAATACCAGCAATTATGTTTTGCTCTAGTAAAACTAATTTTATAGTAGCATTTTTTCGTTTATGCCATGACTGTTTTAAATAGTTAACAGTAATATCTTCGTCAAATAATTCTTTGCCAATTTTTGTTACTAGCGGATTTTTTTCTCATTGTTTTTTTTCAATTAAGTGAAAAGTTCCAAATTTTCTCGTATCAAGGTATCTTAATACCATTCCATTAGACAAGAAAAATTCCATCATTAAATGTTTTTTATTAATTTCATCATCTACTTTTTGATAAAAATATTTTCCTTCCATTCGCAAATGGCTTATTAAAACATAATCATCTAAAATAAATAAAATGTGTTTTCCTTTTCTAGAAATGTGTTCAATACGCTGACCTATTAATTTCAACTTAAAATCCTCTTGGGAAGCATTTTTAATAGATTTAGGAACATAAATATTTATATTAACAATTTTGCTGTGTGAAATAGATTTATCTAAAAATCTTCTAACGGTTTCAACTTCTGGAAGTTCTGGCATTATTTCCCCTTTTTCAATTGATTAATAAAATTAATTAAATATCCCTCGCGAATTGATTTTTGTCCAAGAACAAAATTTTCAACTCCGAATTTTTTGCCAGCACAAATCAAAATCAATAAAGCAATTTTGATAATATCAGCACGCGCTTGATTAAATGTATTAATTTTATAAAAGTCATTAAAATCATAATTAACAATTTCTTTATATAAATTTTCTAATTCCGATAAGGATACAAATTTATTGATAAACTTGAGGTTTTCAAAATATTGCAATAATTCCATAACAGAATAAAATGCCCCACTACTACAATAAATAAATGGATGTTCTTTAATTGAAATATCTGGAAGAAGTTTTTTGATATCTTTTTCCACATTTTTAAGTTCTGGTTCAAAAATCATTTTAGTTGAGCAATTTCTATTTTTTAAAACATTCAATCCCATTGAAATTGAATATTTATCGCGAGGAGTTTCTTCTTCAATATGAATAAATTCAACACTACCTCCACCAATATCCATAACAATCACGTTATTTAAATGGATTTGATCATTTTTATATGCCAATCAATTATATTTACATTCAGCGCCAGGCGAAATAATTTCTAATTTAATATTCAATTCTTTTTGGAACATTTCAACAAATTCTTTACGATTTTTAATTAATCTAATTCATTCAGTTCCAAAAGCTATCACTTTCTCTAATTGGATATTGTATTTTTTAAGAGATGGCTCAACAAATTTTTTAATTTCATCAACAATTGTTGCCATTTTTTCTGTGCTAATTTGTGAATTTTCAACAAAATCAATTAACTTAATAAATCTATTTTTGTGCTCAATTAAATTAAAGTTATGTTCAGATAAACAGTAATAAATACTATATTTTATTGAATTACTTCCAAGATCAATTATCATTACTCTGGTTTGATTATGATATCTTCCTCTTAAATTATTTTTAATACTATATAATTCATATTTATCGATATAATTTTTAATTCCATTTCAATTATTAAAAATTTCATTATAATTAATAAAATTATTTTTTAAGCGAAAATCGATATCAACATCATCGATAATGGTTGCTAATTCGCGAATCATCGTTACCTTGCTCTTTTCATTAATAAATGCGTCGCGATGTTTATTGCTTTTGATGGAAGCTAAATTTTCATAAATCCCATCCAAACTACCATATTGTTTCAATAACTCCATAGCCGTTTTTTCGCCGATCCCACGAATACCTGGGTAATTATCAGATTTGTCCCCAAGCATGATTTTTAAGTCGATAATTTGAGATGGTAATAATTTTGTTTTTTTCTCAAAGTTATAAATATTAAATTCATCGAAATTTTTAAACCCTGATGTAATACGAAGAATAGAAATATTGTCATTTACTAATTGCAACATATCCTTGTCAGATGTTAATATCTTCACACGAATATTAGGATCTTCTTGAATTGCTCTTGTTGCGATTGTAGCGATCACGTCATCAGCTTCATATTTTTCTTTTGCATAAGAACTAAATTTTCTCAAATTCAAATACTCTCTAATTGGTTCAAGTTGAGCTACTAAGTCTTCTGGCATTGGTTTTCTTTTGGCTTTATAGTTTTCATAACTCATTGAGCGAAATGTTTCTCCAGAAACATCACAAGCAAAGGCAATATGAGTAATATTATGATCAAAAATAAATCTTTCGATAATATTAATTACTCCCCGAATAACAGCAGTCGGTTGCCCAGTTTTTGTTTTTAAAACGATATTACCCATTCCGTAATGAATTCGATAAAGTAAGGCACTTAAATCAATTATTCATAGTTCATTATTGTGTTTTGTCATTATTGACCTCGATCAATTCTATGTCTTTTACAATGTACGATATCTTATTATCTTTTATTGATTTAGTCGCATCTATAACTAAATAATTAGTAGATTTAAGTTTAGGTTTTAATTCTTCGTATTTATTTTCAAATACGACAAAATCTAATTCTCCTGTGTAATCTTTAGTTTGTAAAAAACAAATATTTTTTTGGTTTTTTGTTTTAACTTCTTTTACATATGTTGCTTGAACGCATATTTTGAAATTAGTTATATTGTTTCTTTTAATTTCACTAATAGTCAAAGGAATATTTCTTTGTTTTTTAATGACTTTATCTAATGAATAATAAATATTAAAACCAATTGATTCTTCTTCAAGATTAGATAGTAATGGATAATCTTCTTGTTCTTGAATTAGTTCTATTTTTGGGACTAATGAAAAATCTATTTCATTATTTTTATTGATAACAATATGACTATATTTTACAATTTTATTTAAATTTTTTAATAAGGTTGTTTGGTTATATTTATTTGATTGAAAAGCATTTAAGACAATCATTGATTGAATTATTTTTTCAGAAATCTTAGCGCGAACTAATCGTGTAATAGTTTCAATTGGGTCATTATTAAAATTACTAATTTTTCTTTCTTTATCGAATAATTCATAATAGTTTCTTCCAAAACCTTTTATTATATAAATTGATGGAATAATTTCTTGATTTAGTAATACAAAATAATGTTTTGTTTCGTTTAATTTTAAATTACCAACTTTTACATTACTTGAACTATTAATTTCACGCATGTACTCAGATAATTTTTTATAATCACCTAGATTATTAGATAAAAGACATGTATAAAATTCTTCAGAATAATTTGCTTTTAAATAAGCCAAATAATATCCCAATAAAGCATAAGCAACAGCATGACTTTTATTAAAACCATATCCTGCAAATTTTTCAATTAAATCAAAAATTCGATTAGCTTCAGTTTCTGAATATCCCTTTTTAATCGCTCCGTTGATAAATAATTCTTTTTGCTGAAGAATTAAATTTTGATCTTTTTTACTCATCCCTCTTCGGAGATTATCAGCTTGTGCCAAGGTTAGATTGGCAAAACTAGAAGCTATTTGCATAATTTGTTCTTGATAAATAATTATTCCTAAAGTTGGTTTTAAAATTTTTTCAAGAACATCGTTATCAAGTTTGATTTGTTCATTATCTTTTTTTCTTTTAGCATATAATTCAACTTGGTCTTGCGGACCTGGTCGATAAAGACTAATGATGTCACATAAATCACTAAATTTATTAGGTTCAACCATCGTTAAAACATTTTTCATTCCGTATGATTCCAATTGGAATATTCCTAGCGTATTAGCACTAGAAAGTAATGTAAATGTTTTTTTATCATTAATTGGTAGTTTTTCTAAACTAATTGTTTTTTTGTGATTCTTAGAAATTAAAATAAGAATATCTTTTAGAATTGTTAAGTTTTTCAATCCTAAAATATCAACTTTTCACAAACCTCAATATTCCAATTCGTTCATGTCAAATTGCGTTACCGCTAAACCATCCTCGTTAATGTTAATAGGAATGAAATCATTCAATGGTTTTTTTGACATAATCATTCCAGCAGCATGTTGTCCAACTTGTCTTGGATTATCAATAATGGCATAACAAATATCAAATAATTTTTTGATTTTTTTATTCTCAGCAATTTTTTTCTTAATTGCTAAAGTACGATTAACAACGTAATCTAAATCATTATCATGATGAATGGAAACTAATTTGGCAAGTGCATCAATTTCATGTAATGGAATATCAAGAACTCTTCCGATATCACGGATTGCCATTTTTACTTTAATTGTCTGAAAAGTAATAATGTTTGCTACATTATTTGATGAATATTTTTCTAAAATGTAATTAAAAACTTCATCGCGACGATTATCTTGAAAATCAATATCTATATCTGGTGGACTTTTACGATCTGGATTTAAAAATCGTTCAAAAATTAAATTGTATTTAATTGGGTCAACATTTGTAATTCCAAGACAATATGATACTAATGAACCAGCCGCACTCCCTCGCCCAAAACCTACCATAATTCCTTTTTTACGAGCATATGTTGTGTAATCATACACAACTAAAAAATAATCATTAAAGTTTAAATTATTAATAACTTTTAATTCATAATTTAAACGTTCGTAATATATTTTTTCATTAATGTTAGTCATTGACAAAAATCGCGCTTTAAGACCTGACTCGGAATATTTTTTAAGCATATCAGCTGAAGTTAAAGTAGTTGTAGTTGGGTACTTTATAAATTGTGATTCTTGTTTTTCAAATTTAACATCACATGATTGAAAAACCTGTTCAGTTGTTTTTTTAATTTCTTCAATTAATCTTGATTTAATAAAGTCTTCTAAGGAAACAAAATCACTAGTTTCTTTAAACTCTTCTAATTTTCATTGATTAGCAATACATCTAATCACTTTGTAATTTTCAGAATCACTTTTCTTTATAAATCTAATTCTTGGACAATATATTTTTTTAATATCAGAATATTTAGATAAATAATTTTGAAATAAGTTTTTAATACTTTTAAAGTTACTAACATCTTTAACACTTCTGATGATACAAATTAAATCATCTGTTATTAAATCGATTAATGAGGTTAAAGAATTTAATGGTTTTGATTGATTATTTAGTAAGTTATTAATTTTTACTAATTGATAGTAACCATTATTGTTTTTAGCAACAAGAACAAAATTATTTTCTAAACATTCAATATCAATTCCAATAATTGGAACAAAATTATTTTCAATAGCTAAATTATTAAAACGATTTAAGGAATATAAATTATTTACTTCAAATACTCCAACGTATTTAACTTGTTCTTTTTTTAGTTCATCAAATAAAACTTCTAATTTGATTAGTGAGTTTAGTATTGAGTAACTACTATTTATTCCAACAACAACATTCATATTATTCTATTAGTAAGTTTAGATCGTTAATGATTTTTTTAAAAATTGATAACTTATCTACTTTACATCCAGAAGCATACATGTGACCACCACCACCATATTTTGCTGCAATTTTATTAACATTATAATTTCTACTTCTTAAACTAATACGATATTGTTTTTTATCAATATCGTAACTGCAAAATGCTCATATTTTAACTTCTTCAATACCAGCCATAGCAAAAACGTAGTCTTTTGCTTCGCTATATTCCATTTTTGATTTTTTAAGAACTTTAGGGTTTAAAATGTAATATCCTACTCCTTTTTTAGTAATTTTCATATTATTAATAATCTGAGAAGAAAATTTTCGTGAGGTTAAATTAGAAACTGTTAGTTTGTCATATAACGGTTTTTCTTGAAGGCCTAGTTCTTTAAATTTTAAAACTACTTCATATGTATTCTTATTAGTATTTGAATATAAAAATCTTCCAGTATCAGTTACTATTCCTAGGAATAATGAATTAATAGATTTGATTGGTAATTTATATTTATCTATTACAGATAATAATTCTTGAGCTATAATCTCACAAGTTGATGAAGCGCTTTCGATAATAATACTATCGTGTTCAAAAGTTTTTTCATCTTTTTTGATGTGATGATCAATAACAAAAATATTATTAGAATTCTTATATCTTTGGTCATCTACTCTGTCTGTTGCTCTAACATCACAAATAATAATTAATGAATTAGAAAAGACCTCGTCAGAAATATCTTTTTGTTCAGAAAATAAATCAGGAAATTTATTTGGAACGTTTGTTCCTAAACAATAAATTTTTTTAGTTGGAAAATTTTCTTTAATTCAATAAAATAATCCAAATTGTGAGCCAAGTGCATCAAAATCTGGAAATTCATGCCTTGCTAGTATTATGTTTTCTGATTCTAAAATTATTTTAATTAATTTTGACATGATTAAATTATATATTAGTTTAATGTAATGGCTATTTTTAACTTGATTTTTTGCATATTGTTAGCATGATATGTTATAAAATTAATAAATTAACATATCAAAAAAGAAGAGGATGTTGGAAATAATGAAAAATAAAGGTTATGCAAAAGACTTAATTGTTAAAATTGATGATAAAAATTTAAAAGAAGTTTCTTTAGATTTTTTGAAAAATATTGAATCCGAATTCAAAAAATTTAAAAATGAATACGGTAGATATGAAAAAAATAACAGTAAGTACTTAAATGACCAAAATTTCGAATTTTTTCCAGAAAAACTTGCAAAAAAATCTCCCTTAACAATTATAAATGCACCATGAGGAACCGGAAAAACTTTTTTTATTGAGAATTTTTTAAAACTTTTTATAGATAAAGAAATAGAATCAAAAATATTTGAGAAAATGATAATCATTGATGCTTGAAAATTTTCTAATTCAAAAGATATTCCAGCAGAATTTATTACACAATTAACAAATAAATTAATAAAAACTCACTTGTCTGATGTTAATGACGAAGGAATAAAAAATAAAATGAGAGTAAAGATGCTAAAAAAATTTCTTTCATTATTAGAGTTTAGTTACATTATCAAAAGTGATTACGGATTAGAACAAGCTTGAAAACTTAACTTCAAAGAGCCAAACAACGATACTAATAAAGAAGAAATAGATTATTGATCAAAAATTGAAAATAATCAAATAAAAACTATTATTTTTATAGATAATATTGAAAGATTAGGTTCCTTATCCTGAGATTTATTAAAAGCCGTTTTGAAATTACAGGAATTTGAAAATTATTTAATTATTTTGACATTGAATTTAAAGATGCTAAAACACAATAATGAGAAAAAAGACATAAATGAATACCCAATAGAAAAATATGTAGATTTTAATTATTATAATTTTAAGCAAGACTACTCTAATTTTTTTAAAGAACATTTTAAGAATGTATCAAAAGATTTTTTAATAACTTTGGAACAAGTTTTTAATTTTGAAATAGATGGTGAAAAGTTATCAATTCGAGAAGTTGAACGCTTATTTAAAAAGCACGAAATTTTTGAAATAAAACATGAATATGAAATTTTGCGCAAAATTAAAAAAGAAATATGAGATGCGAATGAAGTTTTTTCAAAATTTATAAAAAGTGAAATTATAAATTTCATTAATCGCGAAATTAAAAAGAACGAATTTTTTAATAAAATTTTAGACCAAATGAGCAAAAAACAAATTTTATTCCTTATGAGTACATTAATTTAAATCCAAATGTAATAGGTGCTTATTGAAATTGTTTAAATAGTATTTTTAATGATGAAAAATATTTAAGTAGAGCAAATTACAAAGTTGACTTTGATTATTCTGAAGCATTTAACACATGCTTAGAAATAACTGAAAATCGAAAAAAAGAACTAACAAAAGAAATTAATGATTTAGCTCAATTGAATTTATCTGAAGCAAAGAAAATCGAAAAGAAAAAGGAAAACATTGCGAATCTTAAAAGAGAAAATGAAAATCTTGATACAAGTGTTGATAAAATGGAAACCGGAAATGATGAAAATCATAATGCTGGAGTGTTGGCTAAATGAAAAATTATGAAGGATGTAAACTTAAACAGAATTGAAAGAATCAACAAAGAAATTAAAGAATTTGAAAATAATATTGAAGTGAATAACAAAAATATAAAAAATAAAGAATTTATAAAAAACTCAATAGAAAATAATTTTTCAGAATTAGAAAATTGTGTGACAGAATATAACCTAATATTAAAAAATCAAGAACTTAATTCAGATAAAAATTTAGAAATAGAAAATCTGCTTCGAAAAAAATTTCATAATTTTGATAAATTAAATCTATATTCTATTAAAGAAGATGCAGAACGTGTAATATTTTCAAATGATTTTTTCTATTAATTTGTAATTTCTTCAGTAATTTCAGAATCCATAATAGTTTTCAAAATTTCTAGCATTAACATTTTCTCTTCTTCATGTTTTGCAATATAGGTTTTTGATTTAATAACTGGATTTTTTGGAACAAACAAAGTACAACAATCCTCATATGGACGGATACTAATATCATATGTTCCAATTCTTTGAGCAATTTCAATAGTTTGCACTTTATCAAATGTAATTAATGGGCGAATTACAATCATATCAATTACTGAGTCAACAGATTGAAGATTTTCAATCGTTTGACTTGCCACTTGTCCCAACGATTCCCCGGTTGCAATTGCTTGAATTTTATTATTGTTTGCAATAGCTTCTGCCAAACGATAAAACATACGACGCATTAACACAATACGATATTCTTCTTTGGCTGAACACATAATTTCATGTTGCATTTTAGCAAAATCAACAATATATAACTTTTGGGGATTTGGTGCAAAATCATTTAATTTAGAAATTAAATCTTTTACTTTCCTTAAAGCTAGATCACTTGTTTGAGGTGGTGTTATGAAATGAACATATTCTACTTCCATTCCGCGTTTCATTAATTCATAAGCTGCAACTGGTGAATCTATTCCTCCACTTATTAGTATTAAAGCTCTTCCACTTGTGCCAACTGGCAATCCCCCAACCCCTTTTCGCTTATTTTCGCATAGGAAAAAGAAATTTTCATAAACAATAACACTTAAAGCAAAATCACAATCAAATGAACCCACAATTCCTGTTTTTTTCTCAATGTCATGAGCTAAGTATTGTTTTATTTCTAATGATGATTTTTGGTAACGTTTATCTTTTCTTTCACATTCAATATAATAAGGTTGATTGTGCTGTTTAATAACTTGAGCTGCTAAATTAACAAGATCATCTCATTCACGAGTAATTTTTCAACCAAAAGAAAAATTAGAAATACCTGGTGTTTTTATTAAAATATCATTAATACGAGCATCAATATTTTGTTCTAATTCAATAACAATACGATCTTTTTCTAAAATTGGTTTTACACCAATTGGTTTTAGTTTTTTATTTAAATTCGAAAATAGTTTATTTACAAAGTATTTTTTATTAGCACCTTTTAAATAAAGTTCACCAAAACGAATGATTACAAAATTATATTTTAAATTCATAAAATTATTTTAAATAAATAAGGTCGATAACCATAATATTATCTCGACCTTATTTTTTTAGACATTACCATTAAATTTTCTTAAAATATTTTGATCAACTGAATTTAGGACATGCTCAATCAATTCACGAGCTTTATCGTGATTATTGTTTGATATTCATGATTCTGCTTGAGATAATTTTATTTCATAATCTGGTTTAACGCGACGATAACGATTAGCAATACTTAATAGTTCTTCAATTTTTTCTGAATTTCATTCTTTTTCTTTTGAAATTAGATTAATGCGATTAATATGATTTTTTAAATCAAAGAATAAGTTATCAACTTTTTCTTCATCTAAACGAGGTTTTTTAAGTTGAGCATCAATGGCATTCGTTATTTCAGATAGTACTTCAACCGAAATAGCTGCTTCTTGTAAGGCATATCTAACATTTGTTAAATGCGAATTTAATTTAATTGTGGCAATTGAATTTTTATATTTTTTTAATTCTTCTAAGTAAATATTTTTATCTTTTAGTTGCGCAACTACATCAGCCTTGCGACGAATGTTGTTTGCTTCTTCTAGCATTTTTTTAGAAATATAATATATTGATTCTAGTATCTCAATTGGATCACGAGTTATTTTATCCTTATTTAATTCAGAAACAGTTAATTCATACATTCTTTCAATTTCATTTCATTTTTTTGCACTAATTGTCATTAATTGAACAGTTGTTTGAGATAATTGCACTGATTTTTGGTGCATATAAATATTTTTATTTAAATTTTGTTGCGTTTCACGCATATCAATAAAAGCTTTTTCAAATACTAAAAACATATCATTTAACATTTCTTTAGCTTTTAATT
Source organism: Mycoplasma sp. (ex Biomphalaria glabrata) (assembly GCF_001484045.1). Lineage (NCBI taxonomy): Bacteria > Bacillati > Mycoplasmatota > Mollicutes > Mycoplasmatales > Mycoplasmataceae > Mycoplasma > Mycoplasma sp. (ex Biomphalaria glabrata). The sequence goes on along the minus strand of NZ_CP013128.1, from coordinate 487,708 downwards.
GCTTATTTAAAATTGCTTCAAAGTTATTAATATCTTGTAATGCCTTAGCGACTAGTTTTGATGCTTTAATGTATTGCAAATCACAAGCATATTCATTTAATTGATTAATAGCTCGTTCTGTTGATATTTTTAGAAAGTTAAATCTAGTTCCATCTAAAAAGGAAGTTTCTTTACGAAGTTCAGCTAAGTTGTTTTCAATACGTTTAATTGAACACGGAATAATACGATCAATGATTAAAAATATTTTTGGAATTTTTTGTACTACCTTAGCGTAAACTTTTAAACCATCAGCTGTTGTTCTTAAGACATATTTTGCTTGCTCATAATTCCCAATTTGTAGGAATTCTTCAAAACGATCTAATAAAGTGTTAATGTTTTTTTCCATTCCCTCGATCTTGTCACGAACTTTATCAAAACCTAAATAATTTTTATCTGTTTCTTGTTTCAAAGATAAATAATATTTTTTAAGTTCAGCAGATTCAATTCTTAATTTTAGTTCTTCATTTGTTAGATTTTCAATGTCACTAAATAATTCTAGTGATATTTTTTCATAATTGGCAACTTGAACACTTAACGATTTCAAACCAAGAAAAAAGCGAAAGTATTTTTTAGTATCAGCTAATTTCTTAACATCAAGTATTTCTTTTTCAATAGTTTCTTTTTCAAATTTAAGAAATTTTTCATAATTTGTTTTTCATGTTAAGTAATTAGCGGCAATCTCTTCACTATACTTTGAAAGATTTTCTAGTTTATTCATTGAATATGTAAAAGGTAAATTATTAATTTCAAATAATAAATCTTGTTGGTGTTGAAAATTGTGTTCAGATAATCTTATTTTGATACAAAACACAGTAATACCCATCACAATTGCCGTTAAACCTGATAATGTTGATATCAACGAAATAAATAAAATACTCATTTAAACCCCTTTGTTATAATTCTATTTTAAATAACATTTTATTTTTCTAAGAAATAATGATAATTTTATAAATTAAAAAAATATGTTATCATAGTAAAGCATTTGTCAGCAATCAAATATGATTGGTCAAATTATTTTAACGCTAGGATAACAAGTACTTCTGCTGAAAAAAGGAAAGTTTTAGTAAATAATCAGCCAGTTAGAATTTGCTACTCATGCGGAAAAGGAAAATAATGCGTTACACAGGCCCAAAACACCGTATTTCACGCCGTTTAAAATTTTCTATTTTAGAAACAAATAAAGAATTTGCTAAAGGGAAACAAAGAAGAACAGCACCAGGAATGCACGGAACAAAAAGAATTGTTCTAAAAGGATATGGTCAACAATTAGTTGAAAAACAAAAAGTTAAATACATGTATGGTTTAACAGAAAAACAACTAAAGAATATTTACAAAAAAGCGATCACAATGAAAGGTTCATCATCATTAAACCTTTTACACATTATCGAATCTCGTCTAGATAACTTAGTTTACAGAATGGGATTAGCTCCAACAAGAGCTGCTGCTCGTCAGTTAGTTAATCACGGACATATCTTATTAGATGGTAGAAAAAATGATATTCCATCAACAACTGTTCGTCTTGGTCAAATGATTTCTCTAAAAGAAGCTTCAAGATCAATCCCAACCGTTACTGAAGGATTAAAATTAAATGCTACAACATTACCGTTCGTATCATTTGATAAAAATAAATTCGAAGGAACATTCGTTAGATACCCTGAGAGAAATGAATTAAACTCAGAAATTAACGAATCATTCATTATTGAGTTCTACAATAGATAGAAATCTAAATAATTTAATCAAAAAACCCAAGCAAGTGCTTGGGTTTTTAATTTATTAGGAGTAATAATTATTTTTAATGATACATAAAAATACTGCTAAGAAACCACTAAACGACTCATTACATTTATTTTCTTAAACATAATCATTTTTTATACGTTTTTTCTAATGTTTATTGCATTTATGTTTGCTTTTAAATTAATTAAATTTTTGTTATGTTTATTACAAGAAACTCAACTATCTATTGTGGTTAAATTTTCGGACATTTCTTTATAATTTCTCATAGAATATATAAATGTTTCTGAATTATGTTTTTCTATTTTTTTAGAATTTATAGCATCTGTATAATCAATGATTATTGATTTAGTAAGATTCTTCTCACTATAAGATTCATTTTGTAATTTCATAAGTTCTATTAGATCTTCTAAAATTTTTTTGTGATCTTTTTTAATATATTTTTCTAATTTTTCTTTTCTAATCTTTTCACAATTTTTACAATTTTTTAATATATTTCTTTCTTGTTCTTGGGCGATAGTTAATTGTCCTGGTATTAAATAGAATCTCTGAAGAGTCTAAAATAAATTTTGACAATTTTGATTTATCTATATTATTATCTTTCAAAGTTAATTCATAACCACCAGACTTTTGATTAAGATTAAAAGACAATATGTTTTCATAATAATCACTTTTATATTCATTAATAAATTTTTTAACAAATTGCTGTTCCAAAGATGAAACTTTTTTTTCTTTAAAAAATTTTTTTCTATCCATTCCAGCTCAATTTAACAAACATTCAATGTATTGAGCAGATTTTATGTAACACAACACATCTTTTTTTTCACGAAAAAAAATGTTCGCTATTTTAGATACCTTTACATCTCACTCCTCACCCGTTAATGAATCTAGCATATTGGAATATATGGATAATGTTCTACCGCGATTTCAATTTCTCTTACCAATTTTTTTCCTGTAATGTGGTTTGCAAAAACTGCAGCTCTTATTCCATCTGATTCCTTATTAGAATCAGCACCATTAATAAAATTTACATCTATTTCTGTTATTTTTTCTTTGTGGTCTCTTATAACATTGATTATTTTATTGTAATTTTTCATTCTGTTTTGTGAATTATCATTTGAATTTGATCCTTGTTCATCATCATCATCTAACGACTCAACCGATATTTCTTCATCTAGATTAGCTATAATTTCATCATATTCTGGCATATGTAAAATTTTAGATAATAATTTTAATGCCAAAATTCTTCTATTCCCTTCTACAACAATATATTCACCATTTTTAGAACTAATTACATAAGGCATATCTATAACTGGATTATACATTGAACTTAAAGAAGTTATTAGAGCTAAAAAATTTTTAAAATCTTCCTCATTAGATAAAATATCTTTAAGTGCATCTTCTTCTTTATTATTTTGTTTCTCTCTAAAATAATCCCCATTTATTCCTGCATGGATTTCGTCAATTACCACTCGTGGGTTCATTGTTGCAGCGAAAATTTGACTTATGTTAATTCTTTTTCTTATTATTATTGTATTATCCATAAATTACTTCCTTAATAACAACACTTTTTCGATAGTTGTTGCTTTACCTTTTTTACCATTTAACATGTTTGTAATTTTGTGTGTTTGTAAATATTTATCATCTCAATAAATTTCCTTTAAATTAAATTTAACTTTATTTTGAATTATTTCTCATACTTTTTCAATTAATTTTTCATTATGTACATCACCGACAATTAGAACTATATATCCCCCAATTTGTATCTTGTCATAAACATTTTCTAGAAAATCAATCATAAAATTAGTATATTTTTCAAAATTTAGTCTATCTGATAACTTAATCTCATTTCTTAAATTACTTCTCTCATAACCTAATAACCATAATTTTAATCAATTTGAATTTGTGTAGTTAACTACACTTAAATATGGAGGAGAAGTTATAAGTAATTTAATTGAATTATTTTCAATATCCTTATTGTTCTCTAATGCATTAATTTCATAAATATTAGATTTAAATTTTTTAGATAGTAATTCATCATATTTTTGATTAATTCTATTTCTAATTAATTCAAAAATATTTACATCTGGTTTTATTAAGTTTTTTGCAGCGGCAAACTTTTTAACATAATTTGGAGCCATAGAAATGGTGTTAGGCATATCTAATGAAAAATAAATAGTTGTACCATCCTTTTTTAATTTTCCATGCATTATTCCTAAAGTTATTCCAAATACAAAGTTTTGAACATCTGAGAAATTTCTTCAATTTATTCCATAATTTTCTCTTAAGAAAATTAATTGAGTTAAAACGGATTTAGAATAAAAATATCTTAGTTCAGAAAAATTTTCATTATTAAATTTATTAACATTATTCTCATTATCTTTTCAAACTTTAAAATTAATTTCAAGATTATTTACATAATTAATAGCTTCTTGTTTAGTGCAAGTTGCTATTTTTGATCTTGATAGTACTAAAGCATATGGATTAAGGTCAGATCCTACAAATCTTCTATTCATTTCTCTAGATTTAAGTGCCGTTGTACCTCTTCCAGAAAAAGGATCATACACTAAATCATTTTCTTGTGTTAATTTTTCGATAAAATACCTTGGCATTGCGGGGGCAAACATTGCTAAATATGAAGAAATTGAGTGCAAAGAAGAAGCATTTTTGTCTCCCGTTCTGCTTCAATCCACATCTATATCTTTTAAATTAATTAAAGTATCAAGAGTAAATTTTTCGTCACCTTTATATTTAAATATTTTAGCCATATTAAAATTGTATCCCTCTTGCTTTTAGAAAAAATATTTCTATATCATTTTTTTATAAATAAAAAAACTTCTTTTGCCCTTTTTAATCAATAAATATCTGTTTTTAAAAACAACTTCAAAATTCTCATTAGTTACTTTTTGACCATTAAAACTTAATGAACCATTGCTAATTAACTCTCTTGCTTCTCTTTTGCTTTTGCAAATATCAATTAATAAAATATCCATTAGATTATCGGTATTGATTTCTTTGCCACGAAGATTTTTATATAAAACTTGTCAACTATCAGCTGATAAATTACTAAAATCATTTTCAAATAAATTATGACTTACATCTAATACTTCTTCTAGTCCATTTTTTCCATGCAGATCTGTAATGATTGTGTAGGCTAATTCTTTTTGGCCTTTACGTAGTTCTGGTTTCAAGAAATGATCTTTTAAAATTTCCTTAATTTCATTATTAGATTTAAGAGTTAAACTATAAAATAATTTTTCTAACATGTCATCTTCTTGATTTAGAAAGAATTGGTATAGTTCATAAGAATTAGTCATGTTTTGATCTAATCAAATGGTCCCTGTTTCGGTTTTACCAAACTTAGTACCATCTGTTTTAGTTAATAAATTAAATGTTAATCCACACGCTAAGTTATCCTTTGAGATAATTTTTCTAATTAACTCTACTCCAAAAGTAATATTTCCTCATTGGTCGCTTCCGCCAATTTGAACAGCACAATTATTATTTTGATATAGTTGATAAAAATCCCAACCTTGTAACATCATGTAACTAAATTCTGTATAAGAAATTCCATCATCAATTCGTTTTTTAATTTGGTCTTTTGCAATCATGTTACTTACATTAGCATACTTGCCAGCTTCTCGTAAAAAGTCAATAAATGTTAAGTTTTCGTAAAACTTTTTATTATTAATAATTTCAACATTTGAACAAACTAAATTCTCAACTTGTTTTCTAATCTTAGCTTCGTTTTTTAAAACGTCTTCTGAAGAAAGTAATTTACGTTCCACTTTCTTACCACTCGGGTCACCAATCATACCAGTTGCTCCACCAAGAACAATAATTGGTTTTAAACCCGCCTTAGCAAATCACTTTAAAGCAACAATTTGAACATAATTTCCTAAATGTAGTGATTCTGCGGTTGGGTCAAAACCACAATAAATACCTTTATGTTCTTTAATTGATTCTTCTAATTTTTCAACATTCGTAATATCTTTAATAATATTGCGATCTTGAAGGTATTTAATTGTGATTTTATCTTTATGCATACTCATTAATTTTAATTAAAAAATACTTACTTTCAAATAGCATTAGTTGTCTGAAAAATTAATAAAGCGACAATGTATGGTGTTATTAAATTAATTCCCGTACTTGCTAAAGTCATCTTTCAACCAAACTCATGCCTAATTGCGGCCAAGGTTGTGACACATGGGATAGTTAGTAACATAAATACCATATATGAAAAAGCACCTGTTTGATTAAATCCAGTTAATGAACGAACTTTATTAGTAATGGTATTATCATTAGCTCATGCATTTTGGAAATTAGAACCTCAATTGTTTGGCAATAAACCTATAAACATTTGTTGAAAAGATAATCATAAACTATTTAATAAATTACCAATGTTATCATATGTTGTTACATTTGGTACATGAATAAAAATAGCAAGTGATGTAATTGCTAATTCTTTAGCAATAATCGCTGGGAAAATTGCAGCAACCAACTCTCAATGATCGCCAAATCCAAGTGGTTTAAAAATAACAGCAATTTCTTTTGAAATCATTGAAATATAAGAATTATTAGCATCTCCATTATTTGGGAAATATGTTAACACTCACATTAAAATTGAAAACACCAAAATAAATGTAGAAGCTTTTTTAATAAATCCTCTTGAATTAACTCACGCTGATTTCATTACCACACGAAAACTTGGTCATTGATATGGATGCAATTCGATAATTTCATCTTCAAGTGAATTATCTTCTTTAATAAAGAAATTTAGAATTGTTCCGATTAATAAAGCTATTGCTATCCCAATTACATACATTGAAAGCATAATTATTGGGACTAATGATGTTCCAAAAAATGCAGCTGAAAATAATCCAAAAATAGCAATTCTTGCATTACATGCCATCATTGGCGCAACTAAGGCAGTAATTTTTCTACGCTTTTCTGATTGAATGCTTCTTGTTACATAAATACTTGTAACATTACATCCAAATCCTAAAATTAATGGAATTAATGATTTTCCACTCAATCCACATTTTCTAAAGATATGAGACAATAAAAAGGATATTCGATTTAAATAACCACATTCTTTTAAAATGTTCATTCAAATAAACAAAGTAAAAACTACAGGAAAGAAAGTTAAAATTGTTCCAACACCCGCCACAACACCATCTATTATCAAGTGTTTTAATCAATCTGGCATAATGATGTTATTAATTTGACCAGCTAAATATGAATTAAATAATTCATCAATTCAGTTTTTTCACGGAACTGATAAATTAAAAACTAATATGAAAGACACTGCAAAAATAATTAAAATTAATGGGATCCCGGCATATTTGTTTAATAAAACTTTATCTACTTTTTTTGTAAATTTTAAACGATCATTAGTTATTGATTCTTTATCTAAAATGAACATTAAATTGTTAATAAATTTTTTTCTTTTTTCTTCCAAATAATCTTTGGTATTTTCCCCTACTTCGTATTCAAAATCTAAAATAGCTTTATTGATATCGTGAGTTTTAACTCCTTCAATTTTTAAATGACTAAAGTAATGATGGTCTTGTTCCATTAATCTAATTGCACCGAAATCATTGATGCAATGTGAATCAGGAGTTGACATAATAATGCTAAATTTTTCTTTAGCAAGTGTTGAAGAAATGCTATTTTTTAAGTCCTCTAAATTTTGAGAATATAAAAAACTTTTCTTTACTCTTACTTCGATAGCTTTTTGTGCTTCATCTAATATTAAATCTAACGATTCTTTAATGTTGATTTTTTTAGCACAAGAAGTTGAAATAACTTTATAACCCAACATTTGTGATAGTTTCTTTTCATTAATAGATTTTTCACTATTTTTAACTTTATCAATGAAGTTTAACACAACAAGACATGGTAAATTTAATTCTCTTAATAAGAGAGTTAAATATAAACCTCTTCTAATATTTGTTACATCAATTACATTTACATATAGGTCATATTTTTGAGATAAGATGTTAGAAACTGTAATTTTTTCATCAATTGAACTATCATGAAAATCAAATATTCCAGGTAAGTCAGTTAAAATAAATTCTTTTTCATTATGTTTGTATTCAACTTCTAGTTTTTCAACAGTCACACCGCTTCAATTACCAACTTGCAAATTAGCATTCTTAGCGTATGCGTTTATTAAACTAGATTTCCCAACATTAGGGTTTCCAACAAAAGCTACTTTAAAACTTCTATTTTGCATCACTATCCTCAACAATTTCTATTTTTGTAGCAAGTCTTTTTGACAAACCAATAACATTCCCGCTAACTTCATATGCTAAATGTTTCTTAAAAGGAGCTGCATACAAAAATGTTACTTTCTCTCCTTCAAAAAAACCAATTGATCTAACACGAATTACATCTAATTCATTTCCGTGAATTTTTTTAATATAACAAGATTTATTTTTTTCCAGATCTAATAATGTTTTCACAATTATTTTTGCCTAACTATGTTATAAAACTATAACTTTTAAATAATTATATATGCAATATATATAAATTAAAAATTATTGAATTTTTTTCAATTTACTATAATCGCCTTTTTTACGGCCAACTTTAGCTACTATCTCATCATTTAGTTCAACTGCATCACCAGTAAAACGAATATTAATATTTAATATATATTCACCAACTCCAAAATAATCAATTGGGGCATTTTGTTCTAAAAATGATGTTATTTTTTCTGGATTCATCCCTGATGAAACAATTATCTTAGTATGATGACATCCACAAATGTCTAACATTGAACGAACACCTCGGATTAAATGAATATTAACGCCATAAGTTTCTTCCTCTGGTCATTGACCAGGAACTCTTTTAAAGTATTCATCTTGATTTGAGATTGAGGTATCAATTCTTACAGCAAATAGACGATCTTTGAAATAATGAGCAACTTTTTCTGCTTCTTTAACACAATCATTATTGAAGTCTATTAAGGCAACGATTTTCTTTTCATTTAATGTTTTTTCGTAAGCACTCAAAGCTTCAATAATATCACCACCAAATGCTTGAATTAATGAATGAGGAATGCTTCCGATAACATTCTTTTTATTTCCTCAAAAGGAAACATGAGCATTAGTAACTTGTAGATCAATCCCACCAACATGTGCAGCATATCCGTCAATACCTTGCGTTATATAATGATCTGCTCTATCACCCATAAAGATTACTTCTTTATTTTTAGCAGCTTGCTTAACACGATAAGCATTTGTTGCGATGCTTGTGCTACGAGCAAGAATACCATCAATAATACCTTCAAGCGGGCACACATCATACGATTTTCCTTTTATTGCTAAGACGATATCATTAGCATTAATATGATCACCATCTTTTAGTGCTCAAATTTTTACTTTCTTTTCTGTCAAATGATTAATTAATTCAATACTTTCATTAATTCCGCAAAGAATAGCATTATTGTGTCGTTGAAATCATTGGATGGTAATGATATCGTCAGGTGAAGATGCTTTTAAAATTTCTTTTTCTTTATTAAAGTAAATTGCTTGAAAAAAACCACTTTTTAATTTCTTTAAAAATTTTTTGTTAGATATCATTACTTTTTACCTAAAAAAGAATAATCATCTTCAAATCACTCTGATGTATCAGTTTTACTTAAACGAACTTTGTCGTTTAATGTTTTATACTCTTGTTTGAATGATTCTTTGTATGCTTCTTTTTTTTCATGAATTTTTCTTTTATTTCAGTAATCATCCAAAGATGTGAAAGGAGATTTTCCATTCGTATTTCGTACAATTTTTTCGACAGTAAATGAAGAATTGACTTCTTTATTTTCTGTTACCTTACCTTTAATTGGTGAGATAATTTCTGTATAAATATTCTCTGTATAGTCTTTTTTCATATCATTTTAATTATAATTAAATAAGCATTTTAGTAATAGAAAGATTACCATCTAAAATTTAAGGGGATATGATGAAAAAGATTGGAATATTAGTCGATTCAGGAATTAATTTAAGCAAAAGTGAAGTTGAAAAATTAGGATGAGAATTTATTCCATTAACTCTACTAGATGGCGATAATAACGTTTATAAAGATGATGGAATAGATTTAGATCCGGCTAAAGCATATCAAGTACTATCGCAAGGATTATTAAAAACAAGTCAAGCTAATCAAGAATCAATTAAAGAAAAATATGATGAATTATTAAAAAAATATGAAAAAATTTATGTAATTCCAATTACCGAAAAATTTAGTGGTTCATATGCTTCTTCTCTGTTAGTTGCAAAAAAATATCCAGGTAAAGTTTTTGTATTACATAGCAATATTATTGCTCTATTAATGCTTCATGTTCTTGAAGAATTACAAGATGATATTTATGCAGATAAGGATTTTGACTATATCCAAAATAGACTATATGAATTAGAAAAGAAATACGCTGCCATATTAGTACCATCTGATATGAGTTATTTAAAAAGAAGTGGTCGCATCAATTTAGCTAAACTAATTGTTGCAACAACACTAAAAATTAATCCTATTATTAAATTTGACTACGAAGGATTTGATTCAATCGGGAAAAACCGTGGTTTAATTTCTGGAGTTATCCAAGGAATTGAAAAAGTCGTAAGTGACAAAGGTTGAAAAGATTATGAAATAGTCGCTATTCATACTATTCCAAATGAGGATGAAGTTAAGAACTTTGTTCAAATGCTTGAAGCTAAATTTAATAAAAAGATTGAATCTAAAAAAGTTGCAATCATTATTAGTGCTCACTTAGGTCTAAACATGTATGGGGCTCTTTTAAAGAAAAAAATTAATTATTTTTAATTAGTAATGAAAAAAAGCACCACATGGGTGCTTTTTTTATGCAATTTTTTTATGTTTAAATATTGGCAGGGGTAGCAGGACTCGAACCCACAACACGCGGATTTGAAGTCCGCCGTTCTACCAATTGAACTATACCCCTATATTGGTGACCTGTACGGGATTCGAACCCGTGTATGCATGCGTGAAAGGCATGTGTGTTGACCGCTTCACCAACAGGCCTAAATGGCGCCTTGTGTAGGGATCGAACCTACGGCCAATCGGTTAACAGCCGATTGCTCTACCGCTGAGCTAACAAGGCAAATATTTAGAGGTGTCAATAGACACTTAATCATTATACTAAAAGTATAGGTAATATTGCAATATTATTTATTTGCCTCTATTAAAACTAAAAATTCACCAATTGTTTTTATTTTTAATAACTTATCTTCTGGAATTGTAACATCACATTCATTTTCAACATTAATAGAAAATTCTAAAATATCTAATGAATCAATATTTAAATCCTTAATAACTGTATTTTCATTAACTTTAATTTTAACGTTTTTCTTTTCTAACTCTTTTTGGATAATGTCTAAGATGTCTTTTTTGTTCATACATAATTATTATATGTAAATTAAGCACCAGCAATTTTTTTAATAAATAAATTTTTTGTAAAGAAAATAAAAAAATGTTTAAAAAATCTGAATTATTAAAATTTTTATAAAAAAGAATTTCGTTAAATAATCTAATTTAATTACCAAAACTAAATAAATATTTGAATTATAGGCAATATAATAGATATAGTCGCAATTAATATCATTGCTATTAGAGAACTTCAGAATACGAATGTTTTTTTGTTTACTTCTTCCTCTTTGGAAAACTTTTTTCAATCATAGTTTTCTTCATTAATTTTCCCATTATTTACTTTTGATTGCAAAATAATGAAGCATCTTTCCATTTTTAAATATTTATAGGAATTATAAAAAAATACAATTGAAACTGTATTCACCACTAAGAAAGAGAAAATTGAAATAAGAATTGTTTGACAAGTATTTTTAAACATTCCACTTTCAAATGCAAATGTATAAATAGGAATGGTGAAGGACACTAACGAAAATAAAAGAATATAAAATTTCATACTAAAATTAGATTGTCTTTCAATAATAATACTCAATCTTTGAAGATGATTTTCCTTATTGTACATTTCTTACCTTCTTTTAATATCGAATTTTGAATTCTTTTGCTCTACCCTTTTTTTTCTTAGTTTCACTAATGTAATAAACTGGATTTTTACAAAAAGAAGAATATTTAATTATTGATATGTATGAATCTTCAATAAAATTACAACAACATGAGCATACAGATTTTTTAAATTTATCATGAACATTTAAAATGTTTTCTTTTATTATAGGGGGGATGGTATCTGCGAAAATTTGGATTCTTGGTTCTGATGTTTTCGTACAAGAAACAACTTGATGATATTCATCATATATTTCATCAGGCATTATAACGAGAATGCCATTAACTGGATTATTTTGAGCATCCACTAGTGATTCTCTAATTTCTTTATAAATTCATCCTTGGTTAAATTGCGGATCTAATTCATTAGCATCATCTTTTTTCTCCATTGCTTTTCCGCCTTTTCCTTGTTCAAAATCATCAGAGTACAAAACAACTGTTACAGATGCTCCGGCAATTCTTAATTTTAACGCATTTCAGATTGCTGGATTATTTTGATGATCTCTGTCTGTCTTTTCGGAATAATCTACTATAACATCTTTTTTTACTAACATTTCGCTAATTTCGTCTTTTCAATCCTTTGATTGATTATATGAAAATGATATAAAAACATTACTTTTGCTATTCATAAATTACCCTTAATTTTTAAATAATTTTATATTTTATTATAAAAAAACACAAACGAAAACGCATTTATATTTTTGTATATTAAAATTCTTATATTTCTTATTCAAAAATATAAATTATATAAAAGTAATATTAAATAAGTGTAATTTATGCACATGCGTTGATTAATAAATAAACTTCTATACTTCTTTATTTAAAGAGTTTATTATTAAATTTAATTTTATTAGCATAGAAATGAATCTTTTGTATAATAAATAAACAAGGAGATATATGGTCGCAGATAGCGTTCTCATTATTCTAGCTGTTATAGTTGTTGTTCTGTTAGGTTCTGGTTTATTTTATAAATCATCAAAAAAAGAAAACAAAAACAGAAAAAACATCATGAACAAACTAGATAAAAAAAATAGAAATTCAATTTAAATTTTTTTTCAATAAAAAGATTCGTTGAATTGGTAATTATAATTTGTTGTGTCAAAATTTACAAGGCATATTGCTTGTAAATCGTTATTAGTGCTAGTCGGATAGTAAAAACTCAATTTTACGTCTTTAAATTCATCATCAATTTTATATGATGTAACGATGGCATTAGTTTCAATAAGATAAAAATTTGTCACAAAGTACTCAAATAATTCTTTATTTAAAATGATATTATTATTTTCATTTTCAATGCACCTAGATAATGTGTTGTTGTCTATGCAGTTTTCATATGCTGTTTTTAGAATTTTTATACTTAGTTTATTATTGTCTTTATTTGTGTATGTGCTTGAAAAATTTCGATATAATCCATAAAAACTAATTCCTAGTATTATTGCAAATACCAATAATAAATAGATTTTCTTATTAACTTTTAAGGAAAATTTAATGGTTTCAATAATCGTTTTCAAATTGATCAAATGTTATTCCCTCTTTAAATTTATTGTCATCATTAGCACTAAAAAATAACGTATTTAAATATTTCAACTTACTTATGTCAATATCATCTTGACATAATCGTCATATACCACTTTCACCTGCTAATGGTTTGTATCCATTAAAAGTAAGATGAATACAAACTCCAAATGATAGTAATCCTGTAAAAGCAATTGGAATAACTATTTCACCAGGATTATTCCACACATAAGGATCAAAATTTAAGCCATCATGAGTTGAATGAAAATCACAACTGTATCCTAATACAACTTTATCTGATATTGGATCATAATAGTTTTCTTCATTAAAAAAAATTGTTTTGCTATTATCCCCATTCTCTATTATGCCCATGTCGATTTTTTGAAAACTAAAACCCTTAGTAAAATTTAAAATACCTTGTGAAACACTAGTTGTAAAAAAATTATCATGATCTGGGTCTTTTTCTGTTATTTTAAAAACTGAATTACCTAAAAATTCATCATTATCCTGAAGTGATTTTGTTCTAGTAATTACATAATCCTTGTCACCAGTGTATGTGTACGAATTATCATTAGCATTTAATGTTATATCTAAAGGTAGTCCTGTTGAAATAGAATTATTAGTAATATCGTCATTATTGATATATTGATCAGTAATTTTTAAAAAATCACCAATATTAAACGTTCCACTATAGATTCTTGGATCACTTCGATAAACAACATGAGTTGGTAAAAAAATGAAATAATAATGTAGATCTAAATTAATATTAATTACTCCCTTATCATCAATCGCTTGTTGCATTGGAATATTAACAATCATGTCTTTTTTATCAAGACCGGTTGACGAAAATTGTTCATCTAAACTTTGAACAGCTGAACCATTTATTGAATAGGTTAATTCCAATGGATTTGGAGCATTGTTGGGAAAAATTTTATGACTCTCAACATGAGCAATTAATTCGAACATATTTTGTGGTTGAAATAATTTAATTTCAACACTGTCAAACTTATAGTATTGATTACTATGGTCATATGGCGGGTCATTCTTTAAATTTGCAAATTGTCTAGATGTATTAACGTATTCATTTTTTCTTTGGTTGTTATTAACATCTATATTGTTTTTTTGTAAATCACTAACGGAAGTGGTAAATATTAATAAGATTATGACAAATATTTTCATTATATCTCCTTAATTAGATTTAAAAAATTATCATAAGCTTCTTTCGATAAGCGATAGTATGTGGAACGTGAATAATATTCACATCATCAATTTTGAAAATCTTTTTCTAGAAAATTATTATTTAATATTCGTTGTTCTTCCTTTTTTAATTTTTTAATTACAAAATTAATCACCTCAACATATTTTTCAGGTGTTAAACTTTTTGAATTAACATTAATGTTCACTTGTTTTCCTGACAGAATAAATATTTGTGCTAATTCATAGTTATAGAATGCCTGTTTAACTTGGCATAATGTATCCTTATATTTCATCTTAAACCTCTTTTTGAGGCTCATTCATTTTTTATTTAATTAGTATGCCCTACCAAAGTAAACTCAAGCTTTAGCGGGTTTATAAAAAAATTTCATATTACATTTGATAATGTGTTTTTTCTAAATAGAAAATACTATTCTTGATTTTCTTTCATTATTTTGGATATAATTTTCCTTTCTTCAGAATTAAATTTAATCGAATATTGACTATTTTTTTGTCCCCGAATATGGAAGCCTGAACCTATATCTATACCAAACATGTCAGCAAATGTTTTTTGAGGCGAATTATGTAAAAAAAGTTCTTGTCCATTTGAACTATTTATTAATTTCTGTGCATAATTAAAAATTTCTTTTTTTTGATTTGGTTTTGTTTTATCTATTCATTTTTCAATATGATCTAAGAGGTCTTTTTCAGTAAATCGCGCACTTTGTTCTGTTTTTTTCTCGTCTGAATTGTTGTCTTTTGATGACAAGCTTTCACTACAATTAATTATAATTTTATTTTCATTTGAATTATTATTTGTATTTAAATTTTTATTAGAAATTGTGTTATTAATTTCTAAATTCAATTTAGTAATAAATTCTCGTTGTTTTCTTTTGCCCACAATTCCATACTCTTTTAAAATACCATTTATCGATCCTTTACCAATTCTATATGCAAGTTCTAATACATCTTTAATCATTTTCCCCTACTCATTAACTTAATTTTCATTAATTTTAACAAATTAATTATTTTAAAAAAGTGGTAAATTAATATGCTCTACCAAAGTAAACTCAAGCTTTAGCGGGTTTATTAGTTTCAAAGCAAACTTCATCATTAATGTGATGGTCTGTTGAAATGCAACGAGCAGTAATACCATGTTCATCTTTGATCTTTTTTTCATGATGTTCATCTAGACAAAATGGCACTAATGCTACACCCTTATGATTAATAATTCAATCAATAAATTCGGTTTTGCTGTTAATTTTTTTAATTTTCTTTTCTAAATTAGTTTTACTTCGTAAAAATAATTCTTGTTTAGTTGTTTTTAAAATCTCAGCAATTTTTTCATCTATTTGAGTAAAATTAATAGTTTCTTTGTGACCATTAATGCGAGTAACAATTACTACTTCATCATTAACAATATTTTTTGGTCCAATCTCGATACGAATCGGAATTCCTTGTACTTCATAATCATTAATCTTAAAACCAATCGATTTATCTGAATCATCTAACAGGACACGATACTTTTTGTTTAATGAAACATACAATTTTTTTGCTTCTATCGATACAGCTTGTTCTTTGTTTGCTAATATTGTGCAAATAACAACTTGATATGGGGCAATGTCTGGTGGCATAATCGCACCTTGGTCATCACCATGTGACAATATTAATCCTCCGATTATTCTTGTTGAAATACCAAATGATGTCTGAAACGGTAATTCTTTTTTATTATTTTTTTGGTAAGCGATGTCAAACATCTTGGTAAAATTTTGTCCTAGATTATGAGAAGTAGCAGATTGTAAACACTGACCATCCTTCATAATTAACTCGATAGTATTTGTTTCATCAGCACCTGCGAATTTCTCACGTTCAGTCTTTTTGCCACTCAAACAATAAATGTCTAAGGTGTTGTTAACAAAATCTTTATATGTGTTTAAAGCATTATCTACCATCGTTTGAGCTTCTAGTGATGTTTCGTGAATAGTGTGCCCTTCTTGTCATAAAAATTCTGAGTTACGCAGAAATGGGCGAGTATTTTTTTCTCAACGAACAACATTACATCATTGATTTAATTGAATTGGTAAATCACGATAAGATACTAAATTATTTTTAAAATAATGACAAAATAAAACTTCACTAGTTGGTCTAATAACTAATGGAGCAATTTTTTTCTCACCAACTTGTGTGACAATTGCCACTTCTGGCAAGAACCCATCTAAGTGATCTTTTTCAATTTGTAATTCACTTAACGGAATTAAAGATGGTAAATAAACATTATCAATGTTTAGTTTACGAAATTGATTATTAAAGTGATTCTGAATGTTTTCTCAAATTTTGCAAGAATAAGGAGTTAAAGCAATTGTTCCTTTTACAAGACCGTAGTTAACAAATTTTCCTTGATTTAAAACGTTAGTGTATCAACTAGATGAATCTTCGATTATAGAGTGTTTAATTAATTGATTATTTTTCATTGTCGATTTGATGAGTTCCTTCATAAATATAGTTAATTTCTTCACAAATATTTACTAAGTGATCATCTGTTCTTTCTAAATTTTTTAAACAAACAATGTAACTTGTTAACAAAGCTACTTCTGATTCTGATGTCGATTTAACTGTTTGGTGATTCAATTCACTAGCGATTTTATGGTATTCTTGATTAATTATCATGTGTTGAGCAGAAATTTTTTTCAAAGTATCTAGGTCGTACTTTGTTAATGTTTTTGATAAATCTTCAAATTGATGAACAATTTTTTTATAAAATGGGGCAACATATTTGTGGATACCAGAAGGTGGACAATTGTTACTTAAAATATTTTTTGCAACATTCTTAAATCCATCCGATACACGTTCTAATTCTTTGATAATTAAAATATAAGCAATTATTCTTCTTAAATCTAACGCTAGTGGGCGTTTTTTGGCAATAAATCAAATATAATCCTCTGTTAAATTATAGTGTTCACGATCGATGATTAAATCATGTTCAACTAATTGCTTTAATTTTGCTGAATCGTAACTTGTGGTTTCTATTTTTTTTAATATCTGATTTGAATAATCTAAAATTGTTAAATAATAATTATTTAAGGTTTTTTTAACTTCTGTTAATTCTAATTGATTGATCATTTTAAACACCTCGCAAGTATTTTTTAGTTAGTTCATGTTCTGGCTTTGAGAAAATGTGTTTTGTTGTATTGTATTCAATAATTTCACCCTTCACAAAGAAAGCGGTGTTATCTGAAACGTTAGATGCTTGACGCATTGAGTGAGTAACAATAATAATTGTGTATCGTTCTTTTAATTGCACAATTAATTCTTCAATTTTTTGTGAAGCAATTGGGTCAAGAGCTGAAGTTGGTTCATCTAATAAAATAACTTCAGGTTCAAGAGCGATAGCGCGAGCAATACACAATCTCTGTTGCTGCCCTCCCGATAATTCAAGTGCTGAATGATGTAAATTATCTTTCACTTCATCTCATAATGCTGCCTGCTTTAAAGATTTTTCAACAATTTGATCTAGTTGCTCTTTCTTTTTAATTCCATGAATACGGGGAGCATAAGCAATATTATCATATATTGAAAAAGAAAATGGTGATGGTTTTTGAAATACCATTCCAATTGTCGATCTTAATAATGATGCATTTGGGAAAGTTTTGTAAATGTCTTGACCCTCAAATAAAATAGTTCCTTCAATATTAATGCTTGGGAAAAAATCATTCATGCGATTTAGAGAACGTAAAAAAGTACTTTTTCCACAACCTGATGGTCCGATTAATGCTGTAATTTTATTTTTTTCGATATCAATCGAAATATTTTTTAAAGCGTGTTTCTTACCATAATAAACATTCAAATTCTCAACCGAAAATACAAATTTACTCTTTTTAACGTTATCAAATTGCATAATTTTTTTATGAGAAATTTCTTTTTCTAAATCATTAATATCCAGTTCTTGTGTATTAGAAATGATTAAATCTTTATCAACTTGAGTTGTCGATTTAGTTTTTTTTCTTAATTTTAGTTTTTCAGTTTTATCTTTTAAAAATTTTTTCATACACACCTTTAAGCTTTCTCTTCTCTTGAATATTTGTTTTATCAATAAAGAAGAAGAAGATTCTTGTTGTAACTATTATTATAAAAATTAAAAATATTAAGACAAAGGCCATTGAATAAATAAAGTCTGTACTACCAGGACTTGGATTTTGAAACAATAAGAAAATACATACAACAAGTGATCGACCTTGGTCTAAGAAATTAGCAGGAGCAAAAACGGAAGCACCAACAGTTAAATATACTGGAGCACTTTCTCCAAGGACTCTACTAATTGATAGAATAATCCCTCCTGACATCGATTTCATTGACTCAGGTAAAAGAACTTTATAAATAGTTTGTCATTTTGTTGAACCAAGCGCATAAGAACTCTCAATTGTAATGCGTGATACTTTTGTCATTGCTTGAATCATCGAAATTGATAAAATTGGAAAAATTACTAAGAACAACGTTAATGAACCTGATAAAATGGAAAATCCTGTATAACCTAAGTGAAAAGTGACAACAAATATTGTATTCCCAACAATTCCAAAAATAATTGATGGAATAGAATTTAAAACATTTAATGTTGAAAAAATAATATCTTTAGTACGAGGATTCTTTAAATATTCAACATAATAAATTGCAAAGAATAAACATAATGGAATCGACATCACCATTGTTAGAAATAAAATCATCAGTGATGATAACAGGAATGGTCCCATCCCTCCACTCATTGGTGATTTTGAATTATATGGCTTCCCCAACATGTCTAAATGAAAATGTTGTAATCCGTTAATGATAATGTAAAACAGAATTAAGAAAGTAAAACCAATAGTAACAAAAGTTCCTGAAAATAAGATCACTAATCAAGATCAATAATATATCGAACGATTTTTCGCATTTCTAGTGTATTTATTTAGCATTTTTTTCCCTACTTCTAATAATTCATAAAGCAAAAAAGTTAATTATTGTTACAAGCAATAATAAAACAATCGCAATTGCATACAAAATGTCTTGCTCATGTTTAGTGGCTTCTAGGAAGTTATTGGCAATAACAGATGATAATGTTAAATTTGGAGCAAACAAAAATGAGTTAAAAAAATCTGTGAAAAATGAATGAGCATCGATATTAGATGTTCCTCCAATTAACATTGTTACAGCAATTGTTTCACCAATCGCTCTTGATAAACCAATCATCGTTCCAGCCATAATTCCGCTACGAATATTTGGAATTAAAACTTTCATAATTGTTTCAATGCGATTAGCTCCTAAAGCATATGAGGCATTGCGATAGTGTTCTGGTAAAGTTTGTAAAGAAATATTAATAAAGTGTGTGATGTTTGGCACAATCATAAATGCCAATATTAGAGCAGCTAAAAAAACTGAATAATTTAATAAACCGTTTTCTACAAAAAACATAACCCCAAAGAAACCATAAATTACTGAAGGAATTCCTGCTAATATTTCAACAATTGATATTAAAATAATTCGCACTTTTTGAGTTGTAAATTCATTAATAACGATCGATGTACAAAGCGAAATTGGTAATGAAATTAAAATAGCAAATAAAGTTACAAATAATGACCCAACAAGGACAGGCAAAACTCCATAATTATTAACAAAATCTCATTTTGTTACTGAAAAAATATCTGCTAATCCGTTTACACCGCGAACAATTAAAAAAACTAATATTGAAAGAAATATTGCACCAAAAAATATAGCAATTATTAAAGTACTGTATTTAGCAATTTGATCAATAATTTGCTTTTTATCTTCGTATTTTTTTAAAATTGATGTAGTTTTCATATTTTATTATCACGTTCACTTCGCAATGATATCGAATGTATTTTCTCATCATGGTTTATTATATTGTAATTTAGCAGCTTTATCTTTATCAGAAATACTTAAAATTTCGTCTCAATATGTAGTTATTTTTTCAATCGGCGTATTTCCTTTTATGCTACTAATATCTGGCGGAATGTATCCGAAAGATCCTTTGCCTCCGTCGTATTGTTTAATTTCGTAATCAAGTAATCATATAATAAATGTTCTAATATCAGGCATTCGATTATTCGTAACATCAATAATAACGTTCATTGGATGTCAAAATAGATAATTATTTTTATCTGGAGTAGCTGGATTAGCGTTCGAAATCGATTGATTGTAGACATTACTTTCGAAACCAGCGTCTAACGGATTATATTGAGTAGATGATGTTTTTACTGAAACGAATGTTGATTTTTTAACAGAAGATTCGTATCCGAGTGAAATAAAACCGATTGCTCCTGGATTATTATCAACATCAGTTACAACTCCACCTGTTGAATTTACTTCCAGACTATGATTGGCTTTATTACCATGTGAGGATGCTATATATAAATTTTGCGATGTTCCACTCTTAGCACCTGAATATTGATCTAGAGCTTGAAAAAAAGCATCCCTTGTTCCAGAACCAGACTCTCTCATAACAAGTCATGTTTCATTGTTCTGTGATGAACAACTTAAATGAGTTCCTGGATCATTTTGTGCTAATTGTGATCATGTAGTAATCTTTCCAGAATAAATATCAAGAAGTTCTTGAGGAGTTAATGTTAAATTATTTCCTTGTGTAACAGAACATCCCGTTTCTTCTAGGTTAACAATCATTACAACAACATCATATGCTAACGTAATTGTTGAAAGATTTTTTCAATCAGAATAATCACTACCAACTTCAGCTTCCTTAGGGTAACGTGAAGAGTCACCAAAATCTACTATCTTGTTTTTTTGTTTGATGTATTCAATACCAACCGTGCTTCCGCCCGGAGAAACTGTAATTTTTTGTCCAGTTTGAGCGTTATATTCCTCTGCACCGTCTTCTAATAAAGGCAAAACAGTTGTACTACCTGCCGC
>NZ_CP013128.1:68782-161282 GCF_001484045.1 Mycoplasma sp. (ex Biomphalaria glabrata) | reverse complement strand
TACCGTGAGGGAAAGGTGAAAAGTACCCCGAGAGGGGAGTGAAAAAGTATCCTGAAACTATAAACTTACAAGAAGTCAGAGGGCGTTAATGCCTGATGGCGTGCCTATTGAAGAATGAGCCGGCGAGTTATGTTTGCATGCAAGGTTAAGTCGTAAAGACGGAGCCGTAGTGAAAGCGAGCCTTAAGAGGGCGCTAGTATGTAGCCATAGACCCGAAACCCAGTGATCTAGTCATGACCAGGTTGAAGGTGTAGTAAAATACACTGGAGGACCGAACCGACGTTCGTTGAAAAGACCGCGGATGAGTTGTGACTAGTGGTGAAATTCCAATCGAACTGGGTGATAGCTGGTTCTCCCCGATATAGCTTTAGGGCTAGCGTCTGGATTAAAGGAGAACGAAGGTAGAGCTCTGAATATACGATGGCCTCATCTAGAGGTACTGAGTATAATTAAACTACGAATGTCGTTCTAACCATACCAGGCAGTCAGTACGTGTGCGATAAGGTTCATGTACGTAACGGAAACAGCCGATGATCACCAAATAAGGTCCCAAAATTTATGCTAAGTGGAAAAGGAAGTGTCACTACTAATACAGCTAGAATGTTTGCTTAGAAGCAGCAATCGTTTAAAGAGTGCGTAACAGCTCACTAGTCTAGTGGTAATGCGCCGAAAATGTACCGGGGCTAAAGCATAATACCGAATTTGTGGGTGTATAAACTATGTTTATACGCGGTAGGGGAGCGTTCTTATTGCGCTGAAGATTGACCGTGAGGACAGTTGGAGCGATGAGAAGTGAGAATGCCGGCATGAGTAACGAATGAAGGTGAGAATCCTTCACACCTATTGACTAAGGTTTCCTGGGCCAGGTTCGTCCACCCAGGGTTAGTCGGGACCTAAGGCCAGGCCGAAAGGAGTAGCCGATGGACAACAGGTTTATATTCCTGTACTTGGATATTGAGAAATGGAGTGACAGAGAAGGTTATGTCAGCCGGTCATTGGTAGTACCGGCCTAAGCATCAAGGTGGTCATGTAGGCAAATCCGCATGGCGTAACATTGAGGTGTAAAAGATACCGAAACCCTCGGGGAGTAGGAAAGTGACAAATATCACGCTTTCAAGAAAAACTTCTATCGCTAATCAATATCTAACCCGTACCGATAACGAACACACGTGGTCAAGAAGAAAATTCTAAGGTGAGCGAGATAACTATAGCTAAGGAACTCTGCAAAATCACCCCGTACGTTCGCAAGAAGGGGTGCTCATAACTATGAGCCTCAGTAAAGAGGCCGGGGGAACTGTTTACCAAAAACACAGCTCTGTGCTAAGTCGTAAGACAATGTATACAGGGTGACGCCTGCCCAGTGTCGGAAGGTTAAAGCGAGATGTCAGCGGTTTTGCCGCGAAGCATTGACCTGAAGCCCCGATGAACGGCGGCCGTAACTATAACGGTCCTAAGGTAGCGAAATTCCTTGTCAGGTAAGTTCTGACCCGCACGAATGGCGTAATCATCCCGGCGCTGTCTCGGCTATAGACTCGGTGAAATTTTAGTACCTGTGAAGATGCAGGTTACCCGCAACTAGACGGAAAGACCCCATGAAGCTTTACTACAGCTTGATATTGTGTTTTAGTAATATTTGTATAGGATAAGTGAGAGACTTTGAAGTGTGAGCGCCAGCTTGCATGGAGTCAACCTTGGAATATCACTCTTATATTATTGAAATACTAACTTGTTCCCATTATCTGGGAAGAGGACAGTGTCAGGTGGGTAGTTTGACTGGGGCGGTCGCCTCCTAAAATGTAACGGAGGCACCCAAAGGTATTCTCAACATGGTCGGAAATCATGTGTAGAGCGTAAAAGTAGAAGAATGCTTGACTGTGAGGCCTACAAGCCGAACAGGAACGAAAGTTGGGTTTAGTGATCCGGCGGTGCTGTATGGAAAGGCCGTCGCTCAATGGATAAAAGCTACTCTGGGGATAACAGGCTAATCTCCTCCAAGAGTTCATATCGACGAGGAGGTTTGGCACCTCGATGTCGGCTCATCACATCCTGGCGCTGTAGTAGGTGCCAAGGGTTTGGCTGTTCGCCAATTAAAGTGGTACGTGAGCTGGGTTCAGAACGTCGTGAGACAGTTCGGTCCCTATCTGTTGTGGGCGTAGGAAAATTGAGATGATCTGTTCTTAGTACGAGAGGACCGGAATGGACACACCGCTAGTGCTCTAGTTGTCACGCCAGTGGCACAGCTAGGTAGCTATGTGTGGAATAGATAAGCGCTGAAAGCATCTAAGCGCGAAACTAACATCAAGATGAGTTTTCCCACCAATTTATTGGATAAGTTCCCTTGTAGACAACAAGGTTGATAGGATGGGTGTGTAAGTGCCGTGAGGCATTGAGCTAACCATTACTAATAGAACGAGGACTTTACTTTTTTAAATTCATGAATTGTGAATTTTACTTTTTGAGAAAATTACTTTTTAGAATTGATGAATTCATTTCGGTTTTCAACGAATATACAACAACGTTGTCTGCCTTGGTGCCTATGGCGTAATGGACACACCTGTTCCCATCCCGAACACAGAAGTTAAGCATTACTGCGGCTACGATAGCTTAATTGCAAAAATAGCACGGTGCCAGGGCTTTTTTATTTTTTATTTTTATTTCATCTTATTTAAATTCTATTTAAATAAGTATTTCTTTCTGTTAGGAATTACTCGGTTAGTCAATTGAATTTTATTTTAGTTGTTGCTAATGATATCCTTAATTTGATTGATAATTCATTATCGATCACCAAAATAATTAAATAAAAGCACTACTTCCTTGGAGGTAGTTTTTTTATTTAATTATGTTGTAAAATGTTATTAGTTGGCGTGAAAGGTTTCAAATGATTTTTTTGCTAAATATTATTAAACAAAATTTTATTAATCAAGTGAATAGTAATGATCATTTTGATCATCTCATGCTAGTGTTAGGGATAGTTTTTGCAATTACTGCTTTGATTGTAGTGTCAAGTGTAATTTATTGATTTTTTTTCCACAATAAAAGGAAATAATTATGAGTAAAAAAACTGAGAAGATAAATTGATTTAAAGAATTTTGCCGATTTCATTTTGATACAAAGTTAAAAAGAATTGGATTTGTGATTTTGCTTATCGTACCGATGTTATATTCATTTTTGTACTTATATGCTTTTTGAAACCCACTAGAAAAGATAGGGAATGGAAATTACTACATTGTAAATCAAGATACCAATCCAACTACTGGAACTAATTTAGAAAAAGTGTTGCAAGATGCAGAAAATGAAAAAATTATTCAGCATGAAAATGATGGTTCTTATTTAATGAATGTAGACACCGGTCTTCAAAAATTATCATTACATTTCCATGCGATTAATGATCCTAATCATCAATGAAATTCTGAAAAAACGGATGGTTCGTTAGTAATTCCACCAAGTTTCAATGAAGACATAGTTAATGTTTATAATGGAACATCTTCCACGATTCCTCAATTGCAATTTGAATGTTCATTGAAAAATAATTTTATTTTAAGTCAATTACTATATACCGTTGTAACTGGTTTTAATAATTTTGCTGCAATTATTGTAGTTAATGACGCATTAGATTATATTTCTAAAAATTTTGGTACAGATATTAATAAAATAAAAGCTGATTTTCAGAATTTTTTTGAACATATTTTCGGGCCGAGTTATGCTACTGAAATTAAAGCGATTTTGGATGCCGCTTTTGGAACAAAAACAATTAATGAAATACAAGATATTATCAATTCACTCCGCGCATTAATGACGCAGTTCGCTAAAGACAAAATGACTGACGAGGGATTGACATTCGTTAACTTTGATATTACTGGAAAACAATATTTTGGAGTAACTGGGATAGGTTTGGCGCCTTTCTTTATAGCTTTAGGAATTTGAATGGCTTGCGCTTTTCAACATGATCGATATGAATTTGTTAATAAGCGTCGCGCCAATTTGAAAGAAAAATTGCGTAATTACTTTAAAAATTATTCATTCTTTATTGCCATCCTAACTTTACAAATTTTAGTATTATGGTTGTGCTTAACTGCTTTGGGAGTACGTTTTGGTTTTGGCGAAACTATCATTTTATTGTTAACAGAAATTGTTGCTGGAATTGCCTTTAGTGCAATTGTATACGCAATGGCTTATTTTATTAGAAACTCTAAAATAACACAAACTTTAATTATTGTCACTCTAATTTTACAGTATTTAGCATCAGATGGTACATATCCAGTTTTTACAGAACCACTATTATTCAGAGGATTATCATATGTAACTCCGTGAACTTATTTTGTTCGAGCATATCGTGAATTAATATCTAACTTCGATTGAACTTCTTGAGGTGAAAATGTAGGAATTATGTTATTAATTGCTATTATTTTTATTATTATCGCAGTAATTAGTTTAGTTGTGGGTGATAAATGATTAAGGGTAAGAGTTACTAAAAATCCAAAATTATTGCAAGAAAAAACGAAAGAGGCGAATTAATAATGAAACTTAAAAAAGTAATTGTTGGTTTAAGTGGTGGAGTTGATTCAAGCGTCGCTGCGATGCTTTTGATACAGGCTGGTTATAACGTTGAAGGATTATTTATGCGCAATTGAGATTCAATTGTAAATAACGACATTCTAGGAAATAGTCATTTAGATGATTTTGTTTGCCCACAAGAAGAAGATTATCGTTATGCACAACTTGTTGCAGAAAAATTAAATATTAAATTACATCGTGTGGATTTTGTAAAGGAATATTGAAATGAAGTTTTCCAATATTTTATTCATGAATACAAAAAAGGGCGAACACCAAACCCAGATGTTTTATGTAACAAATATATAAAGTTTAACCATTTTGCGCACTATGCATTTAATAATTTACAAGCAGATTATATTGCGATGGGTCATTACGCTAAAACAATTCATGAAGACGGTCGTACTTATCTTGTCAAACCGAAAGACGCAAATAAGGATCAAACTTATTTTTTAGCAGGTTTAAGTGAAGAACAAATTTGTCGATGCCTATTTCCTTTAGCTAATTATCACAAACAAGAAGTTCGAGTTTTAGCGAAGGAATATCAATTGCCAACTGCATTTCGTAAAGATTCAACAGGAGTTTGTTTTATTGGTGAAAGGGATTTTAGTAAATTTTTGAAAAATTATGTTCCATCTCAACCAGGAAGCATTGTGGACATTGAAACTAATGAAATAGTTGGGCAACATGAAGGTGTAATGTATTACACTATTGGCCAAAGAAAAGGGTTAGGATTACACGGTAATGCTAGCGCTTATTTTGTTGTTGGGAAAAAAATAGAAGAAAAAATTCTATATGTTGCTAAAGGAACTTTTAATAAATATTTAAAAAGTGATGCCGTATTGCTGGAAAATGTTTCGTTAATAAACCATAGAAAATTAGAAAAAATGCGAGTAGAGGTAAAATTTCGTTATCGTCAGGCAACGATCCCGGCAACTATACATTTTTTAGAACATCATCATGCAAAGGTAACGTACGATAAATCTTATTCAGTAACTCCTGGACAGTTTTGTGTATTTTACGACGATGATAGATGTTTGGGAACAGGAATAATTGCAAAAGTATATTCACAAGATAAAGAATTAACTTATTTGTAGTTATTTAAAATGTTATAATCAAAAACGTTAACAAAAATTATGGACACACAAGAAAAACAACCAATCACTCCTAAGAAAAAAATTCCGATGTGAGAACATCCTTTTGAAAAATGAGGAAATAAAGCAAAATGAACTTTTTCAATATTTCTATTTGCTTTGGTTTTCTTTTTCTTTTTAGAAAGTGAACGTTCAAAAGTTGCTGGAGTTTTTTTAGGATTTTTACCACTTTTTTTAGCCATCGGAATCGGGAGCGTAATAAATCCGATTATTTTATTTTTCCAACGCATTACTAATTGATATTCCTTGTTTTGAAAAGTTATTTTTACATCGATTGCTGTTTTGATATTGTTATCAATGATTGCTGCAATATTGTATTTCTTAATTATAGAACTATCTGGTTTAGTATCGAGTTTTCTTGGTGATCAAGCTAGTCGAGATAGTTTTTTAAACGCTATCAATGCTCTAAATTCAAATGCTAAAATAGATCATATCGACAAGAATGGTATTTGATTTTTCGATCCAACCACGAATAAAATGATAGAAGTTACCTTAAATAACTTAGGTTCGTTATTTGTGGGTATCTTACATTTTTTTTCATGATTTAAGAGTTCATTTGACGTGATTACTATTCACAACGTTTTACAAGATGTTTCAAACACCTTTTCAACTACAAAAATAATTAGTCTTGTTTTTTCAAATATTAATATTATTTTCACTATTTTTATTGTGTTAGTTTATACAATTTTTATTTCATTTTATGTTTCTGGTAAATATAAAACATTAACATCATGAATGGCAAGTAACTTACCATTTGATAACAAAGAAACATCGGTGAAGGTCGCTAATGCTTTTAAGAATTCAGTTTTTACATGAGCTAGAGCAGTTTCTGTTAACACATTATTATTATTTATTTTAGTCCTTATTGGAACGATTATTGCGGCGTATGGGTTTAATTCACAATTTTTCAAAAACGGGATTGTATTCTTTCCGCTATTTTTTGCTATTTTCGCTATTATTCCGTATATTGGTACCATCATCGGTTATGCGCCAATATTAATTGCTGGATTAACTGACATTTCAACGAATAATAATTTTTGACCACTTATTATTATTACATTATTCATCGCTATCGGTTTATTACTACAAGGATTTGTAATTGGCCCAATTATTTTTAGTAAGTTTACGAGATTACACCCAGTAACTGTTCTTGTCGGAATAGGTGTTTTTGCTGGACTTTTTGGATTCGGAGGAACGTTTTTTGCTGTACCGATTTTAACAACTGTAAAATCGGTGGCAAACAACGTTTTTAATAAAAATTGGAGAATTTAAAGATGATAACACATTTGGAATTGAGAAAAAAATTTTTGGATTTTTTTGCATCAAAAGAACATCTAATTTTAGAAGGAATGTCGTTAGTACCAATAAATGATACTTCCTTATTGTGAATTAATTCTGGAGTTGCCACATTAAAAAAATATTTTTCTGGAATCGAAACGCCACCATGCAAGAGATTAACTAGTTCTCAACGTTCAATTCGCACAAACGATATTGAGAATGTTGGTTTTACTAGCCGTCACCACACCTTATTTGAAATGTTGGGAAATTTTTCAATTGGTGATTATTTTAAAGTTGAAGCTCTTGAGTGAGCTTGAGAATTTTTAACATCCAAAAGATGAATAGGATTGGATAAGAATAAATTATATATTACTGTTTTTGAAGAGGATCATGAAGCTATTCGCATCTGAAAAGAAAAAATTAAAGTAACTGAAGAACACATAATATATGGCACACGAAAAACTAATTTTTGAGATATGGGTCAAGGACCGTGTGGTCCAAATACCGAAATTTACTTTGATCGTGGCGAAAAATTTGACCCAAATAAATTAGGAATCAAATTATTAAAAGAAGATATTGAAAATGATCGCTATATTGAAATTTGAAATGTTGTTTTTAGTGAATTTAATAATGATGGTAAAAATAACTATCAACCATTACCTCAAAAAAATATTGATACAGGGATGGGTCTTGAACGAATATTAGCAATTTTACAAAATGCTCCGACGAATTTTGAAACTGATTTATTTATGCCTATTATTCATGAAATCGAGAAGTATGCCAAAGTAAATTATGAAAATGCCAAAGGTAAAGAATTAGCAACATATCGTATTATTGCTGACCACATTCGTGCCATTGCTTTTGCAGTTGCTGATGGCGCTTTACCATCCAATAAATCAAGAGGTTACATCGTTAGAAGATTAATTCGTCGTTCAATCTCTATGTTTAAAAAATATTTAGCACAAGATTTAAATCAAAATTGTTTACTAAGTTTATTGGTTGAACCATTCATTATTTTAATGAAACCAGCATACCCATTTTTACAAATTAAAAAAGATATTATTCTTGATTGCTTAAAACAAGAAGAAGAGAAGTTTGCTCAAGCAATGACAAAAGCTTTGAATGAATTTGAAAAAGCCAAACAAAACTGAAATATGAAGATAGCATTTAAAATGTATGACACATATGGAATGCCAATTGAACTCTTAAAAGAATGAGCTTTGGAAGCTAATTTAAAATTTATTGATAGTGAATTTGAAAAATGCATGGAAGAACACGTTGAATTATCTCGTAAAAATCAAAACTTTGGTTTAGCAATGGATGAACAAAACGATTTAGTTGAAGATATTAAAAAATTATCGAATCAATATATTGGTGAACAACATGCTTTTTGTGATGCCAAAATTATTTATATGTTTGAAAATAATGAAAAATTAACATACGCTCAAGAAGACGAAAATGTTGTCATAATATTCGACATAACACCATTTTATGCAGAGAGTGGTGGACAAATATACGATATTGGAGAAGTAAAATCAAAAGATGGTGAAAATATTGGTGAAATTTATAATGTGCAAAAAGGACCAAATAATACACATTTACACTATGCGAAAATTATTAAGGGAACGTTTAAGTGTGGCGATGTTGTCCGTTTAGAATATTCTAAAGAATTAAAAAAACGCATTGCTGCTAATCATTCTGTTACACATCTAGCACACGAAGTGATTTGCGATTTATTGAATGAAAAAGTTCCTCAATCTGGAAGTTATTTGGATGGCAACAGATTACGTTTCGATTTCACAACTCAGAAAAAAATAGACCATATTTTTATAAATAAGCTGATTGAAAAAACAAATAATATTATTCATCAAAATCTGAAGTTAAAGATTGAAGAAATGTCTTTAGATGTTGCTAAAAAATTGAATATTCATATGAATTTTGAAGACCGCTATGGTAGTGTTGTTCGTGTTGTTAAATTTGACGATTATTCTCAACAATTATGTGGAGGTTCGCATGTCAAACAAACAAAAGATATCGAACAGTTTGATATAACAAATTATAAATTGGTGGCTGCCAACACATATCGTATTGAAGCTATTACTGGTAAAGAAATCATTGCTAATTACTACACGGAATTAAATGCAAAAATTAATGAAACGTGAAGTACGTTAAAAAAAGATATTGAATCATTGATAGAAAAGAACAAAATCCAAAAAAATGCTGATCTTGTGAAATGTATGGACCAAATTAAAGATGCTTCTTCTTATGAAGAAGTTACTAAAAAACGTGAAAATATTGCAACTTTAAATAAGCTATATAAAGATTATCTAAAAGAACAAGAATTCAAATTGGTTAATTGATATATAAGTTCAATTATGAATTATATAATTAATGACTTAGATAACGAACCAATTAAAAATAAGTATGTAGATGACAAGTTAATTATCGTGGAAACTAATATTTTAGAAAATACTTTATTGCGTCAAGCTTTCGAAAAAGTAATAGAATATTATCAAAAAAAATTAGTTATTTTATTCAACAAAAATAATTTTGTTGTTGTTGGTGATAAAAATAACAAAAATGCCAACAACCATTTAAAAACTATTTTTACTAATTTTGGTGGCAAAGGTGGGGGTTCTAACATGATAGCTCAAGGAACTACTGAACAAAATCTTAATATTTTAAAGTTAAGGGAAGTCTTTAATCGTGTTTAAAGAAACTCCACGTTTCATCGGTATCGATATCGGAACAAAAAGGAGCGGAGTTGCACTAGCTAGTTTTGACAATAAATTAGTTTCAAATAGTTGAGTCGTAAATCATGGGGAAGTTTCAGCAACAAAAAAACTCGAACTTATTCTCTCTAGCATTAAATATCCAATCAAAGCTTTAATTATTGGCTATCCTTTTCATATGAATCAATCAACGGATTCAAAAATTTCAGACTCGCAGAAAAATGTTTTAGAAGTAATTAATTTGTTAAATGAAAATTATCCTGAAATAATAGTTATTCGAGTGGATGAACGTTTAACAACTAAATCATCGATTGATTTAGGACATTCCTTAGGATTGAACGAAAAACAAATGCGAGATAAAAAAGATGCCATTTCAGCGATGTTCATTCTTGATGTTTATTTGCATCAAGAATAATTTTTTGTAGTATAATAAATTTTAATTTAGGCATATTTTAGTCTTATGCCTTGAAGGGATGAATATATGTACATGGAAAACATTGTTTTAACTAAAGAAGGTTATGAAGAAATTTTTAAAAAACACGAAAATTTAATCAAAGTTGCTCGTCCAAAAGTAATTGAGGAATTAAAAGAAGCTCGTTCACAAGGAGACCTATCGGAAAATTCAGATTACGATGCAGCAAAAAATAAACAAGCTGAATTAGAAGCAGAAATTGCAAGATTAGAAGCGATTTTAGATGCTGCGAAAATTATTGAACATTCAACAAAAAGTCACACAGTTGGAATAGGTTCAATTGTGGAATTGGAAACAACTCATAAAATGCCAAAAACTTTACAAATAGTAAATGTTGTAGAAGCTGATCCGTTAGCAAGTCCAATTAAAATTTCTAGCACTTCACCTGTTGCTAAAGCAATCTTGGGAGCTCGTATAGGAGATACTATCGAAGTTCAAGGAATTTCACACCCTTATAAAATAACAATCAAAGAAGTAAGATAATTAAAATATTTCTAATAGTAGATATGAAACTATTAGATGATGAACAATTAACAAAAATAACTCCTGGACTAAGTCCGATGATGCCAATTGAAATTTTAAATTTTTTTTGAAAAATGTATAATTTTTTTAGTGATTTAGAAAAACAAGAAGCAGCTAATTATAAACAATATCAAAATCCAATAGAATATGATACTAATCATTATATGCCTGGTTTTGTTGCTCATTAAACGCTCTTTAAAATTTGCTTTAAGGAGCGTTTTTTTGTATAATTTTTCATGTTGTAGCTCAAAACATCTACAACCACATAAAAATGGCTATTAAAAAGATTAATTTCTTTGCCATCATAGTGAGTCTTAGGAGGTTACAAATATGTTCGCAGTTATCGAAACAGGTGGAAAACAAATTAGCGTAAATAAAGATGATATTATTTATGTTGAAAAATTAGACCAACCTGAAGGACAAGAAGTTATTTTTGATAAAGTTTTATTTGCTAACGGTAATTTCGGAAAACCATATATTGAAGGAGCTTCAGTAAAAGGTTTAATCGAAAAACAAGGTAAACAAGCTAAAATTAATGTAATTCGTTACAGACCGAAATCAAACTTACGTCGTTCTCAAGGTCATCGTCAACCATACACTAGAGTGAAAATTCTAGAAATAAATGCATAATGACTTCAGTTAAAATTTATTACTGTCACAACGATATTTCAGAAATTACTGTCCAAGGTCATGCCTTGTATGATAAAAAAGGAAAAGATGTTGTATGTGCTGGGATAAGTAGTGTTGTTATTGGCGGATTCAATTCTTTGAATCGAAATTTTAAAGAATGCGTTTCTTTAAGTATTGATGATAATATAGCAAAGTTGATTGTAATTAGAAATTCCAAAGAATTACAAATTGCGATTAATGTAATCGTTGATCAATTAGAAACGATCGCACAGTCATACACAAAAAATATAAAAATAGAAAAGGTGGTGTAATATGATGTTTAAATTTAAATTAGATATTCAATTCTTTGCTTCTAAAAAAGGAGTGGGTTCAACTCGTAATGGAAGAGATTCTGCTTCAAAAAGATTAGGTGCAAAAGTTGGCGATGGACAAAAAGTTCAAACAGGAAGCGTCATTTACCGTCAACGTGGTACAAAAATTCACCCAGGTGTAAATGTAGCTCGTGGAAGTGACGATACTTTATTTGCTTTAAAAGACGGAATTGTAAAATTTCATCGTTTAGGTAAAGACCGTAAACAAGTTTCAGTTATCGAATCAACAAATAACTAACAATAATAAAAAGAATGCCGAAAGGCATTTTTTTATTTCCCTCATATGATTTAAATAGTAAAATTAATTTATGAAATTTATAGATAATATTAAAATCGAGATTGAAGCTGGAAAAGGAGGCGATGGAATCATCGCCTTTTTGCGTGAACTTTATCGAGATAACGGCGGTCCGGCTGGTGGAAACGGAGGAAAAGGTGGAAGTGTATACTTCGTAGGTGACACTAATACCAACACACTTTTATACTTCCAAAATAATAAAAAAATTAAGGCAGAAGGTGGCGAAAAAGGTGGAATAAAAAACCAAACAGGGAAGTCTGGGAAAGACACTTATATATATGTTCCTATTGGAACTATTGTTTATGAATTACCTTCTAACAGAGTTATCGCTAATGTCTCAAAAAATAAAGAAAAATATTTAATTTGCGAGGGCGGAAAAGGTGGACGAGGAAATGCTAGTTTTAAAACTCACAATAATAATGCTCCATCACTTTGTGAAAACGGTGATAAAGGAGAAAGAAAAGATGTTTTTCTAGAGTTGCAATTATTAGCAGATGTTGGATTAATCGGATTTCCAAATGCAGGAAAATCAACATTTATTTCTAAAATCTCCTCAGCCACTCCGAAAGTTGCTGATTATCCGTTCACGACACTTTCTCCGGTGCTTGGGGTAGTTGATTTTTATGGTAACCAAATGGTTTTTGCAGATATCCCTGGATTAATTGAGGGAGCTAGCGAAGGAAAAGGTTTAGGAATAGAGTTTTTAAAACATATTAACAAATGTTCAGTTTTACTCCATATGATAGATGGATTTAATGAACCTAATGAAGTTATTAAAAATTATAAAATTATTAATAACGAATTAGCTAAGTACGGCAAAAAACTTATTGCCAAAGATCAAATCATCATTATTAATAAAAAAGATATGTTGGATGACAAGCAAATTGAAGAAATTACAAATCTATTTAAAAAAGTGAAAGTAAGTAAACTATTCTTCATTTCTGCTATAAATTTTAAGAAAAATGATGAATTGTTGAAGTTATGTTATGACTATGTTGAGAAAAATCGTAGCGCTGTTATGGCAAGTATTCAAGATGAATACGATGAAGTTATTACGTTAGAAAAAAAAGATGAAACATTTTACATAGAGAAAAAAAAGAAAGCATGACATGTAACTGGTGAAACAATTAAGGAAATTTTTGAAAAAATTCCAATGATTTCAACTCAAAATCGTCTGCGCGTTAATTCAATTTTGAAAGCGAAAGGTGTTTTTAAAGCTTTACTAGAAAAAGGCGTAAAAGTTGGGGACCATATTCATATATACGGATATGAATTTGAATGAGAAAGTGAAAATTAATGAGTACCAAAATTCAAAAAAAAGATTTATTGCTATATAAAAATGAACTAGTAGATTTTTTAAGATCAGAAGTTAAAAAAGCAAAAATGAATGGATTAATAGTCGGCATTAGTGGTGGAATTGATTCAGCTGTTTGTGCGTTGTTAGCAAAAGAAGCTTTTCCGCATAATCATTTAGTGGTAGAAATGCCATGTCATAGTGATAAATTTGATCTAGAGTGTAGTCAAAAACTAATTAACATGCATAAATTAAACACAACACGTGTTGATTTAACGAGCACATTTGATCATTTAAAAAGCAACATTGGTACATGCGTAACGAAAAATTTTTCTTTTAATAACATTAAACCGCGTTTAAGAATGACCACATTATATGCTTTAGCTAATGAACATAATTATATGGTTGTGGGAACTGATAACGCTTGTGAATGATTTACAGGTTATTTTACTAAGTATGGCGATGGAGGTGTGGACATTGCTCCAATAATTCATTTATACAAAAGTGAAGTTTATGAATTAGGAAAAATTATTAATGTGCCAAATGAAATTATTGATCGAACTCCAACAGCGGGGTTATGACCAAATCAAACAGATGAAAAAGAAATGGGATTTTCTTATCAAGAATTAGAAATGTATATGAAAAATCATTTAGTAGACTTATCACCATCTACTATTAAAAAAATTGAAGCATTACATCAGAAAAGTGAACATAAACGTAGAGGCATTATTTTTCCAGAATTTTCCACAAACATTCATGTTAACAATGATAATTTAACTAAAAATAGTCGATAATATTCGACTATTTTTAATGTAATTTATAAAAAAACATCTTATTTTAAACAAGTTACTATTTTTTTAAATTAAAATTAAACTAAAGGTGACCTACATGACAAATTTAGAATTTTTAGTTGCAACAAGCAATGATACACAGAAAGCAATTGTAGTGTTTGTTGGTGTAATGGTATTTTTTATTTTAGTAGGTACTTTTGTTTTAGCGCATAGATTATCTTCAAAGTCAGCAAAGAAAAATAATCTTTTAAATTCTCGTAAAGAAATGGAAAGTTGAATATCAAATTATGACTATAACACTGAAAGACCAAAAAATTTTTCTGATGATAATTTATTATTATATTTAAACGCGCAATTAACAGAATTAGCAAAACATAAAGAACACAATACTAAACTAATTGATGAACAAGAGAAAATTTTGAAAGCGAAAATATCCTTAATTGAAAAGAAAATAAACCAACCAAAACAAACCCCTTTCGTTTCTCAAACTCCAAAACCATCACTTTTTAACCGAAAAAAAATTGACAAACAAGAACTAGAACCTGCACCTGAAGAAGTTGTTCGTACAGAACAATTCCAACACAACATCAACCAACCCCCACTAGCTTATGCTAATAATTTAAATCAGCAATCTTATAACGTTAAAAAAGAAGAACCAAATGATGACGTTTATGCAAAATATGCAGAAGAGTCTTTATTTAGCAATACTGCTAAAAAAGTTTTATCTCTTGATAGTACTAATGAAATTAATGATGATGAGGATAAAGATTCTGTTAGCACATACAATCCTCTAAGTGAAAAATCTTTTACTGAAAACAAATCAGAATCTAAAGACGAATTAGATGCTTTGATTGATGAATTTGAAAAAACAGATGAAATTATTTTAGATGTTGAAGATAAAGATGATGATTTTACGGATGATGACAACGAAGAAGAATTAGAACTCGAGAAACCTTTTAGACCGAGTTCAGTTATCGATTTTAAATTAGATGAGTTAGAAACAAAAATAAGTGATGATTCAAATGATGATTATGACTCAAATGATGACTTTGATTGACTAGATGAAAATAACGAACAAAACGATCAGGAAGAAACTTTAGACGAAGAAGATTTAATGTAGTTTGATACTCCTTTTTTGTTAAAATAAAAATTGTTTATAACAAAGTAGGGGGAAAAATGAAAAAGACACTAATTTCTTTAGGAATTGCATTGTCATCTTTATTGCCAACCGCAATAATTGACACTAATGATGCAATTAAGCAAGTATCAAACGCAGTTTATCAAAATCAATTAAGCAATATTTTTGGTGATTACAACCAGCAAGTTGTTAACGATCCAAAAGAACCAGCACCAACATATGATTTTCAAAGTAGCAATATTGATCCATCATTTTATCCTATTCAAAAAGAATTAAATTTATTTTTATGATATGCCATAATCCCTACAACTAAAAGAATAGCTCAAACGATTTATGATTATGACCCAAAAATGGGGAATGCAAGTGACTTTGTTTCATCTATTATGGGTGATATCGGAAACTATAATCCAACTTCGCAATCATGAAATAATAGTCAAGATAAGAAATTTTCTTGAACATCTTTAACAGCAACAAATGTTAATCAATTACCAGAGTCTCCATACACCATCTCGCAACAATCACCTAATAAATCACAAACTCCAAAGAATTTAGATTTTGATCGAACAGGCGGAAACTTCGATCCTAATAGTCAAGATATCACAAATGGGGATGATTGTAGCTGATTACTTTCTTTTAAAACATCATCAAATAAATTTGCCAGTTCAGTTCCGTTAGGAATATTTGGAAACTCATTTCAGCAAGCAGGTTTAGATACAAAAGCGCGTACATTAACTATTGATGCAAATACATATAGCGAATGTTTGAAATTTAATCTATATTTACTAACTGATTATTTCTTTGCTGCTCTAACAAAGGAATTTGCTTCAAAAGCAGGTTCTTCAACAACAGATGCTAATAACGGACCAATGTCGAACTATTTTAATCAATTATTTAGAGAGTTATCATTTTCAGGTGCTGAATGATTCCCAAATCCTTGATTTAACCAATACAAAGAAGGTGATAGCGATCCAACTCATCAAGGTGATGCAAATTGAGCTAATAACGTTATTAATCAAAACTATGTTAATGCTTATGGTTTTACACAGGACCAAGTAAGATCATATATTAATTTATGAAAACAAATTCCAGTTACGCCAACAGTTGCTAGTTTTGTTTGATCATCAATGGTGTGAACAAAAACAACTATTAATCAAACAACAACTCCACAAGCACTACCGGAATTTCATGCTAATTTTTTAGTGCAACAAGCATCAGGTTTAAGCGCTAATCCGTCTTCTTCTTCGTATCCAACGGCGATGTGATTTGATTATGCTGTTAGTTTTTCTAATCCCACTAATGAACCTGTTGATATTTACTATGTGTCACCAACATTGAAATCTAATCAAATAAGTAGCATTCAACAAACAAGTACAACCACAGACCCAGTATTTTGACAAGAATTTACTAACACTCAATCAAACATTTTACCTAGTTTATATATCGGAAATGTTGGAAAACCATATACCGCTCCAACACAATCAATTACTACATATTTTGATCAAGGAACTGGTACAAACCCACAACAAGCGATTAATTTACCAACATTAAAAGACTCAAACGTTTATCAATATTTATTTTTTATGTTGTATTTAGGTTATAACTTAGCTGGAAACTCGATAGCTTCGTGAATTCCAGGGGCGAATCAATATTCATCAACTTCATTAACAGGAGTGTCTCGTCAATTATTATCTACATTGGGAAATCAATATTTAAAGCAACGTTTTGTAAAACCAGCTGATGACCAAGGGCAAATAGCGGATACAACTAATACGTTTTATGCCACTTTCCAAAAACAAATAATGAATTGAGTTTCGGAATCAGATTCAGAACAACAACCAACAAATTTTAAAACTCCTGAAAATTCACGCTATATTTATTTAGGGAATATATGTATGCAAGATTTTGCTAACTTCACATGAGGAAAGTTAAGTAATGAATTGTGAGGCGATGGTGCTACACCGGATAAAGTGGCAAAATGAACAGATGATCCATCATACGATTTTATGAATAAAGATGATAAATGAAAAAATAATCGTTATATTCAAAGAAACAAAGTGCCAGCTTCAATGGATGATGAAAACGATGCTTTAAAAACTCTTTCTAATGATTTATGAAACTTTTATCAATCAACAATAGCATTAGATAACATTCCCGTTAATCCAACTTTAAATTATATTGATCAACAGGGAAGAAGTTATCAAGGTGATGTTGTGCAATACCTACAACCAGTTTTAAATGATATTTCTGCCTACAATGCTTTAACTTCCACAAAAAGTTATACAATATACATTATTTTAGGAATTATTGCTGGTGTCGTTTTAATCATATTTGTTTCTGTTTCAGTTGTGGCATCAAAACGTATTCGTGAGTATTCAATTAAAAATGGTTTACAATATTAGATATGAGTTCGTTAGATTTAGTTTTAATAACTATTGTCTCCTTGTTAGCAATAATATTTGTTGCCTTGCTTTTCTTATATTTTTTCCGCAAAAAAGTTTATATAGCAAAACATAAAAAGCATTTAGGAGATAACAAATGAAAAAAATAATTAACAAAATATTTTTAACGACACTAGTTGCTACATCAATTTTTTTACCAACAGGAATAGTTATCAAAAATAGTGTCGTTAATTCGCTAAACGATAAACAAACAAGAACTTTAAATTTACCATCATCTAAAGTTCAAGCAACGACTTTACCAACATCTTGATCAATTAATGAAAATTTTGGAGTTTCATTATACACGCTATATGCAAATATTTTTCAAAGCTTCATCCAAACAGATTCAACCGCTTTTTCATTTTTAAATGATCCGGCTAAATCACCAACTGATAAAACAGCATTCGAAGTGACTGTTAATAAATTGATGCAAGGTTGAGGGGCGAACAACTTATCATTGTTAAATTATTTAGTAAATAATGGAATTAATGTATCAACTAATGATTTTAAGATTGTACAATCATCAACTCCTAACTTAGGTTCGCCATCTGAAATAAATATTATTGATTCAACTGTTCCAACAAAAATGATTTGAGCTGCTCCGGCTCCAAATGAAAATGCAATGAATTATTCTATTGCTCACACTATTATTAATGGAATATTTTTATCAACACTTCAGTATATTGAAAGTGAAATTGCAGCAGATAGTAATTTTCCACAATTTGATAAATATTATGTTCAAATGTTTGCTAACGTTGTAACATTCTTGTTTAACGGGACTTTTTCAGCCGATAGACCAACTACTGAAATGTTTAATGAATGTCAATCACCTGAAGGGCAAGCATCTGACTTAACAAAAACTCAATTAACTTGCAGTAATGAATTATTTGGATTAGATGGTAACGGAAACCAAGTTTTATTTAATTCACAAAAAATTTTTTTTGTAACAGATTTTATCCAAGACTTTTTATTTAACATTGTTAAAAAAGGTTCACAAAACACACCAATGAGTGCAAACGAGTCAGCGCAAATATTAACTAACTTGGTTGGAACCTTTTTAGGATCATTTAAAGTCTTAGGAATGAAAGAAGCACCAAATAATCCAGATGTACTAACTCCATCGCAAGCAAGTACTCAAAATTTATTTTTAATTAATCAAAATTCCGTTGATTTAAGTAAGGTTGATTTAACAACAACTGAACATTTACATAATTTGTTATCCACATCGTTATCAAATGGATATAAATTTACAGGTTCAAAAAATTCCGATGTAGCTTTAAGTTCTCCGGATAACACAAGCGGACACATGAATGATTATGTTAACAAATTTATTGCATGAATCTACACAGTAGATAATCCATATGATCCAATGTCACGTATTTCCAAATTAGAAAATTTTATTGGTAATAATTTAATTTTACCAACTAATACAATTCCAGATGCTTTGAGTTCAATTATAATTAGTCAAAGTTATTCAAACTATAATCCTAACAAATTTTATTTAACACCACGCATTTTAACTCGCCTTAACCCAAATAGTTCAGCAAAAAAATTTCTATCTTCTGAAATTTCAAATGACGCTAACTTGGTAAGTTTGAGTTATAGAGAAAAAGACTCTGATATTGGAGCGCACTTTAGTTTATTTTTAAAAACTATAGATAAATTTAATACAGGTAGTTTTGATGAAGTTAATGTAGGTTTTATTTTATCAGTCGTTTTTGGTTCACTAGCGGGCGCTGCTGTTCTTGCGTATATTATTTTTGCTGTTCGTCGTCACTTTAAATATGAATACATGTGAAAAAAACGTAATTCAGAACAAGAATAGACAAACTATTTAACTATTTTTTTAAATTAACTATGTTAAAATTATGATGTTTCATATTATTTAATATAGACGAAGGGGAATGGATGAAATTATTTAAAAAAACGGCAGTCTTAGGATTATTATTTACATCATTACTATCTTTTACATGTTCAATTCAACCAAATCAAAATCAAACTCATAATTTAGATAGCGAGATTAGAACAATCGCTAATAATAATAGTGAAAATTTTGATACTAATTTATCAGACACACCAATTCCGGGATGAACAACTCCTCAATTAAATTTTGCTTTAATTGCTGGTGCTTTTAATGCGTTATGTGATTCCTTAAGCCCTTATGTTTTTAACGGTGCTAACAATACATCTACAGAAGATCAACGCTATAGAGACGCGCTTGGTAATTTATCTGATGTTTCGAAAGATGATGCAGCTAAACAATTAAGTTTAGTGATGAGTAATATTTTAAACTATTTACCGTCTCTCGTGAAATCAACACCGACCGGCAAAACAGCTATCGATTATTTTAGTTTCTTTTCGCCTGGGAAAAATGACCCTAATAAAATAATGATTGACCAACATTTCTTTAGTGCATTAACTTATTACTTAAGTTCTTCATGTAATTCGATATGATCAAAAATGAAAAAAGATAATCCGTTAAAATATCAAAATATTTCTGGTAGTTTTACGGTTAATGATAAAAATGATAATTTTGAATACGATAAAGCTGATGCTTTTCCACGTGTTAAAATTACAGGAATTCAATTAATTGATACTCAAATTATTTTGTTAGGTTTGCAAGACTATTTTACAAACACATTACCAAAACAAATAAATACAATTAAGGATGATTTTTCTAATTTTCAATTAAAGTATGCAATTATTGATATTTCTAAAATTAATGGTGATTTTTTTGGACAGCTAGTAACTGCTAGTCAATATAAAACTGGTGAAATGTATCCGAATGGTAATTTTATGGATGTAATTCAATCCATTTTAGATAAACCAGTTAGCACAACAACAATTGTTGACACAAAAGGGCAAGTTCCTTATTATGCATTTGACTATTTAACTAACTATGTTGAACAATTTTTAGATCAAACTCAAATTTATAACGTTGCATTAGCTGGTGCTGGCCAAAGTGCAAAAACAAATGCTGATATGTGATATATCATGGAAAGAAGTTATTTGCATTACTACAATACAGATACAACAACTGATAAACAAGGTAATACAAAGTTAGCTCACCCGTACGGATTTATGTATGATTTTATTAAAACAGCTCCTGATGCCTATTTAAATTTAATAATTCCGAATCTAGCAACATATGGAATGAAGTTTTTTCCATATATTTTAGATCAAACTCCAATTCAATTATCACATGGGGGCGACTTTTTATTTAAATCTCAAGAACAAAATTCAGATGGTACAGCAAAGCATACAGATACAACACCAGTTAATAACGACGTTAAGACCATGAATGATGAATTTGGTCCATTAGGGACAAGTTGACAAGGTTTAAATAATAATGTGATGTTAATGATGCAGGTAGGTGGAGCTATAAGTGGCACAAGTTACACTTCAGTTTTTACATTTATTACAACTATTAATACATACAATGATGGTCAAATTCCGAACGGACCAGATTCTGAATATAATTTTTGACAACAATGATATTCAGCATTTGTGTATATTGGAATTCCTGTT
Source organism: Mycoplasma sp. (ex Biomphalaria glabrata) (assembly GCF_001484045.1). Taxonomy (NCBI): domain Bacteria; kingdom Bacillati; phylum Mycoplasmatota; class Mollicutes; order Mycoplasmatales; family Mycoplasmataceae; genus Mycoplasma; species Mycoplasma sp. (ex Biomphalaria glabrata). The sequence continues at coordinate 140,088 of NZ_CP013128.1, read as the reverse complement.
GCTGTAGGAATTTGTTTATTAGTTTTTGTAATCTATTATTTTAGAGTAATTCCAAAAATAGCTAATAGAACAAAATCTATCAAAACTAACATTGATAAAACGCGTTCAACAAAACGTGAAAATAAAGTTGACGATCAAGACTTATTTTAATAATTATGGCAGGTCATTCACAATTTGCAAATATCAAACATAAAAAAGAAGCGAGAGATAAAAAACGCGCAGTATTGTTTCAAAAATTCTCCAAGGAAATTTCAATTTTAGCGCGTATAAATCCTAATTTAAATCAAAATCCTAATTTAAGAATGGTTGTTGAAAAAGCTCGCGCCAATAATATGCCAAAAGATAACATTGAGAGAGCGCTTACAAGACATCAGGATAGCAAAACAAGTTATGAAACAATTTATTATGAGGGTTACGGTAAAGGTGGGACAAATTTCATCGTCAAAACGTTAACAGATAATAAAAATCGAACAGCCGCTAACATTCGTAGTTATTTTTCAAAAAAAGAGGGGAAATTAGCTACACCAGGTAGTGTCACTTTTCAATTTATTAATGGTGCTTTTTTTGTGATTTCTAAAGAGGATTTGCCAGAAGATACATTATTAGTACTTTCTGAAAAATTAAAAATTGAAGAATTAATTGAAGAAGAAGAGATGTATATCATCATTACCAACGAACAAGATTTTAATTTTAATAATGAAATTTTTAAAAAAATAATATTACGGATTTCATTGAAATCGGAATTGGATGATATCCAAAAGAGCGTATCAAATTATCTGATTTAAACGAAGTTAAAAATAATACACAATTAATAGAACTTTTAGAAAATGATGAAGACATTCAAGAAATTTATCACAACATCGAATTAAATGACTAATAATAATTGATGAATTATTTTAGTATTTATGGCAAACTTGAAAAAGTTAATGATTTTTATATATTAAAAACTACCGCCTTTTCTATCAAAGTCGAATTAATTGGCAACAATTTTGAACTAAATAAAAATGAATACTTCATATCTACATTTTTTAATCACATCAATTACCAAACTAAGTATTATGCTTTTGATAAATTAGAAATTAAATTACTTTTTGATGAATTAATGCTAATAAAAAGAATTGGGCCAAAAACAGCAATTCAGTTAGTAAATAATTTTCTATTAAATAACTTAACTAATACTGATTTAAAAATACAAAAAATAATTACTAAGTATCAAGTTTTTTTATAACAACTTAATTTATAATATTAATAACAAATGAAAAATTGAAAAGCAAATATTATTTTAAAAATTATTTGAATAAAAACGATTGAACTTCAGCACGAAAAATCAAAAATAACTATTGAGGATGTTTTTAGTTATTTAACTAATGTTTGTTGAAAAAAAGAAAAATTTCTTCACGAGATGCTTCAGGATGTTTTAAATATTGACGCGAAGACCATAATTGAACACATTACATTAAGTGCAGTGCTAGATCGTAATAAAAAATTATCAGACTTTTCGAATTTATTTTAATTTATTTAGTAAATTAATTTACAACAAAATAAATTATAATTAAAAATGTTTAAATGAATAAACATATAAGGGGAAAAAATGAAGTTTTTTAGAGGTCGCAAGAATTCTCAAAATAAGAATCAAGCTTCGAATATTTGAGGTAACACGACGATTAAGGAATCGTTTGAAACATCATCATCTTTTCGTAAGATTTATAATCACCGTATTAGAATTAATACGATGTTTCGCCAAATTCGTTTAACATTTGTTGTTATTTTTGTAATTTTAGGAACTTTAGCGTTAGCTGGAACTTCGTTCATTGTTGTTAATAGCTTTAATGACCAATCATTTCGCCAAAATTTTGATAAGTATTATTCAAAAACCGAACAAGTAGTTTTACATTTTGATAATAAACCAGGAAACACAACAAAACTAGATAAAAGAACCATTGTAACTGATGTACAACAACAATTTAATATGTTGTTTACCCAAAAATTAATTGATCCAAATGTTTATTCACCACGTGATCTACAAGTTACAGCTATTAATGACAAAGAGGTTTCTATCCAAGGACCTGTTGGTTTAATGGATCAATTAATTACTATTTATAAAAGTTGAACAACGACAAAAAATATGTCTATTACGGATGTAGTTGGGGATCAAATTACTTGTGGAACCGGAGACCCAACGACAGGTTGATTAGCGAATTATTATAAGTGATTAACTTTTCATTACAAAGACAATGGAACAATGTGGGAAAAAGATGCATCGGGAGTTCTAGCACCTTTTAGTTTGACTGATTTGCAAAATCAAGTTTCAACATTTGCAGAAAAAGATTGTTCTAGTATGAAAGATCAAGTAATTAATTCTGATTTATTTTCAAATGCTTCTCAATCTCAATTAGGTAAATCTAATGATTATATTTTGACATTTCAAGTGTCAGATACAAATAAATGAGAGGCTTTTACATCATTTCTATATGATTTAATGAAACCACTTCAATTTAATGTTTATGATTTCAACGGGAATCCTTACTATGGAACAAGTACTCAAAACCCCGATCAAGATAGCAATAAAAATGTTGTTTATAATAGTTCATTGCATTTTTATTTATTTATGTGATACGGGGATGCACCGATGTTGCAAAAAAACCCTAGTGATCCAAAAGATCCAGGTCAAGATTACTTTAATTTATTATTTCCAAGATTTACTGATTATCGCCTATTAGAAGGTATTTGAAATAGTACTGGAGTTAATGCTTATAACACATTTTTCTCAAGTAATAATCATAATTATAATCAATTACAAGATTGAGCTAATTCATTTAATGAAGCGAATTCAAAATATCGAATGACTTATAATAAAGACAATAAAATGTGGGAACCATCTAAATTGTTTGCAATTTATACAATAGATTATGCTTCTAATTTTAAAGGTGGTCTAAGCGCTTCCACGATTAACTTTGATAATAAATCTGATTCAGCATCAAGTACTTCTCTAGCTTTAAATAACTTTTTTTATCCAATTCACAAGGACTATAATTCATCTGATCCAAAAGAATCATCTAGCGCAACACAGGATTTATCAAATGCTGTTCGTAGTAGCTTGGGTGGTGTATATTGAAATATTTTATCTATTAATATGCAAGACCCGTTATTATTCGACTCAGCGATGTTGTTAATATTTTTAATTGGTTTAGGAGTATTTGTCGTGCTATCGTTAGGATATTTAATTTGAAGATATCGTTGAATCGGAGCATTTAGTGGGCTTGGTTTAATTGTTTTTATTATGTCAATGTTTGTGATTTTTGTTATTTTTAAAATTTCTTTTCAACCAGCTACCTTAATTATTTTCTTAACAGGAGTGATTCTATATATTGCAAATGCTTTATTAATGCTAAAAAGAATTACAAAACCATTTGTTGTTCCTGCTGAGAAAACATTATTTGAAACGATGATTGAGCGTTTTAAACGTATTTTTTATGGAATGTTTGAATTTAACTTCTTGTTGTTCGCTGTTTTATATTTATCGTTTAATTTAGTTCTTGGATTATTTCAAGGTGGGGCATTAATTGTTTGTGCATTCTTGGTATCAATTTTTATTGTTTTAAGTTCATTTTTATTGATGGGAATATTATCATTAATTGAAAATTTTCCACATCTAAGAGCACAAGCGCAATTATTAGGAATAAAAGCACACACATCATCAGTATCGCAAGTTGCCAATGTTCATTATTATCCAGAAAAAATCTTTGCCGAAAAAGAAGAACAAGCAGCGCGTGCGCATGCGGAAGTTAATAATTTAAAAATGAACACAGGAGGTGAACAATAATGGAAAATAAAGATTTTTTAACTCCGGAACAAAAAAAAGAACTAGAAGAAAAAGAAGAACAATTAAACAATGAAAACGTCAATACTCAAGATGATGATTTAAATTATTTAAATATTTATGAAAAAATAGAAATTTCAAAGGAAAAATTAACCAATAAAAGATATTTAGCGTGAAGATATCGAAAAATTATTTGAACTGCTTTAACGTGATTATTATTGATTGCCGTTTTAAGTAGTGTAATCTTAGGGGTTGGTTACTCAAAAAATCACCGTTTAGTAAATTTTGATTACGACTTTTCTGGAACAACACAAATTGCTATAACTGATGAAGCGGACTTACAAAATTTAGCGAAAAATCATAATGCTGCTCTAAAGGATGAAAAAATTACTAACGCTGATGAGTTGTGAAAACAGTATCAAATCACTTCTGAAGCGAATTTTATTAAAGCGATAGCTCAGGTTCATGATGATGTTAATGAATATTGTGAACAAAATCATATTCTTTATCAAGATAATTGAAATTCAATAGATAATTCTTGAGTTAATCCATATGCTTTAGGTTTAAATACTCAAACCGATATTAGTCAATTTTTACCACATCAAAACCCTATTCCAAACCCACAGAATCAGGTTCATTTTTATTTTGTTCGTGTAAATATTGGAATTAACGATGCAGCAACAGATTTACGTTCAACACTAAAACAGACAGATGTTAAAGCTTTAAATAACATCGTATTGAAAAGTTATCAAACGCATATTGCTCAATATTTTGATCCGACAACGCATGTAACACCACCAAATTTACAGGATTTACAACCTTATTCACCAAAATGGGACTCTCTGCAAAAAGGAATTACATCTAATACTGATACTTTTTATAAAAATTGAATTTTGACAAATAACAATCAATTTTATTTTATGTGACAAGAACAATCTGCTGGGATGAGTTTGGTTAGTGAATTAACAACCTTATTTATTAGTTTTATTGTTGCAGCTACAATCGGTGTTATTTATTTAAATATTCGTCATAAAATGGGAAACGGAATTGCGATGTACTTGTCTACACTTGGATTCGTAATTATGTCTGGAGCATTGTTATTACCTTCTTCGATTGCGGTAAGTGCTACTTCCATAATTATTTTATTCTTTACATTTATTTTAATGATTATTAACTTTTTAGGAATTGTTCCTGATTTCATGCGCTACCGTAAACAGGTTTTGGAATCAGATTATCGCGAACATGGAATAAGAGCTGGAAAAGTTTACAACATTATTCGCCAAATTATGGGAAAACGTAAATTGTTTTATATTTCACAATTATTAATTATTTTAATTCCGTTATTGACTTATTCAACTGGAATCGTAATAGATGACATTAATAAAAATGTTCCATTGTGAATTACCTTTACTTATCACTTGTCAAATGAAATTTATTTCTTTATTAGTTATTTAGTAATGTGATTATTCTTTATTTTTGTATTTATTCCAATTTGAGCTTGATCACAAACAAGAAGCATTAACTTCTGACGTGATTTCAATTTTAAATCAATTTCAAGAAAAGAAAAATTCGAAGAACAAAACTTTGAGCACATCAACAAGATTACCAAATCCAAGTATGAAGTTTTCCGTGATAAAGATGCACAAAAAGAATTAGCATTTATTGAAGAAGATTTTAATAAATAATGAAACTAAATGATGTAATTAAAGAGTTTGTTGATGTTCCTAATTTTCCCAAATCAGGGATAATTTTTAAAGATATCTCTAAATTGTTTGAAAATCCTGAGGCTTTTTGCTTGGTTATAGATTCATTTATTAAACAAATTAAAAAATATAATTTTGATGCTATTTTATCATTAGAAGCACGTGGTTGATTATTCGCAACAACATTAGCTTATAAATTAAATAAGCCACTTGTGTTAATTCGCAAAGAAGGAAAACTGCCATCTCCAGATGAAAAAATAATTTCCTATAATTCAGAATATGCTGAAACAAAATTACAAGTTGCAAAGGATAGTCTAAATAATTATCAAAAATTTATTTTAATTGATGACATAATTGCAACGGGTGGTTCATTAGTGGCAATTCAAAATTATTTAGAACAACAAAACAAAGAATTAGTAAAATCATTTTTTGTGATTGATTTAATTAATGTTCCTAAAGTGGAAACTATAAAAAATGAATTTTATCACTCACTTTTTAATTTATAATATAATGCATGATTAAAAAATATTACCTAATCAATACTAAAGAGGAATTGTTTGAATGCATAAAACGCTACATTCAAAATCCAACAACTTTAGAATTCATTGAAAAAGGTTATCAATACGCAAATGAAAAACATAAAAATCAATTACGCAAGAGTGGTGAACCATATTTTACACATTTACTTTCAACTGCTTATTTTTTAGCAGTTTGAGAACTTGACCCCAACGTAATTGTTGCTGGATTATTACATGATGTTATTGAGGATCAAAATGTAACTAGGGAAGACCTAGCGATGGAATTTAATGAGGATGTTGCACATTTAGTTGATGCAGTGACTAAATTAAAGCATTATACCATTGAACAAAAAGATAATTTAAAAACATCCAATTTAAGAAAAATTATTCTTGCGATGACTCAAGATATTCGTGTTTTAATGATTAAATTAGCAGATCGTTTACATAACATGTTAACAATTAAACACTTGCCCCTGCAAAAGCAATTTTTAAAAGCCGAAGAAACGGATTTAATTTACACACCAATCGCATCTCGTTTAGGATTTAAGACTTTAACTAATACACTTAATTATTTGACATTTAAAGTTTTGAACCCTCAAGCATTCGAAGAATTGAACACTAAATGAAATAAGGAATCTAAAAGTATTATTTCATTAACGGCAAATTTTTTAGAGGAATTGACAGATGTTCTTAAAAGTAAAGTTGAAATTTCTTCATGTAGTTATCGAATTAAAAGTATTTCTTCAATTCATCGTAAGATTTTGCAAAAAAATAAATCTTTTGAAGAAATTTATGATTTATCATCTATTAAAATTGTTGTTAAAACGATTCCTAATTGTTATGAAGTTTTTGGAATTATTCAATCTAAGTATGAAACCATCCCTGATCGTTTTAAAGATTACATTGTTAGACCTAAGGAAAATTCGTATAGTTCACTTCATTTAGTTGTTTGTTATGGTGGGAAGTATATTGAAGTCCAAATAAGAACTAAGGAAATGGAATACGTTGCAATTAAAGGACTAGCTGCTCATTGGGCATATAAGGAAAACATTTCATCTAAAAAATTAACGAACGAGAAAAACGATGTTGATCATAATATTCATTTGTTAAGTTCAGTTTTAAAATATAACGAAGAAGATGATGAATCAAAAGAAATACAAAAGAAATCACTAGAGGAAATGGTTTTTAAATCAAAAACATATGTCCTAACTCCTCAGGGTGATTTTATAAGTTTAAATGGGCAACCGACTGCTTTGGATTTTGCTTTTAGAATTCATAGTAACGTTGGGGAAAAAGCAAAACACGCCATTATTAATGGAAGAATTATGCCATTAAATACAATATTAAAATCGGGGGATGTGATTGAAATTAAAACAAATCCTGATGTCACACCAAATATTAGTTGATATGACAAAGTTAGCTTAAAATCATCCCGCGATAAAATCCGCAAATATTTGCAAGCCCAAGAACGCGAGATCAAACGTGAACAAATGGAAAAGGGCAAAAAAATTATCATGGATTACATTGATAAAAATAATGAATATAAAATTTATTTTGCCAATCGAGATTTTTTAAAAAATACTAACTTTAAAAGTTTAGATCGTTTGTATGAATCTGTTGGAGTGACACCATCATTAGTAAGTAATATTTTTTTAACTTACAAAAAAAGCATAATACAAGTCGAAAAACAACGACCAATCGATATTCATAAAAATAGCACATCAATGTTCTTAATGAAAAATTTATCAAATATTCGTTTAGAACCAGCTCATTGTTGTTTGCCGATTCCTTTCGATCAAATAGTTGGTTATGTAACTAAAAATTCTGGAATTAAAGTTCATCGTAAGAATTGTTATAACTGTAAAACATTTAACCATCCACAAATTATTCCAGACATTCATTGAAATAATGAATTTGTCAAAAATGCACAGTTTATCACTGAATTAGTTTTACATTGTAAAAAAGTAGATAAGGAATTTATTACTCAGTTATCGAAAATTATTTTTGCTTGTGAATCAGTGTTATTAGATTCTTTTTGTAGTAAAAAACATAATATTAGTCACTATAATTTACTGATTAAAATTAGTGTTAAAAATCATGAACATTTAAATAAAATTATTATTGCATTACGTGAACAATCAAATATCTCATTAGTTTTTAGAAAATAGTATTTTATTATATTCAAGAATGCTAAAATAATTTTATTGTAATAAAAAGGGTAAACATGATACAAAAACTCCGCGGGATGGTAGATTTATACGGTAAAGATGGTAGAAAGTATGAATATATCGTAGATAGATTTTCTAGCATAGCTAAAAATTTTGGATTTGAGTATATTAAGACGCCAGTTTTAGAAGAAACGGTTTTATTTAATCGCAGCATCGGGAATGATACAGATATTGTATCGAAGGAAATGTATTCCTTTCAAGATCGAGGAGAAAGGAACATTACACTTCGCCCGGAGGGAACAGCCTCTGTTGTGCGTTCATTATTGGAAAATAAATTATATGCAAATTTACCGCAAAAATTTTTTTATCATGGTTCTATGTTTCGATATGAACGCCCACAAAAAGGTCGCCAGCGTGAATTTAACCAATTTGGAGTAGAAACTTTTGGTTATAATCGACCAATTCATGATGTTGAAATAATTTTATTGGCATATAAAATGCTAGAGTCATTGGGCATTAAAAATTTATTGGTGAATATTAATTCATTAGGAACAATTGAAGATCGCAAATTATATTTAAATGAATTAAAAAAGCATTTAGCTCCACAAATTCACCACTATTGCGAAGATTGTCAAAAACGTTTTCAAACTAATCCGTTAAGAATTTTAGATTGTAAAATGGACGCTTACAAGGAGGCAACATTAACAGCACCGATTTTATTAGATTATTTAAATGAAGTTTCAAAGCATAATTTTTATGAAGTTTTGAATACCTTGAATGAATTAAAAATTTCATATAGCGTTGACAATAAATTGGTTCGCGGATTAGATTACTATTGCGATACTATTTTTGAAATTACATCAGCTGATGAAAGAATTGGTGCCCAATCGACTTTGGTTGGTGGAGGAAGATATAATAAACTTTCTGAAATATTAGGCGGGAAACCTTTACCATCAATTGGTTTCGCCTTCGGTATTGAAAGATTAATGCTTCTATTGGATGACGAAAAATTTGAATTTAAAACATTAGATTATTTCATAATTAACCTAACATCAAATAGTAGTATTCTTTTTGATATTCTTACAAAAATTCGTGAAAATAATTTAAGTTGTGATTTTAACTCAAATGGCGAAAACTTAAAAAATGGATTTAGATTAGCTGAAAAATTTAATGCTAGAAATATTATTTTAATTGGTGATCAGGAATTAAAAAATAAAACATTAACAATCAAAAATGTAGAGCAAAAAACGCAAAAAGAAATCAACATTAATGATTTTTACAAAGGAATAAAAAATGACAAATAATTTTCGCGTTGAATGCTTATCAATTACTAATCACGAAAACAATCAAGTAGTATTAAAAGGATGAGTTTCTAAAGTTAGAAAATTGGGAAATCTTGTTTTCGTAGATTTAAGGGATAGAACCGGAATAGCACAGTTAGTGTTCTCAGAAAATTTACTAAACGAAGCAAAAAAATTACGAAACGAATTTGTTATATCAATAAGTGGTAAAGTTTTACTAAGAAAAACTCCTAATTTAGAAATTGTAACTGGTAAATATGAAGTTTTAGTTGAAAAATTAGATATTTTAAATGAAGCTATCACAACACCATTGATAATTAACGAAATAACAGATGCTTTGGATGAAACCCGTTTTAAATATCGATATTTAGATATTAGAAGACCAAATGTTTTAAGATCTCTACAATTCCGTCACCAACTATTTATTTACATTCGTAACTATTTAAATCAAAAAGGGTTTATTGAAATCGAAACTCCAGTTTTGACAACACCAACTCCAGAGGGAGCAAGAGATTTTTTAGTACCTTCAAGATTGAACCCAGGTTCATTTTATGCATTGCCACAATCACCACAGATTTTTAAACAACTATTAATGATAGGTGGAGTGGAAAGGTATTTTCAAATTGTTAAATGTTTTCGTGATGAAGATTTGAGAAGTGATCGTCAACCAGAATTTACTCAGTTGGACTTAGAAATGTCTTTCGAAAGTAAAGAAACAATTATGCAATTAATTGAAAATATGATTATTAATATTTTTGATGAGATAAAGGGTATTAAAATTAATTATCCAATTCAAAAAATTAATTATGATGACGCAATCGATAAATATGGTTCTGATAAGCCAGATTTACGTTATCAATTAGAGTTATACACAATCACAAATATTTTTGAAAATTCTGAATTTCAAGTGTTTGCTAATGCAAAAAAAGAAAATAAAGAAATTAGAAGTATTTTTATTCCGAATATAAAATTATCAAAAAAGCATATAGACACTTATACCGAAACTGCTAAAAAATTTGGTATCAATGGATTGGCTTATTTAATTATTGAAAACAATCAAATTACCTTATCTCCGATTAAGAAATACGTTAATCAACAAATTTTAAAAGATTTAATAAAAGCAACTAATGTCAATGTATCTGAAGGAACATTTTTATTTATAAAAGATAATTACGAATTAGCTTCAAATGCACTTGGACAAATTCGAACACAAGTTGCTAAAGATTTTGACTTATACCAACAAGAATTCGCTTTATGCTGAGTTATTAATTGACCATTATTTGAACACGACCCAATAACTAATCAATTTAGCACGGCACATCACCCATTTACAAGACCAACTAAAGTGTGAGAAAACAATTTTGACCATGATTTGAAAAATGCAAAGGCTGAAGCTTATGACATTGTAATCAATGGATATGAAATAGGTGGTGGATCTTTAAGAATTTATGATGCAGAGATGCAGAATAGAATGTTTGAAGCTATTAAATTATCAAAGGAAGAGATTAAAAATAAATTTGGAAAATTCATTAATGCATTACAATACGGAACGCCACCGCATGGTGGAATTGCATTAGGACTAGACCGATTAGTAATGGTTTTACTAAAATTAAATAGTATTAGAGAAGTTATCGCTTTTCCAAAGAATAGTGCTGGTGTAGATACAATGTTAAATGCGCCAGGAGAAGTAAGTGATGAACAATTAAAAGAATTATTTGTTAAAAAAATAAAATAATTCAAAAAATTCTTTATACAATAAATTACAGTGAGGAAATTATGAAAAGTAATCAAGATTTAAGAAATATTAACGCAATGCGTTTCCTAGGAATAGATGCAGTTTCGAGAGCTAATTCAGGTCATCCTGGAGCAATACTTGGTGCTTCTCCAATAATTTACACATTATTCAAAAATCATTTGAATTATTCTGTTAAAAATCCAACGTGAATTAATCGTGATCGCTTTGTTCTATCAAACGGACATGCTTCAATGTTACTTTATGGTATACAACATTTAATAGGTAATCCGGATTTAAATATTGAAGAAATTAAAAAATTTCGTCAGTTAAATTCAAAAGCTCCTGGACATCCTGAATACGGTGTTACTCAAGGAATAGAATTCACGACAGGACCGCTAGGTCAAGGTTTAGCAGGTGCTGTAGGGATGGCATTGAATCAAGTCTTGCTTGAGGCTGAATATGGTCATATTGCTAATGAATTAATTAATTACCACACATATGTTATGGTTGGTGATGGTTGTTTACAAGAAGGGATTTCGGAAGAAGTTATTGCTTTAGCTGGTTGCCATAAATTAAAAAATTAATTGTTCTATTTGATTCAAATGATGTTCAATTAGATACGATGTGCGATCAAGTAACTTGCGTTGATCATAAAAAAAGATTTGAGGCACATTCATGAAATTATATCTTAGTAAAAGATGCAAATGATATAAGATCAATTGATTTAGCAATTAGAAAAGCTAAAAAAAGTACAAAACCTACTTTAATAGAAGTTAAAAATATTATTGGATATGGTTCTCCTGTTGCTAATAGCCCAAAGGCTCACGGAGCACCTTTATCAGCTGATGCCTTAATAAAAACTAGAGAAACTTTAGGATGAAATTATCAACCATTTGAAGTACCATCAGACGTTTATACTTCTTTTAGAAAAATAACGAATTCAAAAGAACTTGCTTGTAAAAAATGAAATCAAAAATTCAATGAATTAATAAAACATCACTCAGAATTAAAAAATTTATGCACCTTTCCAGAAATTGGGAAAATAAATATGAATGATTTAGCTGAGCGTATTAATCCAAATAAAAAACCTATGGCTACAAGACAATGTATTGGTGAAGTGTTAAAAGAATTAGAAAAAGTTTATCCAAAACACATAGTTGCAGGGTCAGCTGATTTATCTGGTTCTACTTTTGTAGAAGGACATAAAGGAATTTTAGGAAGGGATAAGAATCCTAATGGAATTAAGTATGGTGTTCGCGAATTTGGAATGGGTGCTATTTCAGCCGGAATTGCTTTGCAAAAACACTATTGACCAATGTGTGCTACATTTTTATCATTTTCTGATTATATGAAAGCGTCAATTCGTTTAGCTGCCTTAATGAATGCTCATGTTTTATATATTTTTACTCACGACTCAATATTTGCTGGTGAAGACGGACCAACTCACCAACCAATTGAACAATTAACAATGCTTCGTTCAATCCCAAATACAACATTATTTAGACCATGTGATATTTATGAAACTATCGGAGCCTTCGAATATGCTAGAATTAATCGTCATCAACCAACAATTATTATCGGTTCAAGACAAAATCTTGTTTTTCAAAACAATGCTCGCGTTGAAGGAACATTGTTAGGTGGTTACATTCTTGAAAAAGAAATTAATCCTCATTTATTAACAATTGTAGCTAGCGGTTCAGAGGTGGAATTAGCCCAACAATTGAAGCAACGCTTTAATATGGTTTGCGAAAATATTCGTATAGTTTCAGTTCCGTCTGTAAATTTATTTTTGAGAAATGATGAAAACACTATTAACTCAGTTCTTGGTAATAAAAAAATAATTTTCTTGGAAGCGGCAGATTCTTCTCATTATTATCGCTTAAAGAAAGACAAAGATATAGTTATTGAATTAACTGAATTTGGTCATTCAGCACCAGGAAACGATGTTGCTAAGAAAATGCATTTTGATGTTGAAAGTATTTATAAACGCGTTAGTCAGCATTTTGGAAAATAGTCTTTTCAATTTAGAATATATTAAAAAGGAGTTATAACATGGAAGTTTGATTAGGTATTGTATTGTTAATTATTGGTTTAATTGCTGGAGGAGCAGGTGGATTTTTTTTAGCAAGAAAATTAATTAAAAAACAATTACGTGAAAACCCACCAATTAATGAAGGTATGATTCGTATGATGTATGCTCAAATGGGTAGAAAACCTAAAGAAGCACAAATTAAAGCAATTTTAACTCAAATGAATAAAAACTTAAAGTAGAATTTAAGAATGGATAAAAGTCAATTTACAAAAAAGCAACATTTAATTCCTCAGTTTTGAGTTAAAAAATGAGAATCTAATGTCAATGGCGAAAGAGTAATATACGCTATTAATGATGGTTTTAAGGAACCATTCGTTATTCGAATTACCACTAAAAATCATTTATCGCATGACGAATCTATTTTTGATTGTTATACTTACGAAAATACATTATCACGTGAAAATAGTGTAGAGCATGGATTGTCACGAATTGAAACGGGAGCATCAAAAGCTATTTCGATAATTGAGAATTATTTTATTTCAAATTTTTCTTCAGAAGAAATATCAATTGTTGATATTTTTTTTGTTGTAACTCTAATTTTTTCAGCTTTTTATCGATCAGAATATATTAGATCATTTTTTAAAAACCCAGAGTCGCCGTTTGCTATGATGTCCTTTGATGAAGGAAGCCAATTAAATTTTTTTGATTTATTTTCATTAAAATTAAAGTTGCATTTAGAATTAATGCTAAAATTATCAGCAAAATATAAGTATGAATCGGGTAAAAAATTAGCATTTAGTGGCAAAATACCAACTATTGAAAATACTTTTAATATTAGTGATAATCATGTTTCTACATTGGATGATTTATTAAATAAATATAATCAACATTTTTATTATTCGTATAGTTTTAAAGCCGTTAAATTCTTATGAATTTCTGATGACATAGATATGACGTTTTTATTTAACAATTTAACATTATCAATAAATTCATATAGTAAAAATTGCAAGGAGTTTAGCGAACGAATTAAAACTGAATTCTTGATGAAAGAGCAAGATGAATTGTTCGTTACAGCGTTAACTCCTCGTATTTTGTGTATTTTAGCATACCCAAGTGAAACAGAAAAGAAAATGGAAATCATTGAAGCTCGTTTTAATCCAGAAACGCAGTTTAATAATGTTCATATAACTTTTGATTTTATTAGTGATCCTAATTTTATTCGAGAATATAATCGACTAGTTGTTGATATATCTAAAAAGAATGATAAAAATATTGTTTTATATCAAAATCATATTGATATTTAATTAGATATCGGATGGATTATTAATTTCATTTTTAATGGTATCTTCATTAGTTTTGTTACTTATAACAATAACACTTTCGTTTTTTGGGGCAAGTTTGTTTGGTTCGATGTATAACCTTTCAGTTCCTTTTATTATTTTTTTAATATTTGGAATGTGAAATAAGATAATAAAAATTGGAATTAATAAACAAGTTAAACCTTCACTTCATATATAAATTGTTTCTTGTGTAATTGAATAATTAGTAAGAATGCTTCTTGCGTTTGATAAATAACTATTTATATCAAAATAATAAATGTAGTTACCTGTTATTAATAATCTTCATCACGAATTGTTTTCAATATTATTTGCTAATCAAGAAATTTCACTTGTGCTGTAATCACCTTGGAAAAATAATGTTTTTCATTCACTTGGAGCAACGACTGGGATAGCAAGTAAAACTACCATTACAGATATAAATAAAAATGAGACTGTTAACATGCTAGCTGTTGAAACAACATTTAATCCTTTTCGTAAAATAGAAAATAAGATTGGTGTTACGAATATAAATATAGGGTGAATACATATCAAAACTCCGTAACAGCATGCAACGCTTTTCCCGCCTTTAAACCTATGTCATATTGGAAAGCGATGACCCAAAATCACACCTATTCCAGCAACTATTGGACTAATTCCTAAATTATTATTATTTATTTGAATGTGATGAGAAATAACGTATTGTGCAATCATACATATAACAATTGCAACAACACTTTTTATTACGTCTAATGAGAAAACAACTCTACTATATTTTTTTCCAAATGATCTTTCGAAATTTGTAGTTCCGGCATTTTGCGAATTAAGTGTTCTCACATCTACGTTATACAGTCTCTTACTTATTAAAATAGATGGGGACAAACTACCTATTAAATATCCTACTATTATAAAGATTCCGCCAATTAAACAGTTTAATATTAATGCATTTTCAATCATATTCTTATTTTACTTTTTTAATATTTTGATTTTCCATTATTACACATCTAAATATTTTGAAAAAAAACTATAAAATGTAAATTAGGTGAAAAGGAAATTAAACGATGGAAAAAAAATATGATGCATCCAATATTCAAGTTTTAGAAGGGTTAGATGCTGTACGTAAACGCCCAGGAATGTATATTGGTAGCACTGATTCAACAGGACTACATCATTTAATTTGAGAAATATTAGATAATTCAATAGACGAAATAATGAATGGTTTTGGAAACAAAATCAAATTAACAATTCATAAAGATGGCTCAGTTAGTGTTGAAGATAACGGGAGAGGAATTCCTGTTGATAATCATCCAAAATTTCATAAACCAGCGATTGAAATTATTTTTACAACATTACATTCTGGCGGGAAATTTAATGAAGATTCTTACAAATCATCTGGTGGTTTGCACGGAGTTGGCTCTTCTGTTGTAAATGCTTTGAGCAAAAGACTTCGCGCAGAAGTGTCTCGCGACGGATTTTTGTATGAGATAGAATTTAAAAACGGAGAAATATCTTTACCCTTAAGAAGGGTATCTAAAACAAATGCAACTGGTTCAAAAATAAGATTTTGACCAGAATTAGAATATTTTACAGCCAAAAATTGACATTATGAACTTATTAAAAAAAGTTTAAAAGAAAAATCATATCTAAATTCAAAACTATCAATAACTTTACTCAATGAAAATACTGGTATGTCAGAAACGTTTTATTCAGAAAACGGATTAGTAGACATGATAAATGAAATTGTAAAGGGTGAAGAACTTGCTGCTTCAATTATTTCATATTCAAAAGTAAATCATAATTTTGTTGCAAATTTTGCATTAACTTATTTAGAAGATGAAGATGAAGAACAAGTGATGTCTTTTGCAAATAATGTTAAAACTATTAACGGCGGGACTCATGAAGCAGGATTTAAGTCAGGTCTTAGTCGTGCCATATTAGAATTTATTAGAGAAAATAATACAGCTAGTAAATTGGTCGTGGAAAGCCGTGATGTTCGTGAAGGTTTAGTTGGAATTATTGATGTCCGAGTATCAGAACAATTTTTACAATACGAAGGACAAACTAAAGGGAAACTTGCGACGCAAGAAATAAAAACTTTTGTAGAAAATTTTGTTTATGAAAAAATGAAATATTTTTTAATTGAGAATCGCAAAGAAGCTGATAAAATTTTAAAAAAAATTGTTACAACTGCCAAAATTCGTAATGAAGTTAAAAAACAACGGGAAGTTGCTAAATTAAAATTAAAAGGTAAAAAAGATCATTCGCATTTTTTAGGAAAATTAGTGATGTGTAATTCTCGCGATGAAACTTTAAACGAATTATTTCTTGTTGAAGGAGATTCTGCTGGAGGCAGCGCAAAACAAGGTCGTGATAGCAAACATCAAGCTATTTTACCACTAAAAGGAAAAGTAATTAATTCTTTAAAAACAAACTTGGTTGAGATATTAAAAAATGATGAAATTTTAACAATAACAAACGCTATTGGTGCTGGCATAGGGGAAGATTTCGATGTGGAAAAAGTAAATTACCATAAAGTTATTATTATGACGGATGCTGACGTAGATGGTGCACATATTCAAACTTTATTATTAACATTTTTCTTTAAATATATGCGTCCTCTAATAACAAATGGATATTTATTTATTGCTAAGCCACCATTATTTAAAGTTTCTAATAAAACTAATCAACAAAAAACATATTTACACAACGAAGAAGAATATCAAGAATTTTGCACAAAGCACAACGTTAATAGCATGCAAAATAATATTTACTCTATTCAAAGATACAAAGGTTTAGGTGAAATGAACGCAGATCAGTTATGAGAAACAACGATGGATCCAACCACTCGTCAATTAATTAAGGTGACAATCGAGGATGAAGTTGAAGCTCTTCAAATGTTGAATTTATTAATGGGAAAACATGTCGATGAGAAAAAAGAATGAATTCAAAAAAATATTGATTTTTCATATGAAGATTCAGGGTTTATTTAGCGGGGGTGAGGTATGGCAAAAATTAATAATCAAGATAACAAGGTTGTAGAACGAATTAATGAGTACATTGATACAAATTTTGATACAGTGTTATCAACTTGTTTTGCAAGATATGCAAAATACGTTATTCAAGATCGCGCATTACCAGATATTCGCGATGGTCTAAAACCTGTTCAGAGAAGAATCATCTATGCCATGCATAATCTAGGTTTAACTTATGATAAGGATTTTAAAAAATGTGCAAGAATCGTCGGAGAAGTTATTGGAAAATATCACCCACACGGTGATACATCCGTTTATGAAGCGTTAGTTCGTTTATCACAAAATTGAAAAATGTCGGCACAATTGATTTCTGTTCACGGGAATAATGGGTCAATTGATGGTGATAGTCCTGCTGCGATGCGTTATACAGAAGCAAAATTATCAGAAATTAGTGAATATATTGTTGGTCATCTTGATAAGAAAATTACTACTTTTCAAAATAACTTTGATGATGCTGAAGAAGAACCAACTGTTTTTCCAACTTTTATTCCAAATCTTCTTGTTAATGGAGCAACCGGAATTGCGGCTGGATATGCCACCGACATTCCACCACATAATTTAACAGAAGTAATTAACGCTATTATTTATTGTTTACACCATCAAAATTTTAGTATTGATAATGTTTTAGATATTATTCAAGGTCCTGATTTTCCAACAGGAGGAGAAATAATTGCTACTAAAGAACAATTAAAAGAAATTTATTCAACAGGTAAAGGAAAAATATTTAATCAGGCAAAAACAACTATTATTGCTACTAAAAAAGGTTATCAGATTGTAATTGATGAATTACCATTTAATGTTATTAAAAGTAATTTTATCGAATCAATATATAAAGCAAAAGAAAAAAATAACATTCAAGAAATAAAAGATATCCTTGATGAAAGTGGTAGGAATGGTTTAAAAATTATTATTATTACTGATTGTGTTAGCGAAGAAAAAACTAAGCAAATTTTGGAATTTTTATGTTCATGTACATCAATTCGCGAACCATATTCATATAATATGGTGGCAATTCATAATCATAAACCGACTTTGCTAACTTTGAAAGACTTAATTAAATCATTTATAAATTTTCAAAAAGAGATAACAATCCGTAGTTCAAAATTTGATTTGGTAAAACACACAGAACGTTTAAATTTAGTTGAAGGATTAATAAAATCAGTAAGTATTTTGGATGAAATTATTGCATTAGTTAGAAAAGCATCAAATCGACAAGAAATTATTAGAAATTTAATTGATAAATTTTCGTTTAACGAAAAACAAGCTACTGCTATTGCAGATCTAAGATTATATCGATTAAGCTCAACAGATGTTTCTAAATTAGAAGAAGAACAAAAACATCTTGTAGTAGAGATTAAACGTTTAAACAATATCATTAATAATGAAACCATTTTAATTGAATTTATTACTAATTATTTAACAAAGCTTCGTGATAAATTTGGAATCAACAGAAGAACTAAATTAAATAATAACGAATTAGTTACCACTTACAAAACACAGATTTTTGAAAAACAAGTAACATGTGTAACAACATACGACGGTTATGTTCGTGTTTTAGAAGAAAAAATTAACGTTTCTGAATCAGCACAACAACTTATTAAAAAAGATGGAGATGCTATTGTATCTATATTCGAATCAAACACTTTAGATAAATTTTTAGTAATTACAAACCGTGGTAATTATGTTTTAATAAATGTCCATGAAATTGGGAACCACAATATCCGCGATCTTGGAACACACTTGCATGATTTGCGAAAATTAGATGGTCCAGAAAAAATCATTTTTGCAATGAATATAAATCATAACCATATTATTGACGAACAATTACCAGAAAGAACATTAGTTTTAGTAACAAAAGATGGACGAATTAAACGTATGTCGTTAAAGTCATTTGCTGAGACAAAAATTAAAGCCATGAGTTGTTATGAATTAAAACCTGAAGATTCATTGTTAAAAGTATTATTAGTGACACCAGTTTCTAAAAACATAGTTTTATTTACACATTCAAAATACATTATTTATTCTATTGATGAAATTCCATATCAAAATTTAAAAACTAGCGGAGTTAAGGCTTTTAATATTAAATTAGATGAGAGAATAGTACAGGCACATTTAATAGGTAATGAACCGGTTATTGGAATTGTTTTAAATAATCGTCAATTAATTGTATTACCGATTGATACATTTGAAGTAGGTAAAAAATCACATACAGCATCTAAGATTCCTAATATCAAACCTAAAAATAAAATTGTGTTTATTTTGACCTCAACCGAGCATTATTTAGGTTATTGATTGGTCGGTTTATCTACCAAGACAACTATTTTTTTAACAAAAATTAATAGCGCAACTTTAAAAAATAGTTTATCTGTTGTTAAGGATGATCAATTTGAAATTATTCCATTAAATTCAATCACATTTTCTTCAACATCTACTGAGGAGAATAAATAATATGAATTACAAAAAATGTGCAAGTTGTGGAATTGTATTGCAATCAGAGGATAAAAATAAATTTGGTTATGTTCCTTTAGAAAAGTATGATTTAGCAAACGTTGTTTGTTTAAATTGTTATCGCTTACAACATTATGGTGATGATACTTTTAATCAATTAAAATTCGAAGTTAATTTAAGCAAATTCTATGACATTAAAGATAACTTATTTATAATTAGTGATTTATTCCATTTTCACGAAACCATTAATAACCCTATAGTAATTCAACTAGTCACTAGCGTTAATAAAGTGGATTTTATTATTTCAAAATTTGACTGATGAAGTAATGACAATATTAACTTTCAACACATGACTGAAAAAGTTAAAAACATTTTAGAGAAAAAATTTGGTTTTCAAATTAATGTTCATTTTGTAAGTAGTCAAAATCAATATAATTTAAAGTTACTTGCTAATAAATTAAATAAAAATAAAAATAATTATTTTGTTGGATTATCAAATGTTGGAAAATCTAGTTTAATAAAGGCTTTGATCCCAAATACTAAAGTAATTACATCAAGATCGTTAAACACAACAAAAGATTTTATCGAAATAGTCAGTCAGGAATTTACCATCATAGATACACCAGGATTAGATAATAATATGAGTATTTATCAATCAATTAATATTAAAGATGGGAAATTTTTTACAACCCTTGATCACATAAAACCAAAAGTTTACCAACTATCAGAAAAAAATTGTTTAGCTCTTGGCGGAATTGCAAAAATTAATTTTATAAGTGGTTCAAAAACTAATTTTGTTGTTTTTGTTTCAAATAAAATTAGAATAGAACGTTTACGTTTAAATTACAATGACTTATCAAATTGAATAGAGTTATCTAAAAAACCTAATTTTCGCCCAAATTATTCCGGCAATTGAAAAGAAGTGAAATTGTCAACGATTTCTTTAACCGATGAAACAATAGAGCAGGGTACAATAATTATTAATGGTTTAGCTGTTATAAAATTTAAAGGAAATGTACAAAATCTTTCTATTATAGTTCCAGAAAATGTAAGTATTTATTTTGAAAAAAAATTTTTTTAACAAATTTTGTGACGTTTAAAAATAATTGTAAATAAGTTTGTCGTTTGATTAAATATTATTTAAAGTTATTGATACATTAATCAACAACTATTGATGATATTATTTATTAGATGGTAGAAAAACTTCTTTAAAAGGATTAGAACTATTCTAGACCACACAAAAAATTGAAAATTAACCTCATTGTGTTAAAAAATATTCAAAAAAATTAATATTTATTAAATAGTATTAAATAATAATTTATATAATTTTATTATTGGTAGGAAAATTAAATAGTTTAGGTTTAAAAAATATGCGTAAAAAAATTGGTATATATGGTGGTTACTTCAATCCCGTTCATAATGGGCATTTGAAGTGTGCTAATTTTGCAAAAGAAAAATTAAATTTAGATGAAATTTGATTCATTCCGAGTTTTGAATCACCACTTAAAAATATTAAATATTACATTCACCCAATTCATCGTCTGAAAATGATTGAAGCTGCTATTGAGGAAATACCATATTTAAAAACGTATGATTGAGAAATAAACCGTAAACAAAAAAGCTATACAATTGATTTAGTTAATCATTTGCACGAAACTTTCCCTGATAATAATTTTGTTTTATTAATTGGTGATGATCAAACTATTCAATTTAATAAATGAAAGAATGCAAAAGAATTAGTAAAAAAAATTCCTATCTACTCATTTAAAAGACATGGTAATTTTAATATTGTTAAATTAGCATACATTAAAAAAAGATTTAACATCAAATCATTAAAGAATGATTACTTTTTAGAAAGTAGTAGTTCATTTTTTAAATATTTTAATCAAAATGATTTACCGGCTAAAGTTCATCGCTATATTTTATTAAACAATTTATATTTTTATGATTTTGCTCGCCTGCATTTATCTCCATCACGTTTTTCGCACAGTGAACAAGTTATGAAAATAGCTGTTCAATTATCATATGTTCATAATTTGCCAGTTATACCAGCTTACAAAGCCGGCATATTGCACGATATTGCTAAAGAATGAACTGAATTGAAACAGCGTCACTATATTGAAAAATATTTACCACATGAAACTTTTAAACCAAAATACTTATGACACGGTATTATCGGAGCCGACGTTGCGAGAAGAGTACTACATATTAGTAATAATGAGGTTATGGATGCTATTAAATCACATACATTACCATCAATCAAAGCAACATCGCTTGATAAAATTATGTTTTGTGCCGACTCATTAGCAAATGATCGCAAATTTGAAAATAGAGAAAAATTGCTTAATTTATGTTTAGATGATATAGATACAGGCTTTATTGAAGTTTTAAGGAATAAATACAATTATTTGCTTAAAACTAAAAAAGAAATTGATGATATATCATTAAAAGTATATGAATCATATTTAGGAGTATTTTAGTGAGTATTAATATTGAAGATTTAAAAAATTATATACATCATGAAACGGTTTCGGAATCTTTTCGCGTTGTAAATTTGAAAGATAAACATCCATTTTATTCGTATATTGTTATTATTATTGCAAATAATGATCGTGCAATATATGCGGTTGGCGAAAAATTGAAAGAATTTGCTCGCAATAACGAAGTTACAAATTATAAAACTGAAGGTAAAAACACTAATTGAATTGTCTTTGAAATAGAAGATATATTAGTTCATGTTATGACTCAGGAGTTAAGTGATAAATACCAAATTGAAAAATTATGAGAATTAGGGGTCATTTAGTGTATTTATTTGTTTGTGCAATGGAAAGTGAAATTATTACTTTTCTAGAAAAATCCAAACCAACTGAAGTATTCAAATCTAAAAATTTTAATTTATATAAAAAAAATAATCACTATTTTCTAATTACTGGAATAGGAAAAGTTAATGCAGCTTTTGCTTTAACTCATTTTTTAACAAAATATAATGAAGGTAATACATTAAAAGGCATAATCAATATTGGTGTTTGTGGGTCGGTCAACAAAAAACTATCAATTTGTGATGTCGTTATGATTGATAAAGCTTATTATCATGATTTTGATTTAACAATGTTTGGATATAAATATGGCCAAGTTCCTGGTTCACATCAATTTTTTGAACCAGAACGTAATTTACACGAAACAATAAGAGCATCATTAGCTTCATGAAAACCACATTCATGCAACTTAGCGACGGGTGACGTATTTGTGCAGAAACATAATTATTTTAATGAACTAAAAATAAAACATAATATAAAAATTGATGTTGTTGATATGGAAGGGACAAGTTATTTTCATGTTGCAGAAAAATTAACAGTTCCATTTATTGCAATAAAGATTATTAGTGACTATATTGAAAGTGATAATAACTCAAACCAATATAGCGAGAATATGGCACATGCCACCAAAATAATTCAAAATATTATTGAAAGGATTATTAATGAATAGTATTGATTTTGTTTTTTTAATGATTATGTTAGGGTTATTTATTATTGGTTCATTAATGTGGATTTTTTCTCACGAAAAAACAAAGCAAAAAATATCAAAACTGAAACAACAAATTAAGAAAAAATAGCTTTCTGGACTTGTTGATTTTTAAACTATTTTTAAACTTATAAACTTTTTTGTATAATGAATACATATTATGTTTAGCGTATCTAAGAATATTAGAATTTCATTAGTAGCAATAATTGCTTTTGTATCGATATTTTTTGTATCAGTGCCAAAAAAAGATTTTATTAGCCATTCAAATAATGATAGTCAATTTAATCAAGTAACTACTATTTCTCCTAACGAAGAAATGTTTATTCAAATTGAAATGTTAATGATGACTGCTTCAACTTTGTTTACACCAACTATTGAAGATCGTAATAATAGCATCGATAGTTACACATTACAACATGAAGGAAATCATGCAGATTTAGCATCAACACAATTTGATAGTTCATCTGCAACATTTTGAGCAAAACAAATCACTTATACTTATGATCAAGTAAATGATAGTACTTCAATTCAAAATTTTACTTTTAAAAATCAACAGAAAAATGATGCTTCGTTTGTAACACCAATTATAGAGTATGTACATTATGTTGTAGAACAAACAGCAAATGATGCTCAAAAAAATTTATACAATGTTCCAAACTCAATTATTCGTCAAACAATAACAGATAACTTAACTTTACTTAACTTAGAACAAAGCATTAATGATATTAATAATTATTTGATAACTTGTGTAATTTCATCTCCATTATATTTGTCAGACAAAATTACAAACAATAACAATACCGAATATAATTTTTTTTCATCATCAGAAAAAACATCTAAAAATAAATACTACATCATTGAAATAATTATTGCTATAGTTTCAATTCTTGGATTAATCCTATTAATGGGATATAAGTTACAAAATAACCGCCGTTCTAAAAAATAAATTATCAATTAGAAAAAATTATTTAAAAAGGAAATTATATATGAAAAAACTTACAAAAATCCTAGCATTAGCTGGGTTAACTACAACAATACTTTTGCCAACAGCAGAAGCAACAAAAACATTACAAACCACATTGCACAATCAAACAACTCAGGTAAATGTTAAAAATTTACAAGATGGTCGAAATATTGATGATAATGCGTTATTCTTAGCAGATGTTACGATGTTTGCAATTTCAAAATTATTTTATGGATTACTTCAACTTGATCCAGCATCAACAACACCAACTGATGACTTGTTTGATGCGCAAGATTTATCAATTAAAAATTATTATGAAAATTCTTCAAATGATCCAAGAATCCAAGACGGATGAACTAATGGTAGTGGCATCGGAGTTTGAGCAACATTATTTGAGCTTGCAGCCACTTCTAAAGATCCAGCTGTTATTCAATCGCATGATCGTTTAATAAAGTATATATCTTATTCAAATACGGCTGATTTTAAGAATGTAACAGACCAGTCGTTGTATTCAACATGAACGACTGCTGATTTTAGTGCAGATCCATGATTGGCTAAAATGGAACTACCAACTTTAAATCAAGCGTTAGTTGATACTGATAATTATAAATTCTCACAATTTGAAGAGGATATTTTAAATCTATTCGGTTCTATTTTTCAAAACCCTGTTAATGCTTTACTTCTTTTAGTTCCCTTAGTAAAGTTAACCACTACAAGCGATGATCTAAATCCAAAAATTGATTTTACAAAGTTATTATCAATTGTAGGTTCAGTTTCAAACTTACTATTCATCGGATATAACCAACCAGGTCCATACATTACAAACTTTTTTGATAATGCTAACGCTTTTCCAACGCCAAAAAATTCCTATACTCCTGAAATGGCTATGACTGATTACCAAAATGGAGCATTAATTTGCTACTTTATGAATTATTTTTCATTAGTCCAAGTTAGATTAACAACAGTTAGTGCTACAACGACTTCATTATTATTCAACAATGCTTTTGTTCAAGAAGAATCATCAGTCCTTTTGCCACAAAATTTTCAACCAATCGCTAATATTTTAAATAATAAAAATATTAGTTCAGATGTAGCTAATAAAGAAAAAACATTACAAATTTTTGCCTATATTTTGAAAAACGGGGTAATTAATGGACCTGCTGCTGCTAATAAAAATTTAGTTGGAATAAATCAAGCTTTGAATGTTGACTTAATACAAAGAATGTATGATAAATTTAATAAATCAAATCCACTTGATTCTGGGAAAGTAACTCAACAAGTAAGTCAATTAATTAATGAACAAATCGAAAGCATGAATACAGGAACGTTCTTTAGTGAAGGTGATGATGGCATTAATAATATTTGTGATGCTTTAATTATAAAATATACAGATGATCAAAAATTAATTAATGAAGACATTATTGCAAAAATTGGAGATCCTTCACAAAAGAACGTGGCAACTCTTTCTACGGAAAACTTTTTTAATGATTTACTAAATACTGGTACCAATTCACCATTTAAAAGTTATTCATCAATGGAAACTATAATTGGCGACCCCGTTACACAAAAAATGTTTACTGAATTGAATCCATTCTTACCAATTTCCGAAATGAATATCCCATTAATTGTGGGACTATCGGTTGGTCTTGGATTAGGAATCCCTTTAATCGGAGTAGGTGCATTTTACTTAGTTAGATCAAGAAAAAGTGCTTCAATGCATGGTAAAACAAAAGTTACTCAAACTAACAATTCAGATAGTGATAACCGTGGAATTCTTTAATTTACAACATAAATAATACTTTTTTGCAATTTTAAATAAAAATCATTGGTGCAAAATTATAAGTATAAAAAATCACAAAAAATTATTTATTCTAGATTCAATAGTTACAATATTAATTTTAAAAATTAAAGAATTTAATAAACAAATAAACAAACAATTTACATTAAGATAATGCATTATTTGTTATAAAAGGTATTTTAAATTCGGTGATTTTTTCTTAGCTTTTCAAAATTAGAACTGAAATACGGAGTCATTTTTGCAATTGTGAAAGGCAAAAATAATTTACACATAAAACCTTAAATTTGTTATTGTATGTCGATTATTATTTAGAGCGATTGATATGATGTGAGAAAAGTGCACAGTTATGATTAAACTCAAAAATATGATTATGCAAAATCTTGATATCACTATAACAATCGAAAATTTTGCTTTTAATAATTGGTTATAATCTTAAAAATTTAATTATTCTATTTAATCACTAAAACAAATAATTAACCCCATTATAAAACAGATCGATCGTATAAATATAATTACATTAGTTGGTAGCGCTTATTACTTTACTAAAACGCTTTAATTTAAATTCAAGTAAAAAATGATATTGCATTACAATTTAAAGTTGTTCTAATGTTAGCACTAGCTATGCGCATTTATATTTTCAAAATTTTTCATTAAAAAAACGTTAGTCAATTTTTAGCACCATCATCTAAAGAAATTTTTAGTTTTAGTTTATTAACTTGATTATTAGCTACAATTGTTTTTGTATCGGTTGTAATCGTTTTAAAAATTTTGATAAATATCTTACTAATTTAAAAAAATTTCTTAAAACAAAAATTTTGAGAATAATAATATCTATCTTGAAAAATTGTATAAAAAAATGAATGCTATAATAATAATATATTTTTGAAATTTTAAGAAAATCTTTTTTGGTTTTTCTTACTAAAAAGATATATATGGGAGGGTAAATATTTTGAATAATAAAATTAAATTATTAACAATTTTTTCAACATTAACAACGGCTGGATTGGAACCGGTTAGTGATTTAGCAAATGCACAAATTACAAAAGATGGTTTGGATGAAAATAATCTAATTGACAGTTCTCTTCAAGGAACAAACAACGATTTCTATGTGGAATTAGAAAAAGAAAAACCAATCACTGGCGATAATCCATCATGATCTACAGGTTATGTTCCCACTACATTTAATAATGAATCTAGTTTGGATAATGGTTCTTTTACAACAATTAAAAACAAAGATTACCTAGTTGTACCGTTTTGAGCTGCTTCGATAAAAAGACCTCATTTTGATTCATTTACATCATATTCTATTGATTCAAATACACAACAATTATCAGTAATTAGTAGCAAAATCAAATTAGGTTATGATGTAACTAATAAAATTATGTTACCTCCGCAAATTGTTGGTGAACAGCTTGTCACTTTTTATCGTGATGTGGATTTACAAAATCCATATGGTAAAGGTGAATGAAATGTAGGGGTTACTAACATAAAAACAGGTGAATTTACTAATTATTCTTTATCTGAAGCCATCAGTACTAGTACCAATAATTTTCGTAATGTTTCATTAATGGTAGAAAATTTTGATTCAACATCTCCAAATTATTATCTAGCTGCTTATGAATACACAAGTCAAGGAAAAATTGTAGTTTTGAAATTAAATAATTTCGACCCAACTTTAAAAACTTATGATTTTACAACTCATAATAGTTTCGATGTTATTTATCCAAATATATATGATGTCATGTTTGGTAATGGTTTTGCCACAACAAAACGCGACTATAATATCGATTCTGACGAAGAAAAATTATTATTGGGGTGAAATAACTTATTTCAAGCTGGAGATGTAAAACCAATAATAATAGATTATTCACCATACGCTAACATTCGTGGTTATTGATTGTTTCAAATAAAAGAAGGATTAATGTTTGCTAATTTGGGAGATAATAAGGGCGATGAAGCATATTTGCAGATGGGAATTGTAGATGCAAATAATAAGGCAATACCAACCGCCACATTTTCTTTTACCAAAACTGATCAAGAATTTGATTTTTATCAAGGTACTGCTATTACATTTTCTTTTTCAAAAGGGTATAATGAGGTTTATTATTTAATTCCTAGTGGAGTAAAATCAGATAGCGCAAACATTTCCTCATTACCAACTAGTTCTAAATATTTTTCCTTTAATGTTCAAAGCAAAGGTGTTACTAATTTAAATTCATATGACTATAAAATTGCAAATAATTTATTTAGTGAGGGTTTACAATTTCTTTCTACAAGAATAAACTACATTAGTACAATAGGAATTGATTTAGTGACTACTCAATTATCAACAACAATAACACAAACACATTTCCGTAGATCGGTTAGTCCGGTTAAGGATGAATTTCTTCGTTTTTTGCAGCAAAATTTATTTTTTGTCGATTTAACCGAAGTTTATAACAAATCAGCAACTTCTTCTCAAAAAGAAGCAATTGAAAAAATAGCTAGATGAATCGGTAAAGAAGGAGATTATACTTTTACTCCAACGTCATGATCTGATATTAATAACAGTGTAGGAATTTATTTACCGACAAGCATTACTACTGATGAAATTAATACTATTATTAGTGATTTTGTAGATGTTCAAGCAACTGCAATGAAAGAAGTTATTCAATCAACTTATGATAAATGAATTTCAACAATTGAAGGAACACCGCTAGGCCACCAATGAGGTTGATATAATCAAAATGATTTAAAAAACATGTTTCCTACTTATATTATTGGAGAAAATGGTTTGACATATGATAGAAGTGATATTGATCTTGCAAATCCTAAAGATAATTTAAGAGGATTAATAAATGAATTTCATTCATGATTTGGTAATACTGATCCAATTAGAATGATTGATTTAATCGATAAATATTTGAATCCAGTTCAAGGAAGTGATATTGAAATAGCATTTAATAATTATAAATCAATTGGTAAAAAACAATTTGATTATTATAGTCAAGAAATTTTACTGCAATTTTCTACTTTTTACTATGGTTTTCCAGATCAAAGTTCTAATAATAATGTATTTTGAAATTATTATTTAGATCAAACACTTTATGATCCGATAGAATCTCCTGATAAACTTGTTGAAAGATGAAAATATGTTATGCAAGATTCTTCATGAGACAATCATACAGTGGTCGAATTTTTAATTGCCTCAAAAGTATGAAATGGTCTTGCAGTAGATGAAATTGCTGGCAAGGATGCAAACGCTGAAAAATACGAATTTTCATATACAACGGAATTTCAAGATTTTAAAGATATTAATATAAATTCTTTCTCGGATTTTACAAATGATTTTTATTCTTCGTTCTTAAAAACGCAATATTTTGGATATATTGATCCGAATTTTTCGTTTGATTCTAATCGTTATTTCCTTGAACCAGCATTAACAATAATTACTGAAGATGAATTTATCAATTTATTTCCACATAAAGGTGAAACTTATAGAAATTTAAGTAATTATTATAATTGAAAACCTGGTGTTAAAAAGTACAACCTAGAGAGAACTGAATGATTCAATAATGGAGTTTTATATCAAAAAAATTCGTTAATTTCTGATATTAGTGAGATCATTAATTTATTAAAAAATTCATATTATGGTTTCGATTCTTTAAAGGATAATATAATAACTACGAATTTATTATATAGTTTGGAACCGGGTAAAAATTTTGAATTAGATAAAATATACGAAAATTTTTACGAACACATGGCAAATTTAAATAAATTAAATCTAATAAATTCAACAATGTCATCGTTAAAAAATGATACAAATGAAATTAATAATTGAATTAATGACCAAAAGAGTAGTCTAACAAATAGAATAGATGAAATAATTAATTTAATTAATAGTAACGAAAAAAAATATTATGGCTGACTTGCAAGAAAAGAAGAAGATGGATTTTATTTTACAAATTTAGACAAACTTTTAATTAATTATCCAGAAACAACAGATTTCATAGCTAATGATATTGTTGATTCTATTTTAACTAAAGGTTTACCAACTGGCGTCGACAATTCATATCAATTATATAATTTTTTAGAGACCGTGACTAGTGATGAAATTAATGAATTTTTAGACAATCAAGTGGTTCACAAAAATTCAGAAATAGATAGAATTGTGAATCTTTTAGATGGTGTTTATTATGGATATACTGGATATTCTGGAGCAAATAATGATGTAATTGGAAAATTTCTCCTTTTTAACCATCAAAAATATGCCAAAATTACATCTGACACTATGTTAGAAAGTTTAGATGAAGCATTAGTAAATGTTCAAGGATACAAAACCGCGGAAGTAAAGGATCTTTTATCATTAGTTGCCAAAGATTCTGAGGAATTTTTAAAATTCAAAAATATTCAATTTGAACTATTAGTGAATAGATTTGAGGAAATACTTAGTTGAATTAGACCAACCTTTATAGGTTTTTTTCGAGTTAGCGGCCATAATAAAGTTTCAAGGTATATATTTGGTTTAAATACTACTCCGACAGAAGGAATGGATGCAAAGATAGTGTGGTGAGATCCAAAACATCCTGACGGAACTATTGCATTAAATGCAAGAGATATGGCTGCTGAATTCATTATGCGTGATTCAGATGCACCTTATACTAGAGATAAATACTTTTTATTTAAAGCTGGAAGCCCCTATCAATTCGCACAATGATTTGATAATGAATATTCACAGGATAGCGCTGATGTTCAAGCAATCATTAGTGAAAATGTATCAATGTATAAATTATTTGTTGAAGATTTTTACGACAATTTTTTATCTAAAGAATATTTTGGATACTTTAGTGATGATTTTGATCCAAAATTTAATTTTGAACGTTTTTTTGATCATGAAAAAAAATTAATTTCGAAAGAAAAATTTTTGGAATTATTTCCGTTCGATGGTTCTATTGCATTCTTTAAATTCTTTAATGATAATTATTACGATATTTTTCCTTTTACTGATAAGTTTATTCTCCCTGATGATGGAGGACTTCCTTGATTTATTGATCTTCGTAAAACAGAATTTCTAGAATTTGTTAAATTTCAAAAAGATTCCTTGAAAAAAGATTTTGAAGATTTGATTAGTAGAATTAGTAATTCTTATTATGGTTATACATTTCAATCTCAAAATATATTATCAAAATACTTATTTTCAAATCTG
Organism: Mycoplasma sp. (ex Biomphalaria glabrata); assembly: GCF_001484045.1. Lineage (NCBI taxonomy): Bacteria > Bacillati > Mycoplasmatota > Mollicutes > Mycoplasmatales > Mycoplasmataceae > Mycoplasma > Mycoplasma sp. (ex Biomphalaria glabrata). Next base: position 108,546 of record NZ_CP013128.1, on the reverse strand, counting down.
AAATCTGATCAATCATTAGATGCATCAAGCCTAACTGATTACTTTTATAATGAATCATTATCAAAATTAGATAATTTTTTTACTAGTCTTGCTAAGACAAAAGATTTGTTTGATTTCTTAAAAAATCCAGATTATTCAGATCTTGTTGACTGAAAAAATGATCAAAAAACGCAATTGGCGATTGCGATAGATAATCTTATTTCCCAAATAAATAAAAAAGGGAAATATTACGGTTGAGTTACTAATTATGATTATGGTGGTAATGTTGTTACTTCCATTGATAAACTATTATTTCCGGTCTATTTTAAATCGAATAATTTTGTTGGTTCTATTTTTGCATCTTTTTTTGATGAAACAACTTTACCGGAAGGTATTTCATATACTTACCAAATAAAAGAATTTATTGAAAAAATAGATTCTGATGATATCGATAATTTTGTTAATAACCAAAATAATTCATTAGATCTGAGTATAAAAGATGTGATGAATGCAATTAGCGATGGTTATTTCGGTTATGCCCCTTCAGAATCTTTAATAAACAATAGAATTGTTAGTGTAATATTATGAAATTACACACTCACAGGTGAACAATTATCTTTTTCCGACATTAGAAAAAATTTTGTTGAAGGCGTAAATTCTGGAATTGCGAATTTTCCTTTACCATTTCAAGTAAATTATTACTTACTATCTGTTATAAATGATATTGATGCTATTAATAGTTTTAAAGAGGATCAAGTAAATTCACTAACCAATCAAGTTAGTGATATAATCTCATGAATTAAAAAAGGGTATTATGGATTTACCTATTTTCCTGATAATACAATTTCTAAATACTTTTTTAATAAAATACCTATTGAAACAGGAACAGAATTGGAACCGTCATTAATTGCAAAAAATTTTATTATTAATTTTCCAATAGATGATGAAAACTTTCCTGGAAAATGAGCTACTAAAAATTTTTTTGGTGGAATTACCGAAACAAGTTCTTCCGTGGTAGATTTTATAAAATCTAATAGAGATATATTTGATCATACTATAGATGATTTTTATGATAATTTCCTAAAAAGCCAATATTTTGGATATGATGATCTAAGTTTGTCAGATAAATTAGATGTAAGTTCTTACTTTACATTGTCTAGTGAAGGATTGCCGGAAATTCTTTCTAAAGATGATATTATTAGTACTTTTTTAGCACAACCGATGAATGGTTATGCTAACTTAAACAAATTTTACAACTGAAGACTAATAGGCAAAGAATATTCTGTATTTCGTACAATTCATTTTCTAGAATGAGAAAAAAACCAAGAACAATTTTTATATAACAACATTAATAAAATAGTTAATACAATATATAGTAGTTATTGAGGTTATGGAGAATTATCGATCCCGTCATCAATTTTAGATTTATTTTTTGATACAGATAAGGTAACGGTTTTAGAAGAATCAAAAATTAAAGACAATATTTTTAAAATTTTAGCAGATAAAAAATATCAAATTTTTAGCTATCTAAATACAGGTAAATTTAATGATGACCTAAATGATTTTTTAAATACTCAAATGAATGCGGCAAAACAAGATTTAATAATCATATTAGATATTTTTAATAAATATTATTATGGTTATGATTATGATTTTAGCGGCCAAGAACCATTTGTTGGTGCCAAAAACATAGCTTTATTCCTTATAAGTAACGGAAATATGACAAACGGTATTCCAAATACATATGAAGATTTATTTAACAATTTTAGATTAAAAATTATTGGTAGTGATTTAGCAAAAAATGATGGTAAAGATTACACAGGTGTATCAACTTATTTAAAAAGTTTGTACTCAAATAATTCTGGAAAATACGAACCGATTTCGGAGTTACTGAATTATCAAAAATGATCAGAACAAAAATTAAAAGAAGATATATATTCAATATCCTGAATTTATTTGAATAATTATTATGGTTATGCGCTAGGAAATGATGCAACGACACTTAATTTGTGATTTGGCACTTCAGAAACATCATATTTGACAATTGAACAATTAGAATCAAATTTTTATAATCATTTCATTTCTTTAAATCGAATTGAATATAAAAATGCGATCAAGGAATTTTCTCAATTATTAGGAACAGATTTACAAACGGAAGATTCGATTCTTGGAAGAGATTTTAAAAGCGCAATGAGTGATATAAATTTAATCAATCAATTATGACGTGATAATTATTACGGAGTAGAAGATTATACAGGAAGAAATTGATTTCAATATACTTATTCTTCTTCCAGTCATAATTGAACAGATATAACAAATCGCATCGACATTTTAACAATTCAAACGGCAGCTTTATCGGACGCTAAATTTGTAAAAGATTTTTTGAATTCTTTTAAAAATGACGGAACAGCTTTAATCGCCTTCAAATCATATCAAAATACAGAATTATTAAAATTATTACAACCTATTATTGATTTTTATAACTTAAATTATATGGGTTATTCAATTTCTGAATCATATATTTTAGAAACGAATAATAATATTATTACAAACGGTTGAAGTTATGACGATGTAATTAGTAAAATAACAAGCATAATTTCAAAAACAAAAGATACTAATAGTTGAGAATACCAATATATTAAAACCACGTATGATGCTAATATTAAACAGCAAAGTTTTTATGATGAGCAAATGAATGCATTAACTAAACATATTAATGATGATTTTATTGGTCAATTTATTGCAAATAATTATTATGGTTACAATTTTAATATGGATGTATCTGACAATATTAAAAAAATTCTTAGTTGACAAAATTCATCTGAATTAAATGCGATTTGAGATACTACTACATGAAATAATAACACTTGAGAAAATACTAATGCATCAACCTATAAAATTTTTAGTGATATAAATTCAGATCACACAAATAATTTAAAAGTTGGGAAAACTTTTAAAAACCTTCTTGATTCATATATTAGTACAACTGATGGTGTTGGTGCTGAATTTATCAATTATCAAATTTCATCATTAAAAAACGAAGTAACAGCGTTAATTGCTACTTATCGCAGTATTTATATGGGTTACACAAACGAATCTACAATTAATTTGTCATATTTACCTGGTATGAGTTTAACTAATAATGGAAACTTCGATTGAAATTTAGATAATGCTATCTCGTCATTAATTAGCGGTAATTTTCAAGATTCTAATCGTTTAGTTAATGGAAATTGAATACATAATAATGCACTAGATTTACTTGCAAAAAAAGCAACATCAGGTGATGATAATTTAAAATCTATTGAAGATGCAGCATTTGATGCAGATGTAATAAAAATTGTCTCTGAGTATAAAAAAACGTTTCGTGGATTTTTTAATGATGTTAACGGGAATAAGTTGACATTTAAAACTCTTGGCGGAGATGATGCAATAAAAAATGGTGTTTTTATTTCAGATTCTACGAATGTTTCTGCTGACATTTTTAATAGTGATGCTTTTAAAAAATATGTTAAAGATGTTCATTTAGCTTCAGGGGAAAATATACTGTGAGAATCGAACATTATTGCTGAATATGATAAAAATAAAGATAATTTTAAGAATGAACAAAATGCTATTTTTTCTAATTATTTAACCTCTTTATCTAATGAATATTTTGCTGTATCAAAAGGGTACTACACTACATTAAAATCTGAATCATTAAAATATAGTAACTTACCTGGTTGAAAATATGGTATTGATAAAGCGGAAATTGATTTAAATTTAGCAATTGATTTCTTCGATGTCCAAACTTATAATCAAATGAAAAATCCAGATAAATCTGCAAAATACCGTTTAAGTTATGATGCAATAAAATTATTTAATGATAATCTTCAAAATTATGCTAATGAACAAAATAGTATTGCAAATGAGAATATTCCTGTTAATCATCAAGGTTTCAAACGAAAAACACAAATATTTGATTTTTTAGCTAATGTAGAAACATTTCCTACATGAAATCAAACCGCAAATTATCGTGGTAATTATAAAGATCCAGAAGAAGCTAAAAAAGCGTTAGATTTATTTCTAAATCAAAAAAAAGAAACTACATCCTTGGCTGATTTGAATAATATTTCCTCTAATTGATACTCTAGTTTTGAGGGTGGGGAAAATGATGATTGAAATAATACATCATTAAAACATAGTTTTATGTTTTTTGGTCAATATGGTTTACCACTAGAAGTGTTTTATGATCCAGCTAATCCAAATGTTTTTTCAATTGCTGTTATTGATGCTAATACTGGTGAGTACATTATAAAAGGAGTTCCTGATTCGATGATATTTTCGCCAAATTCCAAAGATGGCGATATGAATTACGAAGAAACTTTAGTAATCACTCAAGGGAAAAAACAAGTTACTTATAAAGTGATACCGGCAAATAATGACTCACCATATGATCAATTATTATTTACAGTTGCCGATACAACAAACGAAAAAATAGAATATAGTTTAGCGCAAAAAATTACAATAACTCAAAATAATGATGATGTTAACACTACCGAAAGTACAGTTTCAATTATTGATTATGATACAGCAACTTTTAGTTATTCAAATGAATCATTCTCTATTGAGGAAGAAAATTTACTAAAAAGTGAATATAACGCAAGTAACACGATTAAATCAGTGAATGTCATTCATCATGCTACTAGAACTCACCGTAACACATTCGTTCAAATAGCCGTTGGAAATGATGCTGTGTCAGAATTAGAAAACCGTGCAAATGTTAGTGTTAGCAATGCAAGTTTAAATAACAAAATTATTCCGTTAAATGATGTTATTCATGATTTACCAACTCCACCAACCCCAAGCAAAGATTCATCAGGTTTACCAGCATGATTATTAGCAATAATTGTTTCTATTTCAATAATTGTAGTTGTCGGAATTCCGTTAGCGTTTTTCATGTTAAGAAAAAAAAATCTACTAAAAAATAAAAAAAGCAAACATCAATAGATAGCAATTATTATCCCCAGAAAATTAAGTTATTGTAGAAATTGATGTAAATTAATTTTTATTATTTCTGAAATTAATATCCCATTAATTGCGGAACTATTAGTTACTCTTGAATTAGAAATTCCTTTGATTGTAACAGGAGTATTTCAATTAGTTAAATTAAGAAGAAAACACTTTAACACACTGTAAAACAAAAATCACACAAACTAAAATTTAGTTAGTAATAAATGCGAAATTCTTTAATTGATAACACAAAATAGACTTTAATATTTTTTTAATACTTTTATTTTGTAATTTTGAAATAAAAAATCATTGATGTAAAATTATTTTGTATGAAAAAAAATATTAAAAAACTAGCAGTTCTTGGTTTGTTAACTTCAACGTTAACACCATCAATTGTTGAATTATCAAAAACAAATAATAATAACTTATTAACATTATCATCATCAAAATTAAAAAATGATAATTTCAAAGCAACTAATCTTAATGATAATGCACTATTCATGATTTCAGCTGGTTTGATCGGTTTTTCGCAAACATTTAATAACCTTGTAAACTTACCAGATAGCGGTGGAACTTATAAGGGTGGATTAGATCAATTTTATAGTGATCAGTTAGATAACACTAAGACTTATTACACTAGCGGTGTTGATTTTAAAAAAGTATGAACAAGTTTATGAAATGAAACTTTAAACTATCAAGGCACAAATCAGAGCTTAATTAATTCAACAACTCGATTGAAAGATAACATAGATGTTAGTAGCATGAGATTAATTACTGATGTTTATCCTACTTGAACTAATAGTTTTAAAGAATACCCTTGATTAAATCAAATTTATATGCCAACTATCAAAACAGGTCAAACATATACAATTGATCAATTCTTGGTAGATATTCTAAATGTTTTTTATGCTGCAACAAATGATCTTACATCTTCACCATTAAAAGCTGCGCCATTTCTAATGGCTGAATTTGAACTATCGACAAAAGTCGATATTTCTATTGTTTTAAAATTATTACCCAAAATTAGTTCACTAGGTTCTATACTGGCAATGGTTACAGGTTTGCTAACTCCCGGATATGATAATGTTGGTCCATACTTTAAATATTTGATTCCAAACACTGAAGCTTCAAAAGTTGACCCGAATCAATATACACCAGAATTAGCTACTAAAGATTATGAATCCGCAACATCTATTGAAAACTTTATTCCAACTTTTACATACATTGGTAGTAATTTAAAACAAGGGACCGAAAGAACCCCAATTACTAATATTTTTAATAACGCTTTTGGTACGCAAGAACAATCATTTATTGGTAGCGATAACGCTTACCTACCGGAAGGTCAAATTTTTTCTAATGAATCATTAAGTCCTGCACAAAAAATTGATCAAATTTTTGCCCTAATTTTAACTTCTGGAAAATTTCAGGATAAAACTGGAGCGGAGATTGTTGGAATAAACAATTCTCTTAACATCAATATGTTGCAAAAAATATATGACGCAACATCCCCAAAAATTGATAATCCTTTTAGTAATAAAGATTATAATGCTGTTTCAGATAATATTAGAAATTCGATTAGTACTATTAACAATGCCAATTCATATAATGATATTTACACAAATATTTTAAATATATGTAACACAGTTACTAATGGATATAAAGTTGTTGAGAATAACATAAATAAATTTGTGATTAATGATATAAAAGATCAAGTTGAAAAAAACAAAGTAGAATTAACTGTAAATCAATTTTTTGATTTAGGATTGTTTACACAAGATTACGCCGCTTTCTCATCTAATTCATCAATGAATGAAGTGATGACAACTAATGATGCTGATAAAATGATTGCAGCAATAAAAAATTATTTACCAAATAGTTTACCTGGTGACGATAATAAAACTGCATTGTACATTACATTAATTAGTGTCCCAACAGCTTTAGTTATATTTGGGGTAGGTGCTTTTTTCTTATTTAGAAGAACACACTCTAAAAAATCAAAAACAATAAAAAAATCTAATACTCACATTAACAAAGGCGAAGAAATTATTCATTCAAATAGAAGACAAGATCTTTCTTAATTGTTATTTTGAAAATCACGAATTTTCTTTTTTCATAAAATCATAAATTCACGATCATTTTTTGACATATTTTTTAATTCTTGGATTAATTGAAAATCAATAAATTTATAACCACTTTTGTATGATAATCATATTGTTTTTTTAATATCACTTAATTTTAGATTTAAAGTAACGCCTTTAAATAACAAAATTAAACAAATTAAAACAATAATCCCTTTCAATACATAAAACGCATCTGCATATAAAGCAATAACTGACGGCATAAAAAAATAATCAGCATTTTCTTTATCATTATTTATCACTTGATTAATAAAATAAAAATCAGAAATATTGAATAGTATAAATAATGCAAATATTGTTCAAAATATTCCATATATTCAGTATGATGATTCAATTTTTCCAAATTTACCAATGTTTTTATATCTGTAACTTATAATTATTAAGCAACTAATTATTAAACCAGTAAAAACAGCCTCTATTAAAAATAATTCAAAATAAACACCATCCATTAAGTTATATGAAATATCGATAAGTGTATAAAATGTAAAAAAACATCCACCCGTTAAAAACAACATTGTGATTGAACCTCAAAATAAATCTCTTGATTCTTTTTGACATTTATCTTTTCAAATAAAAGAAATTTCTTCAATTTGTTTTTTGAATTTGGTAAGTAGTCGTTTTTCCATAACCATATTAGTATAGTTTTTTTTTATATTTTTTCCAATTTAGTAAAAAACACTTTACATACTATTTTTTTTCTTAAAAAAAATTTTAAAAATTTGAATTGATATAATAATTATACGGATTCATATATTAATAGTTTTTTATGTAAGAATCAAAATAAATATATAAGAAAATCGGGTGGTATCTTGAATAAAAAATTAAAATTATTAACGCTTTTTTCAACAATTACAACAACGGCTATCGAGCCTGTTAGTCAATTAACAGAAGTGCAAAATATTAATACTGAAAATAAAAAACAAAACACGAGAAATAATAAATCAAAATTAACAGAACAAGTGGGTGGAGGGTACGACTCAATATCTGGAGAAGATTACATATCAAACGTTAATGATAATCCTTTTATTGGTTATGTCCCAAACAATTTTGATGATAAAAGTAATATTGCTTATGAAAACGGAACTTTTACGTCTATTCAAAATAAAAATTACTTGATTGTACCATATTGAACTGCAGTGATTAAAAAACCTCATTTTGACTCTTTTGCTACATATGCTATTGATCCCATTACTAAACAATTAAGCGTTTTAAATAACAAAGTAAATTTAGGTTATGATGTTGATAATAAAGTTGTTTTATATCCACAATTAGTGGGAGACGATTTTGTTACATTTTTCCGAGCAGTAGATAAAACTAGTCCGTACGGAATAGGAGAATGAAATGTTGGAGTTACTAATGTGAAAACTGGTGATTATGTTACATATTCATTAAAAACTGCGATAGGGGAGAGTACAGCTAATAACAGAAGTGTTTACATTATGACTGATAATTCAGATCCGTTAAATGTTGTATATTATTTAGCACGATATAACTACACTGGAACTAGTGGACGAATTATTGTATCGAAATTAAATTCTTTCAACCCTCGTAATCAAACATACAATTTGGAATTAACTAATGATATGGAAATAGTAGGAACTAATGGTTTATACCCTGGTACTTTTGATGTTACCTTTGGTAATGGTTATGCTGTTCCAAAACATGGTTACCAAAAGGAAGCAACAGCTGATCGCCCTTTGTTCGGTTGAAATAATTTATTTGTTAAAAATGAAGCCAAACCAATTATTGTAAACTATCAAGTATACAAAAATGCCCGTGGATATTGATTATTTTCTACAAATTCAGGTTTAATTTTTGTTAATTTAGGTAACGATGATGGTGGTAAAGCAAATCTACAAATTGGTTTGGTTGATTCTGAAAATAAAGCGACACCTACTGCAAATTATTCTTTTCAAGCATCAGATTCTAATTTTGATTTCTATCAAGGAACGGCAATCACATTTTCTTTTTTTAGAGGGAACGATAATACTTATTATCTATTTCCAAGCGGAATAGACGGTAATACGCCTGATATGGGTTCATTACTTAATGGGTCGCATTATTTTGCTTTTAAAATTGAAAAAGGGGTAGTTAATAATTTAAATGCTTATGATTATAACGTTGCTAATAATATATTTATTAGAAGCAATATTTTTACTAGTTCACGTATTAATTATATTACCTCATCCGGAGCCGATATTATAGCCAACGATATCCGTTTAGCATCTAAAACAATAACAAATAAACATTATAGAACATCATTTTTATCTGTAATGGATAATTTTATTAACTTTTTAGTGGAAAACCTATATTTTGTTGATTTAACTAGTTTCTATGCAACATCTGCAACGCAAGAACAAAAATTTGCTATCGAGAAAGTAGCACTTTGATTGGGTCAAGATAAAGATTATTCTTTCCAGGCTATGACAATTAATAACATAAAAACTTCAGTTTTAGCTAGTTTCCCTCAAGAAACTTCTCAAGCTGAGGTTGACGAAGTTACAACTAATTTTACTAGTGCACAAACATCTTCTATTCAAACATCATTAAAAGCGGCTTTCGATAAATGAACAATTACCATCGAAGAAACACTAGAAGGAAAATTTCATCAATGGGGATGATATAACGAAAAAAAATTAGATTATATGTTTCCTGCATATGTTTTAGATTCAACTAATGGTTTGACATATGACAATACAGATTTAGATTTAAATAATCCGAAGGAAGGGTTGCAAAAATTAATCGATAAATTTAAAACAGGTATGCAAGACAATACACCAATTAAATTTGACAGTTTAATTAATGGATATTTAAATCAACAAGCTGGAAGTGATATTGAATTAACTTTTTATGAATATCAATCATATGGTAAAAACCAATTAGAATGATATCATCAAAAAATTACTCAAGAATTTGCTACTTTTTATTATGGATTTTTAGATATGAATTCATCAAATAATACATATTGAAACTATTTCTTAGAAGATGAGACGCGTAATACATTAACAAATATCGACGATATGGTTACAAAGTGAATAAAAATTTTATCTAATTCTTCATTTAATAACACTACAGTTTTAAAATTTTTAACAAATTCTAAAATATGAAACAATCTAACTGTTGACAGAATTGGTGGGAAAGATGCTGTTATTCAACAATTTCTTTTCGAATATACTCCAGAATTACAAAAATTTAAAGATATAAATGTTAATACATTTAATGATGCTTCAGATAATTTATATGAATCGTTCTTGAAAACTCAATATTTCGGTTATGATGATCCTAGTGCAACAAACAAATTAGATGTTAGTCCATATTTTTCATTATTTACTGGAGGATTACCAGAAATCATTTCAAAGAATGATTTTATTAGTACATTTTCTCCTTCGACATCAAAAGGATACACTTACTTAAGTAAATTTTATAATTGAACACCAAGTACCGATAAATATACATTTTCTCGCACTACTCAATTTGATGATTGAGCAACAAATCAACCAAAATTGTTGTTTGATGATATAAAAAGAATTATTGATGAAATATATAGTAGTTATTGAGGTTATGGTGGATTATCAATCCCGTCATCACTTTTAGATGTATTTTTTTCTTTTGATCAAAAAACTGCCTTAGATGTATCAGAAATTAAAGATAATCTTGTAAGAGATTATGCGCAATCACTTTATCAAATTCGCGCTTATTTGAACACAGGTAAATTGAATGATGATCTAAACAATTTTTTAAATACTCAAATGAATGCAGCAAAGCAAGATTTAATGATTATATTAGATATTTTTAATAAATATTATTATGGTTATGATTATGATTTTAGTGGTTCAGAGCCATTTGTCGGTGCTAAAAATATAGCTTTATTCTTGATGAGTAACGGAAATATGACAAATGGTATTGCAGATACATATGAAGGTTTATTTAACAATTTTAGATTAAAAATTATTGGTAGTGATTTAGTAAAAAATGATGGTAAAGATTATACAGGTGTGTCAACTTATTTAAAAAGTTTATACTCAAATAATTCAGGAAAATACGAACCTATTTTGGAGTTACTGAATTATCAAAAATGATCAGAACAAAAACTAGCGGAAGATATAGATTCAATAGCTAAAATTTATTTAAATAATTATTATGGCTATGCAATAGGAAATGACGCAACAACACTAAATTTATGGTTTGGTACTTTGGGAACATCATATTTAGCTCTTGAACAATTAAAGTCAAATTTTCATGACCATTTTATTTCTCTAAATCAAATCGAATATAAAAGTGCAATGAAGCAATTTTCTCAATTATTAGGAACGGATTTACAAACGGAAGATTCAATTCTTGGAAGAGATTTTAAAAGTGCAATGGATGAGATAAATTTGATCAATCAATTATGACGTGATAATTACTATGGAGCAGAGGGTTACATAGGGAATTGATTTCAATATACTTATTCTTCCTCTAGTTATAATTGAGTAGATATAACAAATCGTAATGACATTTCGACTATTCAATTAGCAGCTGTAGCAAAGAATAAATTAATGAAGGATTTTTTAAATTATTTTAAAAACGATGAAATAGCTTTAACTGCGTTCAAATCATATCAAAACACTGAATTATTAAAATTATTACAACCTATCATTGATTCTTATAACAAGAATTATATGGGATATTCAATATCTACCGCATATGCATTAGAAACAATCGAAGATGTTATTACGGTTGGTTGAAATTACAATAATGTAATAAGTAAAATCACAAACATAATCTCAAAAACAAAAGATACTCAAAATTGAGAATACCAATATGTTAAAAATACATATGATACAAACAGCAAGCAAATTGGTTTTTTTAAAGAGCAAATGACATCTCTTGTAAATGACATCAATGATAATTTTATTGGCAATTTTATTAAAAATAATTACTTCGGATATAATTTTGGAGCGGATATTCCAAATAATGTCAAAAAAATCTTAAATTGACAAAATTCTAGTGAATTGAATGCTATTTGAGATACTACTACTTGAAATAACGACGTATGAGCAAACAATACAGCATCAACATACAAAATTTTTAATGACATAAATTTAGATCATGAAAATAATTTAAAAAATGGTAAAACATTTAAAAATATTTTAGATGATCACATGGATTTAGCGAACGGAATTGGTGCTGAATTTGTTAATTATCAAATATTATCATTAACAAATGAAATTACAACTTTAATTACAGCATACCGTAATAACTATATGGGTTATACAAGTGAATCTGTAATTAATTCAACATACTTACCTGGAATAAGCCCAGCAGGTAATGGTCATTTGAATTGAAATTTAAATGATACATTAACATCTTTAACTAATGATGGTAATGGATTTCAAGATGCTAATCGTTTAATAAACGGTAAATGATTACACAACAACATTCTAGGCATTCTTGCTACAAAAGTTAATTATGGAACGGATAATTTAAAATCTGTTGAAGAAGCTGCTTTTGAAGATGATATAAATAAAATTATTTCTGAGTATAAAAAGGTTTTTCGTGGATTTGTAAATAATGTAAATGGTAATAGATTAACATTTAAAACTTTAGGTGGGGATAACACTTTAGAAAATGGTGTTTTTATTCGCACATCAACTGACGTTACATCTGAAATATTTAACAAAGACGCTTTAAAAACTTATATTACAAGTTTACGTAATGCTAATGCTAATCCTACATGACAAGTAAATGTTATTGAAGAATATACTAAAAACATTACCGCTTTTAAAGATGAACAAACTAGCATCTTTTATAATTATTTAGATTCATTGAGTACTAAATATGCTACCGCTACTGAAGGTTATTTTGCAACATTCGAAGGCGAACCGCTTAAATATTTAAATTTACCCGGTTGAAAAATTGGGCAAAATGGCGCTGAAATAGATTTAAATTTTGCGATTAATTTTTTTGACAGTAAAACTTATAATCAAATGACAACTCCTGATTCTTCTGCTAACTATCGTTTAAGTTATGATGCTTGAAAGAAATTTGATGATAATGTTCAAAATTATGAAAATGAGCAAAGAGATATTTTTAGTAAGGATATTCCAATAATTCATCCCGGTTTTGAACGTTGAATTGATATTATTGATATGCTATCGGATGAAGAAACAGATCTGAGTTGAAATACAATTGTAAATTATCGTGGCAATTATGGTGATTCAAAATCAGCACACGATGCTTTATCTCCATTTTTAAATCCTAATAATGAACCAACATCCTTAGCTGATTTAAATAATATTTCTTCAAATTGATATTCAGGTTTTGAAGGTGATGAAGATGCTGATTGAACTAACACTTCATTAAAACATAGTTTTATGTTTTTTGGTCAATATGGAATGCCGTTACAAGTTTTTTATGACCCGGCAGATCCAACCAATTTATCAATCGCTATAGTTAATTTAAATAATGGTGAATATATTATGCAGGGGATTCCAGATTCGATAGTTATTTCTCCAAATTCTCAAGATGGTAGTATGAATTATGGAACAACAGTTGTCATCACGCAAGGAAGTAAGCAAGTTACATATAAAATGATTCCTTCTTCCGTGGATACTTCACCATACGACCAATTATTATTCACAGTCGCTGATACAACATGAGGTTTACCAGCGTATGAATTAGCTCAAAAAATCACAGTAACTGAAAATTTCGATAACGTAGATTTTACTGAAAATTCAGTTTCAGTTATCTCATATAATAAAGACACATTTAGCTATGGAGCAGAATCACCAAATGCTAATGAATTTTCCCTATTAAAAAATGAACTAGGTACGACTAATACAATTGAAACGGTTGGTAGTGTACATCATGTTATCCAAACTTATCGAAATGCTTTTATTCAAATCGGGGTAGGTAATGATATTGCAACAAAATTTGAAACCCGTTCTAATATTAGTATTAGTAATGCTAATCTAATTAATAAAACCTTTTCATTAAATGAAATTCTCCAACGATTACCAGCTCCATTTGTTGAAGATAGTACAGGAATGCCAACGTGATTACTAGCAGCAATTATTTCTATATCAGTTTTAACTGTTTTAGGTATACCGTTAGCAATTATATTAATACGCAAAAAAAAGGCTTCTAAAAATACTCACGTTTTTAAAAAATAATCGTAAAATTAGGAACTAGATTCAAAAAACTTTAACATATTAAATTACTTATATTCTCACACGAAATTATGTGATTATTTTAATTACTCATTATTATCAATCAATATTGCATAAATAATTGTAAAATTTAAAACAATTTTCTAATGAGAAAAATAATTATGTAGTCATTAAATTTAAAAAATAAATTAATAAGAATATTATAATTCTTTAAAAGTGATATTAAAAATTGAATTGCTATAATAATGGTATGAATTAGGATTATCAAAAGTATTGGATATTTTCTAATCGTAAAATTTATAAGGAATGGTAAATATTTTGAATAAAAAAATTAAATTATTAACACTTGTTTCAACATTGACAACAGTTGGATTAGAGCCGATAAGTGATCTAGCGAACGCACAAACTATGAAAGATGGTTCTAATGATTCTAAATTGAATACATTTGAGAATTTTCTTAAGAGTTCTAGTGGAGGAAGTTACTTTAAAGTTGAAGGTGAAAATCAGATAACAAATACTAACACTTCACCATTTGTTGGTTATGTACCTACAACATTTGATGGGGAAGCGAGTTTTGATAATGGTTCATTCACTTCTATCAAAAATTACAATTATTTAGTTGTACCTTTTTGAGCGGCATCCACAAAAAGACCTCATTTTGATTCGTTTGCTTCATATGCTATCGATTCTATTACTAAACAAGTTACTGCGATAAATAGCAAAGTTAATTTAGGTTATGATGTAGAAAATAAAATTATATTGCCTCCGCAATTAGTTGGCGAAGATCTAGTAACTTTTTTTCGAGATGTAGATTCAAAAAACCCATACGGGAAGGGCGAATGAACTGTTGGAGTTACTAATATTAAAACAGGTGATTATACAAGTTATTTATTAACTAATGCAATAGGAAATAGTACAGCAAATTTCAGAAATATTTATGTAATGGTAGATGATCCAGATTCTTTAACGCCAAATTATTACTTAGCAACTTATGAGTATACTACCGAAGGTAAAATTACGGTTTTAAAATTAAATAATTTTAATCCAAGAACTAAAAGTTATGAAACTTCTACACATAATAGTTACATTGTTAATTATTCTAATACATACGATGTAATGTTTGGAAATGGTTTTGCTGTTCCAAAACATAGCTATGACGTAGACGCCGGGCAAGGACAACCACTGTTTGGTTGAAATAATTTGCTTCAAGCTGATGGAGTTAAACCTATTACAGTTGACTATACACCATACACAAAATCTCGTGGTTATTGATTGTTTCAAACAGACAAAGGTTTAATGTTCGCAAATCTTGGTAACGATTTAGGAGGTAAAGCTAATTTACAACTTGGAATTATTGATTCTAATAATAAAGCAAAACCTACAGCAAATTTTTCTTTTGCCACAACGGATGGAAATTTTGATTTTTATCAAGGAACTGCTATTACGTTTTCCTTTTTTAAAGGAGATGATGATATTTATTATTTGGTTCCTAGTGGAGTTAAATCTGATACTCCAGATATCTCATCATTACCAGTTAGTTCACAATATTTTGCTTTTAATATAGAGAACCCTAATATTACTAACTTAAATTCTTATAACTATAATGATGCAAATGGTTTATTTAAAGATAGTCAAAACTTTTCAAGTTCTCGTATTAATTATATAACTTCCACAGGATCAGATATTTTAACATCGGATATTCGTTTAGCATCATCTACAATAACTCAAAGACATTTCCGTACACAAGCAAATTCACTAATTGACAAATTAACTTCGTTTTTATCACAAAACCTATATTTTGTCGATTTAACGGATGTATATAACAACTCTGCAAACAATTCTCAAAAATTGGCAGTTGAAAAAATGGCTCAGTGATTAGGAAAAAGTGGAAACTATACATTTTCTCCGATGACTATAGATGAGATAAAAACAGCATTAATTGCTAATTTTTCAACAGCAATCACAGATCTTGAATTAACTCAAATTATGAACGATTTCATTGACGTTCAATCTTTACAAATCCAAAACTCATTAAAAAATGCATACAATAATTGAACAGTTACAATCGAAGAAACGACAGATGGAACTGGTCATCAATGAGGTTGATATAATCCACAAAATTTATTTTTAATGTTTCCGGCGTATATTATTGATGCAGATAATGGTTTGATATTTGATAATACTGATACAAATTTAAAAAACCCAAGGGTCGGATTACAAAGATTAATAACTGAATTTCAGAAAAAATTAGCAGCTGGAACACCAATTTCGTTTACTAATTTCTTAGACCAATACATTAATCCAACTCCTGGAGGCATAATTGAACAAGTTTTAATTGATTTTAAATCATTTAATAAAAATCAATTAGATTGATTTAGACAAAAAATTAATTCTGAATTTAACACTTTTTATTATGGTTTTTCAGATTTAAATCAAACAAATGATATTATTTGAAATTATTTTTTACAAGACACTAGCCACGAGTTATTTGGTTCGATTGACCAAATGGTTGAGAAATGAAAAGTAGTAATGAATGATGCCGCTTTTAATGGAAAATCAGTTGTTAATTTTTTTGTTAATTCTAAAATTTGGGCAAATTTATCTATAGACAAACTTGTAGGTAAGGATGCTGCTGTAGAACAAATTGCTTTTGAGTACACGAATGAATTTTTAGATTTTAAAAATATTAACATTAATTCTTTTAATGCCGTTATTGATGATTTATATGATAACTTCTTACAAAAAGAATATTTAGGTTATGGCGATCAATCTACTTCTGAAAAATTAGATGTATCTATGTATTTTTCAGGAGATCCAGTTTTAATTATGAAAAAATCTGATTTTATTGTATCGTTTCCTCATAACGCTGGAACAGTGTACACTCATTTTAGTAAATTTTATTCATGAACACCTGGGTCTGGAAGACACGATATACAAAGAACAGCACAATTTAATGATTGAGTAACTAGTCAGAAAACTTCATTAATTGCAGATTTTGCGGAATTTATTCATTTAATTGAAAATAATTATTACGGATATGCTAGTTTAGCTGGAAATAATATTACCAAATATATGCTTCCAACATTAGCTGTTGACTCTTCTTTAGATTCCAATGTTTTAGCCGATGCCTATTTTCAAACAGATCAACCAATAGAACTTAATTTACTTTTAGGACGTTATGGAACTAAATCATTAATTGAAAAATTTAAAGATCCGCAAAATCCAGACACAAAGGCATGAATAGATGATCAAAAAAATCAATTAAAACCATTCATCCAAAATATAATTGATTCAGTTAAAGATCGTTACTATGGCTGAATTTTACCAAGTGACGATTCTTCAGCTTCAAAAATAGATTATTTGTTAGGATACTATCCTTTAGGAGTAGAATTAGATGCGGACGCTATTATTGCTACATTTAAAATAGATCAATTACCTAAGGACTTGTCTGGATTGTTTGGATTAAAATCGTATGTTAATGATATAGGTCAAAAAGATATTGATTTATTTAATTCTCAACAAGTTAAACAAATTCAACTAGGTCTAGAAAAAATTATTAACAAAATTGAAAAAGGATATTTTGGATATTTACCTCAAGGTGAGGCAGTTAAAAATGGTGCTATAGTGCAAGTAATTTTATATGGTCATAAACCAGGTACAAAGATAGATATAACAGAAGTGTCATCTTATTTTAAAAATGGTTTTGAAGAGGGTAAAGCGGGTTACCCAAAAAAAGTTCAAATAGGGAGGTTTTTAACTCAGCTTTTAAATAGTTCAGACTTAGATGATTATGTTAATGATCAATATAACCAATTATTAGCGGATTTCAATTATGCAATAAATAAATTGAAATTAAATTATTATGGCTTTGATATGAGTAATGAAGGCGACTTAAATAGTAATTTTCTTATTAGATATGGAATTTATCATGAACTTAACGATTGATCAGCAAAAGTTGTTATAGATAACTTTTTGAAAAATTTTCCAACTGACATCCCGACGCTAGAAGGAATTTGAAATGTTGCTCCTTATCTAAAAAACACTATTAACGATGAAAAAATATTCACATCTATTTCTGATTTTCAAGAGAAAAAACTTCAAGAAATTTGAAACTCAGATGCATTTTTCTCAAAAATTCAGCAATATTGATATGGATATTCAATTAATGACATCAAATTGCCTAATGGTAATCTAAGTATTCTTTTACTTACAGGTCTTCCGTCTGGTTCTGCATTAGAATCAGTTTCATCATTTGAACGTTTTAAAAAGAATATGGCAGAGTTAGGTGGAAATAATGGAATAATACCTATGTTCAAAATAGCTGAAATTTTAGATAATTATCTTAATTTAACTACTGAAATTCAAATGTTTATAGATATTCAAAATAATGCTGGTATCGATACTATTGCTCAAATAATGCAGGAAATTATTAAATATAATTGAAGAGTTATGGATAATATTGGTAAAGAATACATAGAACTGTGATTTAACTTTCCAGAAGACTATAGTTCAAATTGAGAAGCAGTATTAAACCCTAAATCGTTTGAAGATGCGTGAAGTAGTACTGTGGATGCATCTAATTCCTTATTTAAAGGAGATAACATTTATAATAAATTAAATACGGGGAAATTTAAAGAGGATTTAAAACAATATATCGATGGGGGAATATCGCAAGTTCGTTCGAGAATTGAAAATATTTTTAGTTATTTAATTAAGTATTACTGAGGTTTTAATTTTACTCAAAATTGAGAAATTTCAAAACCGAATGATGAAGACACTGATGTTTTCGAAGGAGCGAGATACATTTTTGCGTTTTTCAAAAACGATTTTAATTCTTTTGGCGGTACAACATTAGAACTTCCTACTTCAATAGATGAAATGCTAGCAACTTGACTTCAAAATATTCAAGGAAGCACTTGAGACGATTCTGCATATGATGGTAAGGAATCACCTAATTATACTTCTGTAATGGCTAAATTGTATTCAATGTTAGACGGCGGAGGTTTTGTAGAAAATTTTATTAATTATCAGAAAGAAAAGTTTGGTGAAGTTTTTAGATCGATTGCAGAAAATTATGTTAATAATTATTATGGATATGCAACTGGTGACGATTTGTTAACTTTAAAAAATTGATTTGGTACGCAAGAAAAATTTTTAACAATTGATGAAATATTAGTGGTTGCTATGTCTTATATTCAAACATTAGACGTCAAATTAATTAGTACAGCGATTGGTGATTTATCTACAATATTAGGAACAGGACAGGATTCTGAAATAGATGGAACGATTCTTGGTAGAGACTTTAAAGCTGCAATGGATGATATTAATGCCATTAGTCGTGTGTGACGTAACAATTACTACGGTTTAACTGGATATACAGGGAATTGATTCAAGGAAACTTTTAACGAACAAGAAAATAACTGAAAGGATATAACAACTCATGCCGGTTTCGCTTCACTAAGAACAGTGGCTCTTGAAAAATCTCAGTTCATTAAGGATTTTGCTGCAGATTTCGGAATAGGCGACCAAAATTTATTAGATTTTAGAGCTTATCAAGAATCGGAAATGTCAAAACTATTGCAACCGATTGTTGATTTCTATAATCAATGATATATGGGATATAATACAACTGAAACGTATTTATTAGAAAAAACAGATCCATCATTATCGACTGGTTGAAATTATGCTGATGTATTTGCTAAAATTAGTAATTCCATTATAAAAGATAGCGAAACTAAAAATTGAGAAGCGCAATATATTCGTTCAATATATGATGGAAACGTTAAACAAAATAGTTTTCGTTCAGAACAAATGAATTCATTAATTACTTCGATAAATGATGATTTTATTAACAATTTCTTAAAAAATAATTACTTTGGATATAATTTCGGAGCTGGCATCCCAAGTAATATTCAAATGATATTAGATTGACAAAATAGCACAGAAATTAATGCAATATGAGATACTACATATTGAGGATCTGATGCATGAGCTAGCACAACAGCTTCAACTTATAAAATTTTTAATTCTATAGATGCGAATCATCATTCTAATTTACAACAAGGAAAAAGTTTTAAAGATGTTTTTAACGACTATATCACAAAGAAAATAGGAACAATTAGTGCAGAGTTTAGTAACTTTCAATTGCAAGCATTGTCAATAGAATTAACTTCATTAATTTCAAGATATCAAACAGCATACTTTGGGTACACTTCAGCTGAAGTAATAAATTCTAATTATTTACCAGGTTTAGTGCCAACTTCTAATGGTAATTACAATTGAAGTATTGAGGATGCAATAAAAATTTTAATAAGTGATCCTGGAAATTATCAAGATGCTAATCGCCACACGAATGGGAAATGATTACATAATACTGCAGTTGATTCAATAACTAAAAAAATTGATCAAGAACCGGATAATTTTGTAGCAAAAGAAAAAGCAGCATATGATGCAGAAATTGCAAGAATCATATCGGACTATACAAAAATTTTCCGTGGTTTTATGAATGATGTTAATGGAAATAAATTAAGCTATAAAACATTAGGTGGAGATGATGCTATTGCTAATGGAGTATTTGTATCTAAAGCAATCGATGTAACAACTGAAATATTTAATAAACAAGCTTTCGAAAATTATCTTCATGGAATGCGCAATACATCAATTACAAATACAATATGAGAGGCTAATATTTTAAGTGGATATGACAACGATCGCGATAATTTTAAAGCTGAGCAAGAGCAAATTTTACGAAACTCCTTGGAATCTGTTCAGGCTAAATATAATGCAGTTTCAAAAGGTTACTTTGCAACATTTAATGGAACACCATTACAATATCCAAATTTACCGGGATGAACAATGGGGCCGACAGGTACGCAAATCGACTTTAATTTAACGATAGGTATTCTAGATCAAGAAACTTATAATAACATGGAAACTCCAAATGCTTCAAAAGCCCTATATCGTTTGAGTTCTGAAATATATAAAAAATATGATGACAATGTTCAAAATTTTGCTAATGAGCAAATTGAATTGATTAATCAAGATCTTGCTTCAAATGAAATCCCCTTTATTCGCCAAACAGAAATATTCGATTTCTTAAACGAAACTGAAAGCAATAAAAATTGAAAAACACAACCAACTTATCGTGGAGATTATAGTCATCTTAATGCTTCAAAAGAAGCGTTAGTTCAATTTTTAAATAAGACAGGGAACCCAGTATCGATTGCAGATTTAAATAGCATTACGTCAAATTGATATTCATTGACTGAAGGTCCTGATAGTACAGATTGAAATAATCCTAATGCTCGTCATACATTTTTATTCTTTGCACAATACGGAATGCCATTACAAATTGTTTATGAACCAGGTGAATCACTTGGAAAAATGCGTGTTTCGCTAATTGAATTAAATTCAGGGCAACATTTAATTAATGGTGAAATTGATTCAATTGAATTTTTACCAACATCACAAGAAGGAAATCAAATTTATGGACCTACCTTAATTATAAAAAGAGGTAATCAAGAATTTAACTATCGCATAATTTCCTCTAACAATAGAAACCCATTTGATGAATTATTATTTACTATAGCGGATATTTCAACAGGAACACCAGTTTATGATTTAGCACAAAAAATCACAATAGCCAAAAACCTAGACACTCCAACAACTATTGAAAGTTCGTTGGCTAATATAACATATGACAAAACAACTTTTAGTTTATCTAATTTTTCTCCAAATTATGATGGCACCTTTGATTTACAAGCTCAATCTGAATCAGGTGTGAATAAGATAGAAAGTTTGGCAACTTTGCATCAAACAACTAAAGCTGTTCGTGATATTTATATTCAAATGGGTATCGGTAGCGATTTAGAAAGTGAAAGAAAATTACGCTCTAATATTGCAATTATGTCCCCAGATAATAGAAACAAGGTGTTATCAATAGATGAAGTAATTAGTCGTTTACCATCTCCAACCCCTCCAATCGAAACTGGATCTGGACCTTTAAATTGAATTATGCCACTTATTATTGTTGTGGGTGTTTTAACAGTTGTTGGCCCACTTGCTTATTTAATTATTCGTAAGTTAAGATTAAGAACTGCTACAAATAAAACGGTTAAAAGATTTTCTACCGAAAATATTAAAGTAAAAAATCCTAAAAGAATAACTAAATCAAAAGTAAAAGGAATTACTAAATCTTTATTCAAAAATAAAAAATAACGCTTAGCGTTATTTTTTTATTTCCTTTAAAAAAATATAAAAATTACAATTGTTATAATAATCTTATAGGGAAAAATTGATATTTTGCAGCATAATTTACTAATTTTATCTAAATTATAAATTTAAAAAACGGAGGTTTTGATGAGTGGAAAAATGAAATTATTTGCATTATTTTCAACACTAACTACAACAGCATTAGACCCTATTGAGAACCTATTGAATGTTCCAATCCAAAAAGACGAAAATGATTTTCAACATCAATCATTGTCTGAAAATTCGATAATAAAAGAAAAATTGGTAGTTAATACTTCTAAAAATGATGGAAATTTATCACCAAATACAAGTGAATCAATAAAAAGTAAAATTACTGATGTTCTAACGATGTTGCAAAAGTATTATTTTGGTTATGAGTATGACTTTACATTATCACGCGAAAGTTTTACCGGTGCTAAAAAAATTGCCTCTTTTTTTTATAAATCGAAAAATATGACAAATCAACTTAATTCATCAGTTGATGAAATATTTGAAAATTTAAAAACAGAATTAAAGTTGGATTTATTAGTAGCAGAAGGCGAAGAATACCAATATATAAGCGACTATCTTACTAGTTTATACATTAATGATGGTCAAAATTTAACTCCACGTGAAGATTTAGAAAAATATAAAAATTGATCAATTTCACAGCTGCAATATAAAATTGGACCAATTGCTAAAGCGTATTATGATAATTACTATGGTTATGCATCAAGTGAAGATTTAGCTAAATTATCATTATGATTTGGTGTAAAAGATAATGAGGTCATAGATTTTAATGAATTAAAAATTAATATGCTTAACTACGCACTATCTAATGTTAATGCTAGTTTAATTAAAAATTCTGTGGATAATTTTGCTACGGAGTTAGGAATTATTGATGAAACACCAAATAACAATACTATTTTAGGAAGAGAATTAATATTGATTATTAAAGATGTTGAAAACATTAACCAAATGTGACGAAACAATTACTATGGTGTTAAAAATTATGCTGGAGAATGATTTAATTTAACATATGATGAACGAATTGATAATTGAAAAAATCCGACAACTCGTGAGGATGTTAATCAAATTAAAAAATTAGTAACTAATAATTCACAAACATTAAAAGAAACCTTACAAAGTTACAAAAACGAATTTCAAAATTTAATAAATTTTAAAAATTATCAGTTAAGTGAAATATCAAAACTATTGCAACCGATTGTAGATTTTTATAACCAATGATATATGGGTTATCAAATATCATTAGGCAATGGGTTAGAAAAATTAAATCAAAAATCTTATAACTGAGAATATGATGAAGTCTTTAACAAAATTACTAGTTCAATCATTAAAAATAAAAACACTTCATTGTGAGAATTTAACTACATTGATTCGAATTATGGTTCTAATACCAAACAAAATGCTTTTCGCGATGAACAAATGAATGCTCTTGTGTTAGATATTAATGATAATCTAATTGGTGGTTTATTCAAGAATAACTATTTTGGTTACAATTTTGGAGGGGCTATTCCGTTAAATATTCAAAAAATTTTGAGTTGACAAAATAGCAATAAACTAGATGCAATATGAAATATAACCAATTGAATAGACGGTGATTGAGGAAATCAAAATACTTCAACATACAAAATTTTCACATCAATAGATGAAGAACATAATAATAATTTATTAAAAGGGAGAACGTTTAAAAACGCAATTGATGAGTATATTCTTATTACTAGTGATTCCATAGGGCAACAATTTATTAATTTTCAATTACAAGCTTTATCTATTGATATAACTAAACTAATATCTAGATATCGAGAAGCTTACTTAGGTTATTCGAACCCAGTAGTAGTTAATTCAACATATTTACCTGGTTTAGTTAAGATATCTAATGACTTATATGATTGAAATTTGAATGATACAATTAACACTTTAAAATTGGACGATGGTTATTATCAAGATGATAATCGCTTAAGTAATGGTCGATGATTATATAATAACGCATTAGTTACAATTACAGCAAAACTTACTAGTGAAACGGATAATTTTAGTCAAAAAGAAAAAATTGCTTTTGATAACGACTTGACAAAAATAATTTCTGAGTATAAAAGTGTTTTTCGCGGTTTTATGAATGACGTTAATGGAAATAAATTAACATACAAAACTCTTGGGGATGATGACGCTTTAACTAATGGAGTTTTTATTTCTAAAGCGATTGATGTTAGTTCATCTATCTTTGATAAAGATTCTTTCAAAACATTTGTAAAGCAATATCGTAATAGTGGGATTCCAAACATAAAATGAGAAGCTGATATTATTAAAAATTATCGTAATAATATAAGTTTATTTAAGAATGAACAAACGCAAATATTTCGTAATTTTCTACTAATGGTATCCGATCAGTATTACAAATTCTCTTTAGGGTACGTCGCAACCAATAACGGGACATCTTTAAATTTCCCTAACTTGCCATTTTGAACTTTTACAAGCAATAAACCAACATTTGATATAGATAAAGCGGCAATTATTTTTGATCAGGAAACATATAATCAGCAAAAAACTCCTATTCCTACTGCAAAATATCGATTAAGTTACGACGTTTGAGAAAAATATATGAATAATCTCTTAAATTACGAAAAAGAACAATATGAGATATTAAAGCAAGATGTTGGAATAATTGATCAGGGATTTGTTCGAAAATTGGATATTTTCAATTTTTTACAAAATGAAAAAATTAATAAATCTTGATCAACAAATCCTACTTATCGTGGAAATTTCACTGATGATTCAATTGTAAAAAGCACATTAAAGAATTTTTTTTCTCAATTTAACCCAAACTTGTTAGGGTTAAATAATATAGATCTAAATTGATATTCATCAACGGCTGGTGGGGATGGAGCTGATTGGGGAAACATTAATTTAAATCACAGTTTTACTTTTCTTGCGCAATACGGCATCCCTTTGCAATTATTTTATGACCCATTAAAACCTAAACAACTGTTAACTAGTATTTTGGATATTAATACA
Organism: Mycoplasma sp. (ex Biomphalaria glabrata); assembly: GCF_001484045.1. Lineage (NCBI taxonomy): Bacteria > Bacillati > Mycoplasmatota > Mollicutes > Mycoplasmatales > Mycoplasmataceae > Mycoplasma > Mycoplasma sp. (ex Biomphalaria glabrata). The sequence continues at coordinate 83,024 of NZ_CP013128.1, read as the reverse complement.
AATGAATATCTTTTGAAAGGGAAGATCGATAATATTTCATTTTTGCCGAGTTCACAAGATGGCAATATTGTTTATGATGAAACTATAGTAATCACAAAAGATAAGCAACAATTTATTTATAAATTAATTCCTTCAACTGAAGGTGGACAATTTAAACAAGTTTTATTTGCAGTTGCCGATCTTACAAACGGAACTCCTAATTATACTAAAGCTCAAAAAATTACAATTATGAAAAATTCTGAAACCGAAAATAGTATTGAAAGTTCTTTAGCGGTCATCGAATATGATTTAGAAAATTTTAGTTTTTCAAATATCTCACCCAATTTTATGGATAAATTTGTTAAGAATGTTAAAAATGAAAATAAAATTGAAAATATTTTTGCATATCATAGTGCTACCAAATTTATTTACGATTCTGTTATTAAAATAATGGTTGGTTACGATCAAATTAGTAAAGAAAAAATTTGTAGCAATGTTAATATTTCTGACTCAGAATTTAACAATGAAAATTATTCAATTAATGAATTAATTAGTAAGTTGCCAAATAATCTTTCACCAATCAATCCAATTACCAATACACAATCTAGTTTTCCAATTTGGGTTATACCTATCACCATAGTTTTATTTGTAACTTTTATTGGAATACCTTTAGTTTACGTTTTAATTCGCAAATATAAAAAAAATAAAATCGTAAAAATTAAAAACTTTAAAAAAGTATCGGCACCTAAAAATTTTAAAAAAGCATCAAAATCACAAGTTAAAAAAGGAATCAAAAAATCAAATACAAAATCAAAATCCTCTACAAAATCACAAGTTAAAAAAGGAATCAAAAAATTAAATACAAAATCAAAATCCTCTATAAAATCACAAGTTAAAAAAAGAATCAGGAAGTCAAATACAAAATCAAAACCCTCTACAAAATCACAAGTTAAAAATAAAACCACTAAAAGATAGATAATAATAGAAAATAAAGTATTTTTGTTTAAAAAAAGTATTAAAAATTACAATTGCTATAATTATAAATATATGTAAATAAAAAGCTAAAATATTTGTCATTTTTGTGTAATTAACGATAGTTGAACATAAGAAAATTATTTAGCGAATTAGAATAGGAATTAAATGAATAAGAAGATTAAATTAATAACAGTTTTTTCGACAGTAGCAACAACAGCAGCTGAACCAATTAGCGATTTGGCTCAAACTCAAATTAACGAGAAATCACAAGAAAATACACAATTGCAATCAAAAAATGGCAATTTAAAAGAATGAGTTGGTGGAGGATACGATTTAATTTCTTCAGAAACACCAACAACAGAAACAATTTCCTCACCTTTCACGGGGTATGTTCCATCTACGTTTGACAACACCAAAGCAAAAATTTTCGATAATGGAAGTTTTAACACTATTCAAAACGATAGCTATGTAGTTGTTCCTTATTGAAGTACTGCAACGAAACGACCTTATTACAATTCTTTTGCTGCTTACTCAATTGATTCAAATACTCAACAATTATCTACTTTAAGTAGTAATACAAAATTAGGTTATGATGTTACAAATAAAGTAATTCTTCCTCCGCAATTAGTTGGCGAGGAACTTGTAACATTTTTTAGAGATTGAAATATTGAAAATCCATACGGTCTTGGAGAATGAAGTGTTGGGGTGACAAACATTAAAACAGGGGATTTTACGACATATTCTCTTGCTGCTTCTATCGGAGAAAGTACAATTAATTTCCGTAATCTTTACATTATGACTAATGAAGATCTATCTAGTCCTACTTATTATTTAGCGTTATATGAATATAACGAATTAAATTTAGGAAAATTGCGAGTATCTGAAATAAGTAATTTTAACCCTAGAAATACTAGTCATGCTTTATCATCAATAAACGAATTGGATATCTCAGGAAAGGCAGGAATTCTTTCTGAGACAACTGATCTTATTTTTGGAAATGGTTATGCTACGCCAAAACACAAATATTCAACCAAAGAAGATAAAAATAAACCTTTATTTGGTTGAACAAATTTATTAGAAGAAAACCAAATTAAACCAATTGATTTTGATTACGCCGAATATGGTAATTCTAAGGGATATTGATTGTTCCCATCAGATGAAGGGATAGTAACAGTTAATTTAGGTGATGATGGAAAAGGGAATGCTAGTTTAAAATTAGGAACTATTGATAGTAACAATAAAACAACTCCATCGGCAAAATTTTCATTTCTAACAGGAACTAAAGGTAATGGCAAGTATGATTTTTATGATGGGACATCAATTACTTTTACTATGGTGAAAGGTTATAAAAGTACTTATTATTTAATCCCAAACGGAGTAAAGGATGATAGCGGGGATATAAAATCTTTATCACAAGGAACTCGTTACTTTGGTTTTAATTACGCTAATGGAGTTATTTCAAACTTAAATTCTTATGATTATAATGCTGGTAATAATATTTTTAAGAATAGTGATAGTTTTAAAAATTCTAAACTAAATTATATTGCATCATTTGGTTCAGATTTGATAACTGTCGACACAGATTACGCAGCTAGTATTGCTTCGCAAAAGCATTGACGTACTCAACAAGAATCATTAATTGACAAACTAACGTCATTTTTATCAAAAAATTTATATTTTGTAGACTTGACATCATTTTACGCTAATTTAGCGACTGAAGAACAAAAAGCAAGCATCGAAAATTTAGCAAAATGACTTGGTAAAGATGGTGATTTTTCATTTGCTCCGATGACTATTGAAGAAATGACAGATGCTGTTGAAAGAAATTTATCGATGAATGTAACTGATGCTGATATTGATAAGATAATCAAAGACTTTGCAGTAGTTCAAGCAACCTTAACCAAAAACTTATTGCAATTAACTTATAATAAATGAATTATATCTATTGAAGGTTATGCAAATGGAACAGGTCATCAATGAGGTTGATATAACGAAAATAATTTAACTAATATGTTTCAAGCATACGTTATAGATAACGAAAAAGGTTTAATATATGACAAAACAGATACCGATCTTGAAAACCCTAAAGAAGGTTTACAAAAATTAGTATCGGAATTTCAAAATAAGCTAGCAACTAATACACCGATTAGATTTCAAAGCTTATTAGATGCATATTTAGAACCTGTATCGGGTAGTGATATTGAAAATACTTATAATGAATATAAAACTTTAGGTACTAAACAATTTGAGTGGTATTCTAATAGAATTTTGGATGAATTCAAAGGCTTCTATTATGGTGTTGATGATCCATATGAGAATAATTTAATTTTAGAAAAATTTTTAAACAACGGACTTCTTATTACTGATTCAAAAGAGCTTTTAAATAAATGAAGCAATATGATGAGTGAAGCATCGTATGAAAATATGACTGTATTAGAATCATTATCAAAAGCAGAAGTTTGAGAAAACATTCCGGCAAGTAAAATTGCTGGTAAGGATGCGACCTTAGAACAGTATATTTTCGAATATACAAGTAAATTAAATCTTTATAAGGATTTTGTATTAGATTGATTTAACCAAATGTTGAATATTTTTGAATGGTTTTTGCAACACAATTACCTCGGATATGGTGCCGAAATTGGGTCAATTAACATAGATTCATTTATAGATTATTCTAGTGGCGAACCTGTTTACAACCGTGAATGAATGATTAAAAATTTTGTTAATGGGAAAGCGACTTTTGAATTTTTTAACAACAACTTTGGGAAACTTTGTTTAGAAAAATCCGAAGGAAAATTCGAAGGAAAATTCTATATAGATAGTACTGTTCAAGCTGTTGGAGATACGTTAGTTGAAATGATGCAAAAGCAATATGATATGTTCTGAGCTAATATTGTATCAATTGTCAATTCGGTTGAAGATTACTATTTCGGATACAAAAGCACTATTAACAATGACTTTATACGATCACTATTTGGTGGTTCTGCTGAAGAAACTAAGTTAGATGCCAATACTATTAGAGATTTTTATTTTCAAAATTCTGCTGGCAATGCTTACGCTATAAAATATAATTTAAACACGCATACATCTTCAATAGAAGAATGAAAAAAAGATCAAAAAGATCAAATTATTAGTGATTTACAAAAAATTATTGATGGTACAAAAGGGTTTTATTATTATGGATTTCCAAATTCGTCAGAATTAGAAGAAGCTCTTCCAGCATTACTGGGTAAATTACTTTTTAACTTTAATTCAGGGGACGAGCTTACAGCTGAAAATATTTTCTCATCAATTTCTAAGGAGAAGTTACCTAAAACTTTAAATGGATTATGAGAATTAAAAACATTGGTTGAAGGTATAGATTCCGAGGACATTCGATGATTCTTTATAGATCAAGAAAATTTATTTAACACTTCTCTTGATAAGATTTTAGATTTATTTAAACAAAATTATTTTGGCTTTGCTCCATCGCAATCTGTAATTGAAAGTGATGAATTTTTACGATTTATTTTTAATGGACGTCAAGAAAATGAAAATTTAGATTCTAAATATATTATCGAAAAATACAAGGAGAATTATCAAAATGGGGATGTCGAACTACCGCAACCATGAAAAATTAATAATTTTTTAAAAACCCTTGATAAGGATGCCTCTGCAAAAATTTTATTTAATGATCAATTGAATAAAACTATTGAACGTATGACAACACTTTTTTCTTGAATTAGCCCTTGATTTTATGGTTTTAACCCTAGGATTCTAATGAATGAAGGAGTACTTGTTGATGAATGAAATGAAGTTGGGGTTTATGCTATGATGGGGTGAACGTGAGGTCAAGCATTAGATCCAGTAGTATTGTCAAAATATATGTTAGAAAACATATCAGAAGAAATTACAGATATCGGTTGATCGATGGCAGAATATATCGGAGGAAGATATCATGTTAAAGCATTTTTCGATAATTTAACTCAATCAGGTGAACATGTAACTACACTTATTGACTTCCAAAAACAGGATCTTAAATCAATGTTTAATGATCTTATCACCAAAATTAAGAAATATTATTTAGGTTATATTAGTGAAACAAATTTTTGAGCAAATAATTATATATTATTAGGTTTACCTAATGGAACTAATTTAGAAAATATTGATTTGGATGGTTTATTAGCAAAATTTATTGATAATGTCATCCAATCTGGTGGAAATTGATTTCCTAGATTATATGAAGTTGAACTTTATATTAATAGAGACATTTCTAAAATTGATCAATTCGAACAAGAACAAAACAAAAAATTTGAAGACGATGTTACAAAAATTATAAATTCCGTAAAAGAAAATAATTGAGGCTATAAAGAAGTGTCTATACCGGAATCATTTTATAGTTTATTTTTTTCTGAAGATCGTCAGGAATATTTAACAATTGAAGAAACAATGGATATAATTCGAGAAAAATGTGATAGTGATAAAGGAATATATAGTGTTTTTTCATTCTTAAATGAAGAACAATTGACTGTCGAACTAAAATCATTTGTAACAGGGCAAACAGAGCAATTGAGAAACGACTTGCTGGCAATTTTTCAATTGCTAAATAAATATTATTTTGGGTTTGAAATGACATCATTTACCGCCCCGAGTGAAGTATTTGCGGGTTCAATGAAAATTTCTTACTTCTTTTATGAAAAAGATACTCAAACTGATGGATTACCAACGGATTTTGAGGAATTTGTGTCATTATTTACAACTCAAATTATGCATAGCGAAATAGTTAAAGACAAAGAAAAGCGCAATACTGTTGCAGATTTTTTGCGTGGTTTATATAGTAATTCTAGCGGAGAAAATGAGGCGCAGAATGAATTAAAAAGTTACAAAAATTGAGCTGAACCAAAATTGACAAGCATTTTAAATTCTCTAGCTCAAGACTTTTTTGATAATTACTCAGGATTTTCAAACGGTGATGACCTATTAAAATTAAAATTATGATTTGGTTTACCAAATAACGGAATGATTAAATTAGAAGATATTTTAACAAATTTAAATAATTATATTAAAACATTGCCGTTGAAAAAAATTAATTCTTCGCTTCAAGAATTTTTAAAAGAGTTAGGAACGAGTGATGAAACTACAATATTGGGTCGCGATTTTAAAATGGCAACCCAAAAAATAAGTGAAATTAATCAATTGTGAAGAGATAATTACTTAGGTTTCACGGGTTACACAGGAAATTGATTTTTCGTTACTTACAATGATGCTAATAACAATTGAAATGAAATTATAACAACAAGAGATCTTAACACTGCGCGACAAAAAGCATTTGATGATTCGCAAAAGTTACTAAGTGAATATGTTAGTGATTTTGGGTTAAGTTCTAAGAATCTAATAGATTTCAAAACCTTTCAAGATAGTGAAATGTTAAGAGTTCTTCAATCAATTGTAGATTATTACAACCAGTGATATATGGGTTATCAAATATCTTCAGAACTTGAGCTAGAAACAACAAGTCAAATTTTCAATCGTGGTTGAAATTTTATAGAAGTGCGTGATAAAATTACTAATTCAATTGTCAAAGATAGTAAAACTAACATTTGAGAAGCACACCATATTCAAACTAAATATGGCGAATCAGGATTAACCAATTTTAAAAACGAGCAAATGAATGCATTAATTGCTAATATTAACGATAATTTAATTAATGATTTTTTAAAGAATAATTATTTTGGTTATAACACTAATTTAGAGATTTCAACTAATGCTAAAATATATTTAACATGACAAAATAGTCAAAATCCTGATGCTATATGAGACACATCATCTTGAATTTATAATGATTGATCAAGTAAAGATACATCAACTTATAAAATTTTTAGTTCATTAGATGAAAACCATGCTAGTGATTTGCAATCTGGAAAAACTTTTAAAAATATTTTAGAACCATATTTTACTCAAAATATTGAATCACCAGCTTTTGAATTCGCATTATATCAAGTAGATGAATTAACTTACGATATATTTTCATTAATTAGTGATTATCAAGATGCATATTACGGTTACACATCACAAGATGAAATTAATAAAACGTTTTTACCAGGATTAACGAAGACATTAAATAATAACTTTAACTGGTCATTAAATGAGTCAGTTAAAACTTTAAAAGACGATGTTGGGCACTATCAAGATCCTAATCGTGCGGTTAACGGGAAATGGCTACGAAATAGCGCAATTGGAATGCTTACTGATCGATTGACGGTAGGTAACGATAGTTTTATAAATAAAGAGAAAAATGCTTATGAAGCGGATTTAGATCAAATTATTACTGAATATCAAACATCATTTCGCGGTTTTACGAATGATGTAAATGGTAATAAATTGTCTTACAAATCTCTCGGTGGAGATGAAGCCATTGAAAATGGTGTCCTTATTCAAAATTGAGAAGGAGTAACTTCTAAAGTATTTGATAAAGAAGCTCTAAAATTATTTTTAAGTGGATCTCGTAATACATCAACAACCCCAACATGAGAAGCTAATTTAATTTCCATTTATAGAACCAATTTAGCTAATTTTCAAACTGAGCAAACAAATATTTTCCGTAACTACTTGGAAGATTTGGCAAATAAATATGCTAATTCTTGAAAAGGGTATTTTACTTCATTTAATGGTTCACCTTTAAAATTTAATAATTTCCCTGGTACAAAAATTAATCCAGATAAATTTGAAATTGATGTCGAACTAGCAATATCATTGCTTGATGAACAAACTTTCACAAAAATGGCAATTCCGAGCATTGATGCGTTGTACCGATTGAGCTATGATGCTTGAAAATTTTTCACTGACGAATTAAAAAATTTTGAAAGTGAACAAACTGAAATGTCTGATAAAGATGCTTCACTAACTAAACCAGGATTTACTCGCCAAGAAGAAATTTTTAATTTATTAAGTGAAGAAGAAGGGGATACTACATGAGGAGCAAAACCTAATAGTCGTTTTAATTATCAAGATAGTAACTTAGCAAAACAAGCACTTGCTGCGTTCTTAAATCAAGCAGGGGAACAAACTTCATTAGCTGATTTAAACGATATAACATCGAATTGATTTTCTTCATTCCAAGGAGACAAAGGTGCAGATTGAAATGATGTTACTACAAAACATAATTTTATGTTTTTTGCAGAATACGGAATGCCGTTACAATTATTTTTTGAACCATCTACCCCGTCACTTTTAACAAATTCTCAAATGAAGGCTTCTATCGTTAATATACAAACGGGAGAATATATATTAAATGGGGATATTGATTCTATTAAATTTACAGCAACATCTAAAGATGATGATAAAGAATATGGTCCGACTCTTGTTATAACAAAAGGAACGCAACAATTTACATATAAAATGATGAAATCTGATGGTAAATCTAATTATGACCAAATGTTGTTTGCAGTAGCAGATATTTCTTCAGGAACTCCAGCTTATAGTTTGGCTCAAAAAATCACTATTAATAAAAGTTTTACAAACAACGATAGTTCTGAAAGCACAGTATCAGTAATTAATTATGATGAATTAATGTTTAGTTTTTCTAATTTATCATTAGATTATGACGGTTCAAGCACATTACCATTACCGGTCGAATGAGGAATCAATACATTAAAAAGTGTTAACATTTTTCATCAAACAACAAAAGTTGTTAATGATTTATTTATTCAAATTGGAATGGGTAATGATTTAATTACTGGACATGAAGTTCGTTCTAATATTAGTATTATGAGTCCACAATTTGATAAAACAACTCAAACAATAGATGAAGTAATTAACCGTTTAGCAAATCAACCAGAAGAAAAAAAATTATTTAAAGCACCATTGGCCAAAACAATAAACAACATTTCTTCAACGCCAATTTGAGTCAAAGTTTTAGTAGCATTATCAACTATAACTATTATCGGACCAATTATCTTCTTATCAATTAAACGCATTAAAAAAATAAAAAATGCCAAATTATCAAAAAATTTAGATAAGTAGTGAATATAAAAATAACGCTAAGCGTTATTTTTTTTGTTATAAGTATTAGAATTATTGAATTGCTATAATTAATGTAGATATATAAAGGCTTATCTTAAAAAAATAAAGTGTATACTCACATTTTTGTTTAATTTTAATGTAAATTACATATATCAAGTGAGGATTTTATGAATAAAAAATTAAAATTATTAACACTATTATCGACTATAACAACTTCCGCTTTAGAACCGATCGGGAATGCAAATACACCTTCAACTTCTGATGAAAAAGAAAATTATTTTTCTCAAAAATTTAATTCTAATTTATTGAGTCCAACATCTTCCGGAGGTAGTTATGATTATGTAACTGGTCAAAATCCAATTACGCATTATGACACCAACCCATTTATTGGTCATGTTAAAAGTAATTTCGATAATCCATCAGAAACCACTTATGATAATGCTGGTTATACTAGTGTTCAAAATGAAGATTATTTAATTGTTCCTTATTGAAACATTGCAACAAGCAAAGCACATTATAATACTTTTACATCTTATTCTATTAATCGAGAAACAAAAGTTTTAACATTGATTAGTGAAAAAATTAATCTTGGTTATGATGTTAGCGAAAGTGTTTTATTGAAACCTCATATTATTGGAGAAAATTTAATCACTTTTTCTAGATTATGAAATACTGATCATCAATATGGTACTGGTGAGTGAACTGTTGGTGTTACCAATATAAAAAGTGGAAGTTTTTCCACTTTTAATCTTAATGATGCTCTAGGAGGGATCAGCACTGCAAATTTTAGAAATATTCATTTAACAACTATTCCTGGTGATAATTTGAAAGTTTATTTAAGTGTTTTTGATTATCTTGATGATAATAACGCTAATCTTCGCGTTTGAGAATTGACAAACTTTGACGTTTTAAATCAATTTTGACATAAAACGGAAATTAATAATGTAAATGTTTCTTCATCTGAACCAGGTTGATATCCGGGAACAAGGGATTTAGTTTTTGGTGATGGTTTTGCCACTCCGAAACATGAGTACCTTAATAAAGGCGGGAAAGAATATCCATTATTAGGATGAACAAATTTATTTGATAAAGGAGATATTAAACCGATTAAAGTTGATTTTGAACCACTACCTTATGCCCGCGGTTATTGATTATTTAAAACCACAGATGGTCTAGTTTTTGTGAATTTAGGTGATGATGGCGGAGATGATGCTAAATTGCAAATCGGTTTTGTAGACAGCGATAACAATGCAACTATTTCGAACGTTTTAAAATTTCCAAAAGACAATCCACAATTTGATTTTTATGGCGGAGTTAATGTTACTTTGAATTTTTTTAGAGGTTTCAATGAAACATACTACATGATTCCAAATGGCATAAAAAAAGACGATGCATTTTCAGCCTCTCAACTACCAAACAGAACAAATTACTTCGCTTTTAATGTTGTAAATAAAGACGTTACTAATTTATCTTATTACAATTGAAATACTGAAGGATATCTATTTAAAAAATCAAATCAATTTACTAATTGAAAATTAAATTACGTAGTAACAACTGGTGTTGAGATGGTTGTTAATAGTCACAATTTAGATAATTTTAAACAAGAGCGATTTCAAACCTTTCAGGCAGCTATTTTAGATAAGTTTTCTTCTTTTTTAACTCAAAATTTATTTTTTATTGATTTGACGGATGTATACAATAATGATGCAACCACTGAACAAAAAACATCTATTGAAAAAGTAGCTGAATGAATTGGCAAAAAAGGAGATTATACTTTTGCGCCAATGACAATTTTAGAATTAGAGAGTGCTGCAAAAAGTAATTTACCAGAGAGTGTTGACATTCAAGAATATTTCACAACTATAAATAATTTTATTTCTATTCAAAAATATGCTGCTAAAAAAATTATTGCTGATACTTATGTGAAGTGAATTTCTACAATAGAGGAAACTACAACCGGTCATCAATGAGGTTGATATAACGAAAATAATTTAAAAAACATGTTTCCAGCATACATATTATCAGGAAGTAATGGTTTATTTTATGTATTAGACGACAATGATGTTACAAATCCGCTACAAGGACTACAAAAAGCGATTGATGAATGAAGAAATGAATTGAGATCAGGAACTCCAACGAGATTTTTAGAAAAATATTTAAATCCAGCACCTAGTAGTGATATTGAAAATACACTTAATGAATATCGTGACTGGGGTAAAAATCAATTAAGTTGATACTATCAAAAAATCAAGAATGAATTTAGCACATTTTATTATGGTTTTAAAGATACAAATGCACAATTTGACGAGTATTGAAATTTATTTATAGACCAAACAAACCGTAACAATTTTGATAATGTTGATAAACTGATATCTTCTTGAATCGAAATTATGAAACAATCAAAATACGATCAAACAACAGTATTTAACTTTTTGTATAATGCAAGAACATGAAATAGCATGGATGTTTCAAGTTGAGCTGGGAAAGATGCTAAAAATGAAAATTTTACCTTTGATTACACAACGGAATTTGAACATTTTAAAGGTATAAATACGCTTTCATTTGATGCAGTTGTCGATGACTTTTATGATACTTTCTTGAAACAGAATTTTTTAGGTTATCCTGATTCAGCTACACAAAGTACATATGATGTTAGTCAATTTTTTAGAGGAAGTTCTGAAATTATTACGAGAAGCGAGTTTATTGCAAAATTTAGTCATGATGCATCTTTTTACAACTATTTTAATTCGTTTTATACGTGAATTGCTAGTGAAACAAAATATTCTGTTTCTAGAAATCAACATTTTTCAGATTTTGCAAAACTACAATATACATCACTACAAAGCGATTTTGAAACAATAGTTAGTTTTTTAGAGCAGTATTATTACGGATTTAAAAGTTCAATTCAAAATAAACTAACTAATGATATACTTGGAAATTTAAATATCGGTGATCAAATGAGTGCAACGATTTTAATTCAAAATTTTAAAGATAATCCGCCATTAAGTGAATCAGATTTTCCTGGAATTTGAGCAACAAAAACGTTTTTAGAACAATTTAAAAAAGAAGATAATGAAAATTTTGTCACATGAAAGGATGATCAATTAACTCAATTGACAAATAAGATTGAATCGATTGTTAGTCAAGTAAAAAATGATTACTATGGTTGAATTTCGAAATCAGGAGAAACTGGGACAATTAGTAAAATAGACGAATTACTAACTAACTATTCTGAAAATTTAGAATTATCATCATCAAATATTATTTCTACAATTAATAAATCTAGTTTACCGACAGGAATTACTTCATTACATCAAATCCAAGCACTTTTGGAAGCAATCAACGAACAAGAAATACAAAAATTTAAAGATAACCAAAATAGTAATATTACTCTTGAATTTACTAGAATTTTGACTCCAATTATTTCAGAATATTATGGTTTTGCTTTTTCAGATTCGCTATCTAATAATGTTATTTTAAAGTTTATTCTAGCTGGTCATTCTCCAAATACATCGATTGACATTGCAAAATTAGTTCTTAATTTTAAAGCCGAAGTTGTTGCTAAAAAGACTGATTTTCCAGTAATGCATGCAACAGCATCATTTTTATCACAAATAATAGACCAAGGGAAAGAACTTGCAAACGATCAAGTGGCACATTTTAATACTTTTGTTGGGACAATAATATCTAATTTAATTTGAGGTTATTTTGGTTATAATCCTTCATCTTCCTTGTCAAATAATTTTTTTGCTAAAACACTTTTTGAAGGGCACGTTTTTGGTTCGCAAATCGATAAATCGGTAATGTTGCAAAAATTTAAGGATTCGATAGAAAATCGCTTACCTGGATACCCTGAAAAATATCTTACATCTCAATTTATAGATAATTTAACAGCTAACGGTGGCGATGTTGAAAATTTTATTTTTGATCAAAGCATTCAATTAAATAACGATTTTGAGAAAATTGTTAATTTAATTTCCAATTCTTGATATGGTTTCTCAGCAACAGAAACAATGACTGATAATTATATATACAAGTATTTTTTAGCTGGACAAAATTTGGATGAAGAATTAGATGCAAGTACTTTATTGGAATATTTTAAAAACAATTTTCTAACAAATGATATAAACATAGCCGGGCAATGAGAAGTTAAAACTTTTATTGGACAAATAACTGAAGATTCTCAAGCAATAAAAGATTTTATAAAAGATCAAAATGATAACTTACAAACTATTTGAACATCTGTTTTAAATAAAATTCAAAGAAATTATTATGGATATATATCCGAAACCACCTCATTAATCACAAAAACAATTTTAAGTGGTGTAACAGATGGCGAAAAGTTAGATATTAGCACTTTATTTACTAATTTTAAAGGGAATGTAGTTGCAAAACAAGGAATCGATAATTTTCCATTACAGTATGAACTAAACAAGTGATTTTCAAATTTAGATGAAATCGCATCCCAAGATATGAATGATTTCATTGATGAACAAAACAATAAATTAGAAGATAATGTAAATACTATTATCAATGATATCATTACTAGTTATTGAGGTTACGGAAGTAGTGATGTTCCAAAATCGATTCTAGATGGATTTTTTCAAAATGATGAGAAAACACCTTTATCTAGTAATGATGCGATAGATAAAATTATTCAATCTGAAACTCGAGATGGCGAAGAAAATGCTTACCATATTTATACATATTTAAAAGGGATTATTGATGGAGATTTAAATGTCTTTATGGGTAAACAAATTGAATCGGCAAAGCTAGATTTAATTAATATTTTGTCGCTATTAAAAAACTTCTATTTTGGATATGAAATTGATTTTTCATCAGGAACAGAAGTTTTTGCGGGGGCTAAACATATTGCGCTATTTTTTAATCATGATGGAAATTTTACAAATGATTTACCAGGAACAGTTGATGAATTATATAATTTGTTCAAAACACAATTACTTCAAAGTGATATCATTATAAATGATGGTAAAGATTATTCAACTGTTTCTTCTTATTTGAAAAGTTTATTTTCAAAAAATGGTGATGTAGTTGAACCTCTTGGTGAACTATTAAATTATAAGATTTGATCTGAAACACAAAAAGCTAACACAATAGACACAATTTTGCAAAATTATTTTGATAATTATTATGGTTACGCAATCGGTAATGATTTAAATAATTTAACTACTTGATTTGGTCCCCAAGGAACTTCAATGTTATCTCTTGCTGACCTAAAAGCAAACATGCTTGCGCATATACAAACACTTCCTCCTGCTTCTATTAA
>NZ_CP013128.1:65387-68777 GCF_001484045.1 Mycoplasma sp. (ex Biomphalaria glabrata) | reverse complement strand
TATTAGCAAACAATCCAGTTAGTGATTATGGATTGCTAGGTTATATTGATGGAACTCCGTTTGATCCTGTTGTATTAGCAAATTATTTAATGAATAACTTCCCGGCACCATCAACATTTCTACCAGGGAAACGATATTTAAATGATTCATTAACAAGATTAATTACAGATAAAACTGCAATCAATGTATTTTTAACAGATCAAAGAAAACAAGTAATTGATCACTTTACAACAATTATTGGAATGATTGAACCATATTATTATGGTTTTGAAAGATTAGCAAACAATCCAGTTAGTGATTATGTATTGCTAGGTTATAATTGATGGAACTCCGTTTGATCCTGTTGTATTAGCAAATTATTTAATGAATAACTTCCCGGCACCATCAACATTTCTACCAGGGAAACGATATTTAAATGATTCATTAACAAGATTAATTACAGATAAAACTGCAATCAATGAATTTTTAACAGATCAAAGTAATTCATTACAAAAGACATGAAACCCAATTTATGATGAAATGGTAAATAATTACTACGGTTATACAACTGAAATGGATTCTTTAGTTAGCAGAACATTATTGATTATTCAAAAGGATGGAACTCCACTGGATTCAGTAGCATTATTAAAATTATTCAAACAAAACGTTATTGATATGCACGGAACTCAGGACTTCCCGTTCCCATCCGATGTTAAAGTTTGATTAGAAACTTTAGTAAATGAAAATAAAATTTCGGGTGAATTTGGAACACAAGAGAAGAATGCGTTGATTAGTGATATTGATAATTCTTTAACTCAATATAAAAATAGCAATTGAGGCTACAATATAATGATGCTAGCTTACTTTGATCATTATTTTTTAACTCCAGACGGGAAATCTACATTACCAGTTAGTGATATAGCAAATAATATTATTAACGATGCTAAGAGTGAATGAGGCGGGGAACAAAAAATTTATGATTTCTTTAATTCACAAAGTGTTGGACATGTATTTTTTGACTTAAGTGTATATGCACAACAACAAACAGAGTGTTTGAAAAATGACCTATCAAATATTTTAATAATTTTAAATCAAGGTTATAAACACAAAGATTTTATATTTAACCAAACATCATTGCCATTTGTCGGAGCAGAACACATTTGAACTTTCTTTAACACTAAAAATGGTTCAACTATAGGTTTACCAACGGATGTTGATTCAATGTACAACTTTTTTAAAGTACAAATCACTGAAACTAATTTAGTTAACGATAAAGCTGGTTTTTCACAAATTGCTTCTTACTTAAATAGTTTATACACAATTGTTAATGGCAATGTAGTAGCGAATGGGGAATTACTAAATTGATTAAATTGAGAAAATCAATCCGCAATAAATGAATACGCAATATCTGCTGCAAATAATATTATTAATAATAATTTGTCCTGAGTTCTGTGAATTTTCATCGGAATGATCGGTATTTGTTCTATAACTCATGTGATTTTATTTATGTATAAAAAAAATCAACCCAATAAAAGTAAATAATTTTTTATTATATATATTTCCTATGTCTCAAATTTAAATTTTATTAAAATTTAAATTTAAAATTATAACATATAAAAGAAAAAATACAAAGGAAAAATATGAATAAAAAATTCAAGTTATTGACACTTTTAGCGACTTTAACAACAGTTATGCTTGTGCCAATTTCAAAATTTATGAACTGGAATACTAATGAACAACAAATTAGTAAAAACCATTCACAGCAAACACAAACCACATTACAAACTCTTAACTCAACTACTCAGTGAGCAGATTATGCATCAAAATCTATAAAAGAATTTAATGCTAACGTATCACCATTTTTAAATCAATTCGAATTTTTTCTTAAAAATAAATTATATTTTGTCGATTTAACTTCAGTATATGAAAATCAAGCAACCCCATCTGAAAAAGATGCTATTGAAAAGATATCTTTATGAATCGGAAAAAGTTCTGATTATACATTTAGTCCGATGACTAACGAACAGTTGGTGGCTGCAGCAACCGCTAATTTTCCAGATAGCGTAAATCTAGACGAATTAGACACAGCTATTAAAGATTTTGTATCCATTCAATCAATTGCTGCAAAAACATTGATTGATTCGACTTATTCAAAATGAATTCAAACAATGGAGGGGACAGAAGACGGTCATCAATGAGGTTGATATAACCAAGATAGCTTACCAAACATGTTTCCAGCATTCGTAATTGATTCAAAAAACGGATTAACGTTTGATAAGAAAGATGATGACATTGCAAACCCTGGGTTAGGGTTGCAAATTTTATTAACAAGATTTCATGATAGTTTAGAAGCTGGTAATCCAGAACGTTTGACTGAACCATACTTAAATCCTATTTCAGGAAGTGCAATTGAAACGGCTTTTCATGAATATCAAACATGAGGTAAAAATCAATTTAGTTATTATGTTCAAAAAATTATTAATCAATATAATAGTTTTTATTATGGTTTTGATGACCAAAATTCACAAAATCAACAATATTGAAACTATTATTTAGATGATGCTACAGCAAATCCTCTTACTTCAGTTGACCAAGTTATTAGTAAATGAATAAATGTAATGAAGGACCCTTCATGAAATGCTTCAACTGCTATAAACTTTTTATTTTCAACTGATGTTTGAGCGGATTTATCTGTTGATTCGGTGGGCGGTAAGGATGCAACCATTGAACAATACGAATTTGTAGCAACATCGGATTTTAAGAATTTTACATTGATTAATGAAAACTCTTTTGAGTTAGCAACAAATGCTATATATAATCAATTTCTAGATAGCAATTATTTTGGGTATGCCGATCCAAATGGTGTATTTAATGTTAGTCAATATTTTTCTGGAACACCAGCGCAAATTGTTACAATACAGGAATTTAAAGATTCTTTTAATCACACAACAGCAACATATATTGAATTGAGTAAATATTTTATATGAACGCCTGAAGGTTCTTATTATAGACCAACCGAAAATCAAAACTTTTTGAATTATGTTTTCTATCAACAATCATCTCTAGAGCAAGATCTTCAATCAATTATTGATTTAGTTTCGCCATCATATTATGGTTATTCAGCATCTCCTGAATTTGGTGCAAATGCTATCTATCAAACAATTTTGTATACACACGCGGTAGGTACACCACTAAACGAACAAATGGTTGTTGATGCGTTTAAACAAGGTTTAACCGTTAGTGCTGAAGGTTTCCCAAAACCATATTCAGTTCGTCAATTCTTAGAAAATATAACTATTCAAAGTACAGATTTTCAAGCATTCATGCAAGATCAAAGAAAACAAGTAATTGATCACTTTACAACTATTATTGGAATGATTGAACCATATTATTATGGTTTTGAAAGATTAG
>NZ_CP013128.1:0-65382 GCF_001484045.1 Mycoplasma sp. (ex Biomphalaria glabrata) | reverse complement strand
AATTTTGCAAAATTATTTTGATAATTATTATGGTTACGCAATCGGTAATGATTTAAATAATTTAACTACTTGATTTGGTCCCCAAGGAACTTCAATGTTATCTCTTGCTGACCTAAAAGCAAACATGCTTGCGCATATACAAACACTTCCTCCTGCTTCTATTAATGCCGCTTTAGATGAATTTAGTTTATTATTAGGAACATCAAATGACCAACCAACTGATGATTCTATATTAGCTCGTGATTTGAAGTCGGCTTTAGAACAGATTAATACAATTAGTCAGTCATGACGTAATAACTATTACGGTATTAGTGGATATACAGGATTATGATTTGAATATCAATATGACATCAGTAATCACAATTGATCGGATGCAAATAACCGAACTGATTTAAATGCTGTCAGAAATGCCGCAACAACAGATTCTAATAAATTTTTAACGGAATATACTAAACTTTTCGTTGATGGTTCAACCAATTTGATAAACTTTAAAAGTTTTCAAGATAGCGAAATGACAAAAATATTACAACCAATTGTTGATTTTTACAATCAATGATACATGGGTTATTTTGTTACTGATACCAATAAACTAGAAAGTAACAATCCAACTACCACAAATGGTTGAGTATATTCTGAAGTATTGGGAGAAATTTCTAGCACAATAACAAAAAATAAAGATACAACAGAATGAGAATCACAATATGTTAATGCAACATATGTTTCATCTACTACCAAAACAAATAACTATCGAGATGAACAAATGAACAAATTAGTTTCTGATATTAATGATAATTTTATTGGCGACTTTTTGAAAAAAAATTATTTTGGTTATAACTCAGGAACTTCTATACCCTCATCAGTTCAAACAATTTTAAATTGACAAAATAGTACCAATCCCGAAGCGATTTGAGATATGGCTACTTGAAGTGGAAATGATTGAACCACAACAACTGCTTCAACTTATAAAATTTTTATAGCATTAGATAGTAATCACATTACTGATTTAGCAGCTGGTAAGCATTTTAATACAAAATTATCTGAATACTCAGATTCGACAGCGGGTAAATATGGTGCTGAATTTATTAATTTTCAAAATAAAGCTTTAAACGAAGAAGTAACTAAATTAATTCCACAATATCAAGCTGTGTATTTTGGATACACTTCAAAAAATGATGTTAATAATTCATTTCTACCTGGAATTGTGGAAATGACAAACGGGAATCTTAATTGAGTATTAGCTGACTCGATAAGTGCTTTAGTAGCCGATCCTGGAAACTTTCAAAATGCCGATCGTGTAACAAATGGTAAATGACTACATAATGGAGCATTAGAAAAAATTACTAGAAATCTATCGCAAGATGATAATTTCACAGCAAAAGAAAGAAATGCTTTTGAAGATGATGTAACTAAAATTATTAATGAGTATAAAATCATATTCCGTGGATTTATAAATGATGTAAATGGTAATAAGTTATCTTTTAAAACGTTGGGTGGAGATAATGCATTAGATAATGGGGTATTTGTTAGAACATCATCAGATGTAACATCAGCAATATTTAATCAAACTGCCTTTATAAATTATGTTCATACTTTTCATAATTCAACTACTACACCAACTTGAGAGGCAAATATAGTTACTGATTATCGTGGAAACGAAAATCAATTTAAAGATGAACAAACAAATGTTTATCGTAGTTATTTAGAAGAGGTTAATAAAAAATATTCTGCTGTTTCACAAGGGTATTTTGCAACATTTAATGGGTCTACATTATCATTTCCCAACTTACCTGGTTGAGTGACAGGACCAACAGGTGCAACTATTGATATCAACGTAGCTATGGGGGTTTTAGATCGTGAAACTTATAATCAAATGATAACTCCCGATTCTTCTGCAACCTATCGATTGAGTTATAATGCTTGAAAATTTTATGAAGATAATATTCAAAATTTTACTCAAGAACAAGCAAATTTAAGTAGTAAAGATTTAGCTGCAAGTGAAAAAGGATTCAAAAGACAAACAGAAATTTTTAACTTCTTAGCTGAATCAGAAAGTAATAAGTCCTGAAAAACTGAGGCAAATTATCGTGGTAATTATCAAAATTTTAGCGAATCCAAACAAGCATTATCTAATTTTTTAAATCAATCAGGAAACCCAACATCTGTTGCGGATTTAAATGAAATATCATCGCAATGATTTTCTCTAACGCAAGGTGATGAAAATACAGATTGAAATAATACCGCTTTAAAACATACGTTTTTATTCTTCTCTCAGTACGGAATGCCGCTTCAATTGATTTATGAACCAACCAATCCAAAACTATTAAAATCTGCTAAAATTTCAGCAACTATCGTAGAGTTAGGGTCAGGGCAACATTTATTGAACGGAGATGTTGACTCACTAACATTTTCTCCAAGTTCACAAAACGGAAATGTTTCTTATGGGGCAACCTTAATTATTACAAAGGGATTTCAACAATTTACATATAAGATTATTTCAGCAAATAATAAATTTCCATTTGATCAATTATTATTTACTGTTGCAGATACCTCATCAGGAACTCCAACTTACAATTTAGCTCAAAAAATTACTATTGCTAAAAATTTAGATACACCAAATTCGACTGAGAACTCGACTGCTGCGATTGAATATGATAAAGGTACATTTGATTTTGCCAACGAATCACCAGATTATGACGGAACAAGTTCATTACCGATGCCAGCACAACAAGGAATTAACACAATTACTTCAATTTCTGAATTGCATCACACAACAAAAGCTGTTCGTGATATTTATATTCAAATAGGGGTTGGTTACGATTTATCTTCTGGTAGAAAAATTCGTACAAATATAAGTATTATGAGCCCAGACTATAATAACCAAGTTTTATCTATTGATGAAGTAATTAGTCGTTTGCCTCATATCGTTCCACCAAGTGAAACATCTTCATTACCAAGTTGAGTTATTCCGGTAATTATCGCTGTAGCATCAGTTACAGTAATTGCTCCTACTATGTTCTTTACGATTCGAAAAATTAGATCAAGATCTCAAACAGGAAAAACCTTAAAAAACATATTGAGTTAAAAAATAAACAGCAATTGTTAAAAAATCATCAAACAAAGGCAAAACATAAAGATGCGACAAGTTTTTTGTTTAAAAGTAAAAAAAAGTAAACTTCAAAATCAAACCATAAAATAACGTCTAGGGCGTTATTTTTTTTAAAAAAAGGTTGAATGTTATAATTAAAGAGTACAACAATGTATCAAATATAAATAAAAAGAGGAAAAAATGAACAAAAAATCAAGTTATTGGCACTTTTAACGACTTTAACAACAGTCGTTGCCGTGCCTACAGCTACATTAGTTAAAACATCAGAAGGTAGCGAAACAAAACAACAAAATGATGCTAATAATGCAAAATTAGCTCGACAAAATTTAATATCTCAAAATAGTAATGTTTTTGTCAATTACACTGTAAATTCAAATAAATTAACATCAATGACAAATACTCCTATTTTAAACAAATTCATTAATTTTTTGGAAACAAATTTTTACTTTATTGACTTAAAAAGTGCATATAATGATAGCGCAACACCTAATCAAAAAGTAGCTATCGAAAACGTGGCAACCTGATTAGGTAAAAAAGGCGATTACACATTCGGACCTATGAATATCAATCAAATGGTAGCAGCTGCAACTGCTAACTTACCTGATAGTGTAACAGATGAGCAAATGAATACAACAATTTTAGATTTTACCACAATTCAGAATACTGAAATTACGGTATTGCTAAATGCAACATATGCGAAATGAATTATGACGATGGAAGGAACAGAAAACGGCCATCAGTGAGGTTTTATGAATCCTGAAAATGGGCAATATATGTTCCCAGCTTTGGTTCCTGGAACTAATGGTTTGGTATATGACAAAACAGATAACGATATGAATCATCCAAAATATGGTTTATTTAATTTAATTTCTCGTTTCCATACGGATTTAAATAATGGAAAACCTGCTCGTTTTATTGAACCATATTTAAATCCAACAACTAGTAGTGATATTGAAAGAACTTTTCATGATTATCAAACTTGAGGTAAAACTCAATTCAGCTATTACGCTCAACAAATCCTAGATCAATTTAAGACATTCTATTACGGCTTTGCTGATATTAATCAAAGTAA
The DNA here is from genome assembly GCF_001484045.1 of Mycoplasma sp. (ex Biomphalaria glabrata). Classification (NCBI taxonomy): domain Bacteria; kingdom Bacillati; phylum Mycoplasmatota; class Mollicutes; order Mycoplasmatales; family Mycoplasmataceae; genus Mycoplasma; species Mycoplasma sp. (ex Biomphalaria glabrata). Next base: position 61,204 of record NZ_CP013128.1, on the reverse strand, counting down.
TAACGATCTTTGAAGCAATTATTTAAATAAAGAAACACTTAATCCGATAAGTTCTATTGATGAATTAATTGGTCAATGAACTAACGAAATGAAAGATCAAAAATGAGATGGCGTTTCTGTGTTAAATTTTCTATGTTCAACAGGTGTTTGAGATAATTTAACACCGGAAAAGGCAGCTGATATTGATACAAAAATAATACCAGTTGAATGACGTGATTCAGAAAATTTTGCTATTTACAGATCAATCAATATGTCAACATTTGTCATATCAACTCGTAGTCTTTATGAAGAATTCTTAACAAAACGATATTTTGGATACGATGATCCTAGCTCAACATTTAATGTTTCTCAATATTTTAGCGGTTCACCACTGCAAATTGTTTCAGAGGATGCATTTAGAGCAACTTTCACGCATTCATATTCAACATTTCAGGCATTGAGTCAATTTTACTCATGAACACCAGATTACGATACTTATAATTTTATTGAAACAGAAAAATTTAATGAATATATTCGTAATCAACAAGAATCACTTCAAAAAGATATTCAATCAATAATTAACATTGTAGAAGATTCATACTATGGTTTTGGAGGTTTACTAGGAAATCGTTTAACAACATATATATTCCGCGGAATATACGATTTAAATCAACAACTAAATGCATTTGAACTAACTTTATACTATGTTGAAAATTTACCAACTACTTCAGCTGAATTTCCGGGAGCATGAGAATCAAAAACAATTATGCAAGAATTAATAAGCAATCCTGATATGGGAACTGCGGATTGAATTAAAGATCAACAACAAAAATTACTAACAAAAATAACTGATATTGTTAATGAAGTTCAAGATCGTTATTATGGATGAATTTCTAAGGAAGCTGGTCAAGGAATTTTGGTTACATCTATTGATAGATTACTTGTTCATGTAGAACAAGGAACGCAATTAACACCAGAAGAAATTGCTGCAACTATAAATAAAACCTCTTTACCAACGGATGTTGAGAATTTATGAAATGTTGCAAAATTTTTGAATAGTATTAATAATGTCGACGATGTAAATACTTTTTTGAACAATCAAGCTATTAATATTTTTTATCAAATTCAACGAATTTTACCATTATTAACACCATCATATTTTGGTTTTAATCCATCATCATCATTAGTAACAAATTCTATTGCTCAAACAATTATGTTTCATCACGAACAAAATTCAGAACTTACTTTACATGATATAGTTCTTGCATTTAAAAACGGAATTCAAGAGCAAGCTCCTGGATTTCCACAAAAATATGCTGTTATTACTTTCATGACACAAATTACTTCCGACAATAAAGATTTACAAGCCTTTTTAGATGACCAAAAACAACAAATTGTTAATCAATTTACAATTATTATTAATAGAATTTTGCCATCATATTATGGTTTTGAAAATTTAGCAGATAATCCAATTAGTGATTATGTTTTAAAAGGACAAACTTATGGAGAAAAACCAGATCCAGTAGCTTTAGCTCAATTCTTTATTGACAATTTTCAACCATCACAAACTGAATTACAACATAAATGATTAGCAAACGGATACTTTCAAATAATAATTGAGGACGGGACATTAATTAATCGATTCTTAGCGGATCAAGATTCAACTTTGCAAAACAAATTTTGACAACCAATTCTTGAAGAAATATCAAATGTTTATTTTGGATATATAACTGGAATAACGTCTGTTGTTACTGAAACAATTTTACTTCCTGTAAAAAATGGAGAAGCTTTGGATTCGAATGCATTGTTAACAATATTTAAAAATAATGTTGCAAACAATGTGGTAAACTTTCCCGCTTCTTATGCTGTCGCAAACTGATTTGCGGATTTAATCTCAAAAAATAAAATCGATGGTGAATTCGGAACACAAGAGAAGAATGCGTTGATTAGTGATATTGATAATTCTTTAACTCAATATAAAAATAGCAATTGAGGTTACAATATAATGATGCCAGCTTACTTTGATCATTATTTTTTAACTCCAGATGGAAAATCTACATTACCAGTTAGTGATATAGCAAATAATATCATTTTCGATGCTAAGAGTGAATGAGGTGGGGAACAAAGAATTTATGTTTTCTTTAATTCACAAAATGTTGGACATGTATTTTTTGACTTAAGTGTATATGCACAACAACAAACAGAGTGTTTGAAAAATGACCTATCAAATATTTTAATAATTTTAAATCAAGGTTATAAACACAAAGATTTTACATTTAACCAAACATCATTGCCATTCGCTGGAGCAGAACACATTTGAACTTTCTTTAATACTAAAAATGGTTCAACTATAGGTTTACCAACAGATGTTGATTCATTGTACAACCTTTTTAAAGGACAAATCGCTGAAACTAATTTAGTTAACGATAAAGTTGGTTTTTCACAAATTGCTTCTTACTTAAATAGTTTATATACAAATGTTAAGGGCAATATAGTAGCGAATGGGGAATTACTAAATTGATTAAATTGAGAAAATCAATAATTAAATAACTTTTCTTTCAAAATAAAAAAAATAACGCACGATGCGTTATTTTTTTATAGGAATTATAATTAAAGTATGCAATTAAATAGTCAGACACTTAAAAAAATATCATTAATTTTATTAATTATTACATCATTATTTTTTATTGGTGACATAAGAAAATCAAGTAGTTTTAACAATAACAACTTTAATAATCTTAAAAATACAAAACTTGGAGACATTCCCTCTCAAAATTTAGTCTATTATTTCAATGAATATCTTCAATCAATTTTATTATTATTTTCTTATTCGGAAAAATCTGACGAAACAGATAATAAATTAAATTTTTGAGCAAACGATACTACAGTAGGAGAATCATACAACAACTTGTTAAGTTTCGAAAATGATAACTTAACAACAATCTATTATGATTATTTTTTAAGTAACATTTGAACTAACGTTTTAGAAGATAATGTTAAAAATATTTTTCATAATTTCATAAAATTTTCACCAGACCCAGATGGTGGAAAAGTTGCAAGCTTGCCATTTGATATTAACGGATTAAATAATGTTTTCCCAAATTACATTGATTTTAAAATTACAGATAATGTAAAAGAAAATACATTAAGTGATTTTTTTAATTCATTTAATTCCTCATTTTTCAATTTTTACATAAAAAATTCAATTGCAACTTCTACTTTAAAACAAAGTGTGTATCAATTAGTGACTAAAAATGCTATTAACAAATTAGATGAAAATTCCTGATGAAACAATATTAATAATGATTTATTGCCATCGATAGAAACTATTTTACTAAATAATAAACCAGATTCTATTTTCAATTCTTTAATTTGTTCTGATATGTTTAATAATAGTATTACAGTTTCAACTGATCAATTTCGCATTGAAAATTTAAATATCATTCACAATCTAAACAATATCTGATTATCCTTAGAACAATTTATTATGTCTGGCGGAATTGATCAAAATAGCAATTTATTATCGATGTATTTAATTGGAATAAATAACGAAAATGAACCAAATCAGGTTAGTTTTTGAACAGAAAATAATTTAAATAATTTTATTGGCGATCCAATCAATAATTCTCAGTTTTGAGATGTTGATTTAAAAGGAAAAGATACTGATTTTAATAGTTTTGTAAATTGAATTTTTAATAAATTACAAAATAAAATTCAAACTGAATTTTTAATAAGTTTTATTAAAATTAATCCTTTTTACAATTTATCAGATAATATAAATTCATTAATCCAACAAATTCAAAACACATTAAACAATAATTTGTCACCAATCTATAATCAAATTATACACAGCCTTGAAAAAGTAGACACATCGTTTAAATTGAATCAAGATTTAATTAATAGTATAAATTTATATAACACAATGTTAATTAATGATATTCAAAGTTATGAAAGGTCATTAATTTTAACAATTAATGATATTTATGAAGAAAAAACGAATAGAGAAGAGATTGATAAAAATGCTAGATTAATAAATAAGTTTATTGATGATTTTCAAAATGGTTTATTAAAAAATACTAATCGATTTTACCCGAATCAAGATTTATTAGTAAATACCCAATTCATTAATAATTTTGCAGATGATTACAATAATTTTTTAACAACACTTAGTGGAATATTTGATTCAAATAATGTTATTAATAATAACAACTTGTTATGAGTTCTGTGAATTTTCATCGGAATGATCGGTATTTGTTCTATAACTTATGTGGTTTTCTTTATGTATAAAAAAAATCAGCCCAATAAAAGTAAATAATTTTTTATTATATATATTCTATGTCTTAAATTAAAATTTTAACAAAATTTAGACTTATAATTATAACACATAAAGGAAAAATATGAATAAAAAATTCAAATTGCTGGCACTTTTAGCAACTTCAACAACAGTTACACTTGTGCCAATTTCAAGCTTTATGAACCGGAACACTAATGAACAACAAATTAGTAAAAACCATTCACAGCAAACACAAACCACATCACAATCTTTTAACTCAACTACTCAGTGAGTAGATTATGCATTAAAATCTATAAAAGAATCTAATGTTAATGAATCACCATTTTTAAATCAATTCGAATCTTTTCTTAAAAATAAATTATATTTTGTCGATTTAACTTCGGCATATGAAAATCAGGCAACTCTGTCTGAAAAAAATGCTATTGAAAAGATATCTTTATGAATCGGAAAAAGTTCTGATTATACATTTAGTCCGATGACTAATGAACAGTTGGTGGCTGCAGCAACTGCTAATTTTCCAGATAACGTAAACCCAGACGAATTAGACACAGCTATTAAAGATTTTGTATCCATTCAATCAATTGCTGCAAAAACATTGATTGATTCGACTTATTCAAAATGAATTCAAACAATGGAGGGAACAGAAGGCGGTCATCAATGAGGTTGATATAACCAAAATAACCTATCAAACATGTTTCCAGCATACGTAATTGATTCAAAAAACGGATTAACGTTTGATAACGGAGATGATAACATTGCAAACCCTGGGGTAGGGTTGCAAAATTTATTAGCAAGATTTCATGATAGTTTAGAAGCTGGTAATCCAGAACGTTTGATTGAGCCATACTTAAATCCTGTTTCAGGAAGTGCAATTGAAACGACTTTTCATGAATATCAAACATGAGGTAAAAATCAATTTAGTTATTATGTTCAAAAAATTATTAATCAATATAATAGTTTTTATTATGGTTTTGATGACCAAAATTCACAAAATCAACAATATTGAAACTATTATTTAGAGGATGCTTTTTTAAATCCCCTTACTTCGGTTGACCAAGTTATTAGTAAATGAATAAATGTAATGAAGGATCCTTCATGAAATGCTTCAACTGTTATAAACTTTTTATTTTCAACAGATGTTTGAGCAGATTTATCTGTTGATTCGGTAGGTGGTAAGGATGCAACCATTGAACAATACGAATTTGTAGCAACATCGGATTTTAAGAATTATACATTGATTAATACAAACTCTTTTGAGCTAGCAACAAATACTATATATAATCAATTTCTAGATAGCAATTATTTTGGGTATGCCGATCCAAACGGTGTATTTAATGTTAGTCAATATTTTTCTGGAACACCAGCGCAAATTGTTACAATACAAGAATTTAAAAATTCTTTTAAACACAAAATAGAAACATTTTTCAAATTGACCGAATATTTTATATGAATACCTGATGGTTCTTATTATAAACCAACCGAAAATCAAAAATTTTTGAATTACGTTTCCTATCAACAATCATCTCTAGAACAAGATTTTCAGTCAATTATCGATTTAGTTTCACCATCATATTACGGATATGCAAGTTTAGTTAACAATAGATTGACAACTTATATTTTTCAAAGTTTAGAAGTTGGAAAACAAATGAGTGCAGCTGATTTAGCAAAATATTTTATTTTAAATCATCCAGCGACTTCAGATGAATATCTAGGTGTTTGAGCAACAAAATCAATGATTGATTCACTAAAAAGTAATCCAGAATTAGGTTTAAATGATTGAGTAAATGATCAAAAAACTCAATTAAATAATGACTTACAAAAAATTGTAGATCAAATTAAAGACAATTATTTTGGTTGAGTAACTACAACAAATTTTACTGGATTATTTGTGACAAATCTTGACAAATTATTGGTGAATTTTCCAGTGAACACAGAATTATCTGTTGAAGCTATTACTGCAACAATTACCACGGAATCTTTACCAACTGGACTAACTGGTTTAAATGAAATAAATGGATTTCTTAAATCAATAACTTCAGATGATATAAATACTTTTAAAAATAATGAATCAGAGTATCTACGTCAAGAAATTTCAAGAATTGTTCCTCTTGTTGAAAATACATACTTTGGTTATCCAGCATCTCCTGAATTTGGTGCAAATGTCATTTATCGAACAATTTTGTATACACACACGGTAGGTACACCACTAAATGAACAAATGGTTGTTGATGCATTTAAACAAGGTTTAACTGTTAGTGCTGAAGGTTTTCCGAAATTATATTTAGTTCGTCAATTTTTAGGAAATATAACTATTCAAAGTACAGATTTTCAAGCATTCATGCAAGCATTCCAATAATTGTTGTAAAGTGATCAATTACTTGTTTTCTTTGATATTGAACCATATTTTTATGGTTTTGAAAGATTAGCAAATAATCCAGTTAGTGATTTTGTATTGCTAGGTTATACTGATGGAACTCCGTTGGACCCTGTTGTATTAGCAAATTATTTAATGGATAACTTCCCGGCACCATCAACATTTCTACCAGGGGAATGATATTTAAATGATTTATTAACAAGATTAATTACAGATAAAACTGCAATCAATGTATTTTTAACAGATCAAAGTAATTCATTACAAAAAGCATGAAACCCAATTTATGATGAAATGGTAAATAATTACTACGGTTATACAACTGAAATGGATTCTTTAGTTAGCAGAACATTATTGATTATCCAAAAGGATGGAACTCCACTGGATTCAGTAGCATTATTAAAATTATTCAAACAAAACGTTATTGATATGCACGGAACTCAAGACTTCCCATCCCCATACGGTGTTAAAGTTTGATTAGAAACTTTAGTAAATGAAAATAAAATTTCGGGTGAATTTGGAGATGAACAAAGAACAGCATTAAGTTATAATATTGAACAAGCTGTTAGAGAATACAACAATGCTTATTGAGGTTACGATAATGACACTACTTTACCAAACTACTTTATTGAATACTTTTTAGGTAGTGATCACAAAACTCCATTAACAAATGCTCAAATTGAATCAAATATTCTTGATGCTGCTAAGGGATGAGGATTTTATAAAATTTATGATTTCTTTAATAGTGGAATTTCGGGAGGAGTATTTTATGATTTGTCCACATTCTCGGAATCTCAAAAAGCTACTGCCAGAGTTGATTTATCAAAAATTTTTAAATTATTAGTTCAATTTTATTATGATAAAAATTTTGATTATACACAAACCCCAAGCCCATTTACGGGGGCAAATCACATTTGAACTTTCTTTAACACTAAAAATGGTTCAACTATAGGTTTACCAACGGATGTTGATTCAATGTACAACCTTTTTAAAGCACAAGTTACTCAAACAGATTTAATCAATGAAACTACTCACTATTCAGTGGTTGCTAAATACTTAAAAAGTCTATATCGTTTTAACATTCTAGGAATATTATCAGTTTCTGGTGAATTACGAAACTGAAAAAAATGAGAAGGACAATAGTGACTTCTTATTCTTTCACTAAATAAATAAAAATAACGCCCATTGGCGTTATTTTTATAAAGGCAAAGATACTGATTTAATAGTTTTGTAAATTGAATTTTTAATAAATTACAAAATAAAATTCAAACTGAATTTTTAATAAGTTTATTAAAATTAATCCTTTTTACGATTTATCAAATAATATAAATTCATTAATCCAACAAATTCAAAACACATTAAGCAATAACTTGTCACCAATTTATAATCAAATTATATACAGCCTTGAAAAAGTAGACACATCGTTTAAATTGAATCAAGATTTAATTAATAGTATAAATTTATATAACACAATGTTAATTAATGATATTCAAAGTTATGAAAGTTTGTTAATTTTAACAATTAATAATATTTATGAAGAAAAAGCAAATAGAGAAGAGATTGATAAAAATGCCAGATTAATAAATAAGTTTATTGATGATTTTTAAAATGGTTTATTAAAAAATACTAATCGATTTTACTCGAATTATGATTTATTAGTAAATACCCAATTCATTAATAATTTCGCAGATGATTACAATAATTTTTTAACGACACTTAGCGCAATATTTGCTTCAAATAATGTTATTAATAATAACAACTTGTTATGAATTCTGTGAATTTTCATTGGAATGATCGATATTTGTTCTATAACCTATGTGATTTTTTTTTATACATAAAGAAAATCAACCTAATAAAAGTAAATAATTTTTTATTATATATATTTTCTATGTCTCAAATTTAAATTTTATTAAAATTTAAATTTAAAATTATAACATATAAAAGAAAAAATACAAAGGAAAAATATGAATAAAAAATTCAAATTATTGACACTTTTAGCAACTTTAACAACAGTTACACTTGTGCCAATTTCAAAATTTATGAACTGGAATACTAATGAACAACAAATTAGTAAAAACCATTCACAGCAAACACAAACCACATCACAAACTTTTAACTCAACTACTCAGTGAACAGATTATGCATCAAAATCTATAAAAGAATTTAATGCTAACGAATCACCATTTTTAAGTCAATTCGAATTTTTTCTTAAAAATGAATTATATTTTGTTGATTTAACTTCGGTATATGAAAATCAAGCAACCCCATCTGAAAAAGATGCTATTGAAAAGATATCTTTATGAATCGGAAAAAGTTCCGATTACACATTTAGTCCAATGACTAATGAACAGTTGGTGGCTGCAGCAACCGCTAATTTTCCAGATAGCGTAAATCTAGACGAATTAGACACAGCTATTAAAGATTTTGTATCCATTCAATCAATTGCTGCAAAAACATTGATCGATTCGACTTATTCAAAATGAATTCAAACAATGGAGGGGACAGAAGACGGTCATCAATGAGGTTGATATAACCAAGATAACTTATCAAACATGTTTCCAGCATTCGTAATTGATTCAAAAAACGGATTAACGTTTGATAACAAAGATGATAACATTGCAAACCCTGGGTTAGGGTTGCAAAATTTATTAGCAAGATTTCATGATAGTTTAGAAGCTGGTAATCCAGAACGTTTGACTGAACCATACTTAAATCCTGTTTCAGGAAGTGCAATTGAAACGACTTTTCATGAATATCAAACATGAGGCAAAAATCAATTTAGTTATTATGTTCAAAAAATTATTAATCAATATAATAGTTTTTATTATGGTTTTGATGACCAAAATTCACAAAATCAACAATATTGAAATTATTATTTAGAGGATGGTTTTTTAAATCCCCTTACTTCGGTTGACCAAGTTATTAGTAAATGAATAAATGTAATGAAGGATCCTTCATGAAATGCTTCAACTGCTATAAACTTTCTATTTTCAACTGATGTTTGAGCAGATTTATCTGTTGATTCGGTGGGCGGTAAGGATGCAACCATTGAACAATACGAATTTGTAGCAACAGCGGATTTTAATAATTACACATTGATTAATACAAACTCTTTTGAGTTAGCAACAAATACTATATATAATCAATTTCTAGAAAACAATTATTTTGGGTATGCCGATCCAAATGGTTCATTTAATGTTAGTCAATATTTTTCTGGCACACCACTGCAAATTGTTACAATACAAGAATTTAAAAATTCTTTTAAACACAAAATGGAAACATTTTTCAAATTGACCAAATATTTTATATGAATACCTGATGGTTCTTATTATAAACCAATCGAAAATCAAAAATTTTTGAATTATGTTTCCTATCAACAATCATCTCTAGAACAAGATTTTCAGTCAATTATTGATTTAGTTTCACCATCATATTACGGATATGCAACTTTAGTTAACAATAGATTGACAACTTATATTTTTCAAAGTTTAGAACTTGGAAAACAAATGAGTGCAGCTGATTTAGCAAAATATTTTATTTTAAATCATCCATTGCCTTCAGATGAATATCTAGGTGTTTGAGCAACAAAATCAATGATTGATTCACTAAAAAGTAATCCAGAATTAGGTTTAAATGATTGAGTAAATGATCAAAAAACTCAATTAAATAATGACTTACAAAAAATTATAGATCAAATTAAAGACAATTATTTTGGTTGAGTAACTACAACAAGTGGTTTTGGATTATTTGTGTCAAATGTTGACAAATTATTGGTGAATTTTCCAGTGAACACAGAATTATCCCCTGAAGCTATTGCCGCAACAATTACCATGGAATCTTTACCAACAGGGTTAACTGGTTTAAATGAAATAAATGGATTTCTTAAATCAATCAGTTTAGATGATATAAATACTTTTAAAAATAATGAATCAGAGTATTTACGTCAAGAAATTTCAAGAATTGTTAGTTTTGTTGCAAATTACGAATACTATGGTTATTCAGCATCTCCTGAATTTGGTGCAAATGCCATTTATCAAACAATTTTGTATACACACACGGTAGGTACACCACTAAATGAACAAACGGTTGTTGATGCGTTTAAACAAGGTTTAACTGTTAGTGCTGAAGGTTTCCCAAAACCATATTTAGTTCGTCAATTTTTAGGAAATATAACGGTTCAAAGTACAGATTTTCAAGCATTTATTCATGATCAAAGAAAACAAGTAATTGATCACTTTACAACAATTATTGGAATGATTGAACCATATTACTACGGTTTTGAAAGATTAGCAAACAATCCAGTTAGTGATTTTGTATTGCTAGGTTATACTGATGGAACTCCGTTGGACCCTGTTGTATTAGCAAATTATTTAATGGATAACTTCCCAAAACCATCAACATTTCTACCAGGGGAATGATATTTATATGATTTATTAACAACATTAATTACAGATAAAACTGCAATCAATGTATTTTTAACAGATCAAAGTAATTCATTACAAAATGCATGAAACCCAATTTATGATGAAATGGTAAATAATTACTACGGTTATACAACTAAAACGGATTCTTTAGTTAGCAGAACATTATTGATTATTCAAAATATCGGGACTCCGCTAGATTCAGTAGCATTATTAAAATCATTCAAACAAAATGTTATTGATATGCACGGAACTCAAGACTTCCCATTCTCATACGGCGTTAAAGTTTGATTAGAAACTTTAGTAAATGAAAATAAAATTTCGGGTGAATTTGGAGATGAACAAAGAACAGCGTTAAGTTATAATATTGAACAAGCTGTTAGAGAATACAATAATGCTTATTGAGGTTACAATAACGACACTACTTTACCAAACTACTTTATTGAATACTTTTTAGATAGTGATCACAAAACTCCATTAACAAATGCTCAAATTGAATCAAATATTCTTGATGCTGCTAAGGGATGAGGATTTTATAAAATTTATGATTTCTTTAATAGCGGAATTTCAGGAGGAGTATTTTATGATTTGTCCACATTCTCCGAATCTCAAGAAGTTAATACCAAAGATGATTTATCAGAAATTTTTAAATTATTAGTTCAATTTTATTATGATAAAAATTTTGATTATACACAAACCCCAAGCCCATTTAAGGGTGCAAATCACATTTGAACTTTCTTTAACACTAAAAATGGTTCAACTATAGGTTTACCAACGGATGTTGATTCAATGTACAACCTTTTTAAAGCACAAGTTGCTCAAACAGATTTAATCAACGAAACTACTCACTATTCAGTGGTTGCTAAATACTTAAAAAGTCTATATCATGTTAACATTCTAGGGATATTAACAGTTTCTGGTGAATTACGAAACTGAAAAAAATGAGAAGCACAATAGTAACTTCTTATTCTTTCTACTAAATAAATAAAAATAACGCTCATCGGCGTTATTTTTTTATAGGAATTATATAAAGTATGCAATTAAATAGTCAGTTACTTAAAAAAATATCATTAATTTTATTGAATATTAGAACATTATTTTTTATTAGTGATATAGGAAAATCAAGTTAGGTTTTGAACAAAAAATAATTTAAACAATTTTATCAGTGATCCAATTAATAAATTCTTAGTTTTGGGACGTTGATTTAAAAGGTAAATAACGATATTTATGAAGAAATAGCAAATAGAGAAGAGATTGATAAAAATGCTAGATTAATAAATAAGTTTATTGATGATTTTCAAAATGGTTTATTAAAAAATACTAATCGATTTTACCCGAATCAAGATTTATTAGTAAATACCCAATTCATTAATAATTTTACAGATGATTACAATAATTTTTTAATAACACTTAGCGCAATATTTGCTTCAAATAATGTTATTAATAATAACAACTTGTTATGAGTTCTGTGAATTTTCATCGGAATGATTGGTATTTGTTCTATAACTTGTGTAATTTTTTTTATGTATAAAAAAATCAACCCAATAAAAGTAAATAATTTTTATTATATATATTTTCTATGTCTTAAATTAAAATTTTAACAAAATTTAGATTTATAATAATAACATATATAGAAGAAATACAAAGGAAAAATATGAATAAAAAATTCAAATTATTGGCACTTTTAGCAACTTTAACAACAGTTACACTTGTGCCAATTTCAAGCTTTATGAACCGAAACACTAATGAACAACAAATTAGTAAAAACCATTCACAGCAAACACAAACCACATCACAAACTTTTAACTCAACTACTCAGCAAGTAGATTATGCATCAAAATCTATAAAAGAATTTAATGCTAACGTATCACCATTTTTAAATCAATTCGAATTTTTTCTTAAAAATGGATTATATTTTGTCGATTTAACTTCGGCATATGAAAATCAAGCAACCCCATCTGAAAAAGATGCTATTGATAAGATATCTTTATGAATCGGAAAAAGTTCCGATTATAGATTTAGTCCGATGACTAATGAACAGTTGGTGGCTGCAGCAACCGCTAATTTCCCAGAAGACTTAAACCCAGACGAATTAGCAACAGTTATTGATAATTTTGCATCCATTCAATCAATTGCTGCAAAAACATTGATTGATTTAACTTATTCAAAATGAATTCAAACAATGGAGGGGACAGAAGACGGTCATCAATGAGGTTGATATAACCAAAATAACTTATCAAACATGTTTCCAGCATACGTAATTGATTCAAAAAACGGATTAACGTTTGATAACAAAGATGATAACATTGCAAACCCTGGGGTAGGGTTGCAAAATTTATTAGCAAAATTTCATGATAGTTTAGAAGCTGGTAATCCAGAACGTTTGACTGAACCATACTTAAATCCTGTTTCAGGAAGTGCAATTGAAACGGCTTTTCATGAATATCAAACATGAGGTAAAAATCAATTTAGTTATTATGTTCAAAAAATTATTAATCAATATAATAGTTTTTATTATGGTTTTGTTGACCTAAATTCACAAAATCAACAATATTGAAACTATTATTTAGATGATGCTACATTAAATCCTCTTACTTCAGTTGACGAAGTTATTAGTAAATGAATAAATGTAATGAAGGATCCTTCATGAAATGCTTCAACTGTTATAAACTTTTTATTTTCAACTGATGTTTGAGCAGGTTTATCTGTTGATTCGGTGGGTGGCAAGGATGCAACCATTGAACAATACGAATTTGTAGCAACAGCAGATTTTAATAATTTTACATTGATTAATACAAACTCTTTTAAGTTAGCAACAAATACTCTATATAATCAATTTCTAGAAAACAATTATTTTGGGTATGCTGATCCAAATGGTGTATTTAATGTTAGTCAATATTTTTCTGGAACACCAACCCAAATTGTTACAATGCAGGAATTTAAAGATTCTTTTATTCACACAGCAGCAACATATATTGAATTGAGTAAATATTTTATATGAACGTCTGAAGGTTCTTATTATAGACCAGCCGAAAATCAAAACTTTTTGAATTATGTTTTCTATCAACAATCATCTCTAGAACAAGATTTTCAGTCAATTATTGATTTAGTTTCACCATCATATTACGGATATGCAAGTTTAGCTAACAATAGATTGACAACTTATATTTTTCAAAATTTAGAAGTTGAAAAACAAATGAGTGCAGCTGATTTAGCAGATTATTTTATTTTAAATCATCCAGCGACTTCAGATGAATATCTAGGTGTTTGAGCAACAAAATCAATGATCGATTCACTAAAAAGTAATCCAGAATTAGGTTTAAATGATTGAGTAAATGATCAAAAAACTCAATTAAATAATGACTTACAAAAAATTATAGATAAAATTAAAGACAATTATTTTGGTTGAGTAACTACAACAAGTGGTTTTGGATTACTTGTGTCGAATGTTGACAAATTATTGGTGAATTTTCCAGTGAACACAGAGTTATCCCCTGAAGCTATTGCTGCAACAATTACCATGGAATCTTTACCAACTGGACTAACTGGTTTATATGAAATAAAAGGATTTCTTAAATTAATCACTTCAGATGATATAAATACTTTTAAAAATAATGAATCAAAGTATCTAAGTCAAGAAATTTCAAGAATTGTTCCTCTTTTTGAAAATACATACTATGGTTATTCAGCATCTCCTGAATTTGGTGCAAATGCCATCTATCAAGTAATTTTTTATACACACCGAACAAATACACCACCAAACGAGCAAATGATTGTTGATGCATTTAAACAAGGTTTATCTGTTAGTGCTGAAGGTTTCCCAAAACCATATTTAGTTCGTCAATTCTTAGGAAATATAACTATTGAAAATACAGATTTTCAAGCATTCGTTCAAGATCAAAGAAAACAAGTAATTGATCACTTTACAACAATTATTGGAATGATTGAACCATATTACTATGGTTTTGAAAGATTAGCAAATAATTCAGTTAGTGATTATGTATTGCTAGGTTATACTGATGGAACTCCGTTGGACCCTGTTGTATTGGCAAATTATTTAATGGATAACTTCCCAAGTACACCAACAATAGATCTACCAGGGAAATGATATTTAAATGGTTTCTTAACAACATTAATTACAGATAAAACTGCAATCAATGAATTTTTAACAGATCAAAGTAATTCATTACAAAAAGCATGAAACCCAATTTATGATGAAATGGTAAATAATTACTACGGTTATACAACTGAAATGGATTCTTTAGTTAGCAGAACATTATTGATTATTCAAAATGATGGAACTCCGCTAGATTCCGTAGCGTTATTAAAATTATTCAAACAAAACGTTATTGACATGCACGGAACTCAAGACTTCCCATTCTCATACGGCGTTAAAGTTTGATTAGAAACTTTAGTAAATGAAAATAAAATTTCGGGTGAATTTAAAGACGAACAAAGAACAGCATTAAGTTATGATATTGAACATGCTGTGAGAGAATACAACAATGCTTATTGAGGTTACAATAACGACACTACTTTACCAAACTACTTTATTGAATACTTTTTAGGTAGTGATCACAAAACTCCATTAACAAATGCTCAAATTGAATCAAATATTCTTGATGCTGCTAAAGGATGAGGATTTTATAAAATTTATGATTTCTTTAATAGCGGAATTTCAGGAGGAGTATTTTATGATTTATTCATATTCTCTGAATCTCAAGAAGTTATCGCCAAAGGTGATTTAAGAAATATTTTGGAATTATTAGTTCAATATTATAATGACAAAGATTTTAATTATACACAAACCCCAAGCCCATTTACGGGGGCAAATCACATTTGAACATTATTCATATGTAAAAATGGATCAACTTATGGTTTAGAAAGTAATGTTGATGGATTATATACATTATTTAAAGCACAAATTGCCCAAACGGATTTAATCAATAGAATTACTCACTATTCAGTGGTTGCTGAATACTTGAAAAGTCTATATGTTAACGATAAAGGGACATTATCAGCTGCTGGTGAATTACTAAACTGAAAAGAATGAGAAGGGCAATAGTAGTCACTTATTCTTTCTATTAAATAAATAAAAATAACGCCGATGGGCGTTATTTTTATTTAGATGAATATTTTTATAATATTTTTCAAAATTATGCTATTATATAAATTAGCAAACTCGTAGTGAGATTGCTAAAAGAGATAGTATGATTAATGAACGTCAACAACAAATTTTAAAAAACATTATTGAAGAATATTTACATACTGCAAATCCAATAAGCAGCAATGAATTATTAACAAAATATGAACTTGATTGTTCGAGCGCCACTATTCGTAATGACATGGTTATGCTAGAAGAAAAAGGCTTGATTGAAAAACATCATTTTGCTTCAGGGAGAATCCCGACAACGCAAGGGTATCGTTATTATTTCGAGAATTTAATGGAGAATAAAGAAGCTTCAGAAATTCAAAAAAAACTAGAAATTCTCTTTGAGGAAAGGGTATTATCAATCGATGAAGTAATTAAGGAATCTTGTAAAATTATTAGTGAATTAACTTCTGTTGCAGCAATTGTTTCTCAAAAAACTAATAATCACAAGTTAAAGAAAATTGAAATAATTCCTTTAACTTCTCACACTGCATTAGCCTTGCTAATAACCACGAATGGAAGTGTTCAAGATAAAGTTTTTAATATTCCTAAAAAAATCGATATCGATGATTTAAAAAAATGTGTTGATTATTTAAATGAACGTTTAAATGAAATTAATTTAGAAAAATTATCAATTAATATCGATATGATCGGGAAAATTGTTTCTAAAAATGTTCAAGATTATGAACGATTGCTTCAAAACATTATAAAACAATTAATTATTGGAGATACAACTTCACGGAGTGTTGTTGGTGTAAATAAATTTTTAAGTAATCCTGAATTTAATGACCCAGAAAAAATTAAAAAAATATTGCAACTTTTTGAAGAAAATTCGATTTGAGACCATTTAGATCACAAGACAGGAAAGACAAACATAATAAATAGTTCTCAAACACATGAACCACAAGTTATTTTTGGCGAGGATGTTGGAACTAATTATCGTGATTTAGCTATCGTGTCAACATCTTATGACCATATTAATGCTAGTGGTTCAAAACAAATATCACTAGTTGGCCCGAAACGAATGGATTACATGAAAATTAATAGTTTATTAAAATGGTTGGCGATTCGTTTAGAAGAATATAACGTAGATAAAAAATAAAGGAGTATAGCGTGACTAACGAAAATTTAAATAATGAAGAAATTATTGAAAAAAACGAAGATATTGAAATAGAAGCTTCTCCAAAAGAAGCAAAAAAATTTAAAAAACAAATTTTAGAATTAGAAACTGAAATTGATAAAAAAGATAGAGAAATTAAAAAATTAAAGGAAAAAGCTAATGAATTAGAAATTTCTGTGAATTCCTGAATGTCAAAAGCAAAAACAAATGAGCGTAAAGCAAAAGATTACGATTCACATGTTGAAATTATGCAGGAAACAAAAAATCATCTTCAACGTCAATTAAAATCATCAGATGAAAATGTTCAAAAAAGATTAGAAAAATTAGTGAATGATTTTATTCAACCAATTGAATGATTAGAATCATCTCTAAATGCTAAAACTGATAATGAAGAAATTAATAAATGACGTCAAGGTTTTGTAATGATCCTTCAAAAACTAAAAGAAGGATTAGAAAACCAAAACGTTAAGGAAATTAATCCTAAACGCGGTGACGAATTTAATCATCATGAATGCGAAGCCGTTGAACATATTGAAACAAATGAAGTGAAGGATGGTAATGTTTATTCAGTTGCATCAAAAGGATATAAACTAAACGATAAAGTGATTAAATATGCCAAAGTAAAAATAGCAAAAAATATTTAGCAATTAGATATTGCAATTGCTAAAAAAAATGCTAATATAATATTTAGCAATTGATAAATTTGATTGCTAAATAAATAAAAGAGGGAGACAAAATGAATAAAGATAGTAAAAAAATTATTGGAATCGACTTAGGAACAACAAACTCATGTGTTGCTATTATGGATGGGAAAGAACCTAAAGTAATTATTAATTCAGAAGGTAATAGAACAACACCATCAGTTGTTGCTTTCAAAGGAACAGAAATTATTGTTGGTCAAGCTGCTAAAAATCAAGCAATGACTAACCTAAATACAATTAGTTCAATTAAACGTAAAATGGGAACAAACGAAAAAGTTAACGTAATGGGAAAAGATTACACACCAGAAGAAATATCAGCAATGGTTTTACAAAAAATGAAACAATCTGCTGAAGATTATTTAGGTGAAAAAGTAACTCGTGCCATTATCACGGTACCAGCTTACTTTAACGATGCACAACGTCAAGCAACAATTAATGCTGGAAAAATTGCTGGTTTAACTGTTGAACGTATTATTAATGAACCAACAGCTGCTGCTCTAGCTTACGGATTAGACAAACAAGATAAAGATATTAAAGTATTAGTATACGATCTAGGTGGTGGAACGTTTGATGTTTCAGTTCTAGAATTATCTGGTGGAACTTTTGAAGTTTTATCGACATCAGGAGATAACTTTTTAGGTGGAGACGATTTTGACCACGTTATTATGGATTGAATTATTAGTGAATTCAAAAAAGTTAACGGGATCGATTTAGCAAAAGATAAAGTTGCAAAACAAAGATTAAAAGAAGCTGCTGAAAAAGCGAAAAAAGATTTATCTAATTCATTAGAAGCAACTATTTCTCAACCATTTATTACAATGAGTGAATCAGGACCTTTACACATTGAAATGACAATTACAAGAACTCAATTTGATAGTATGACACGTCATTTAGTTCAAAAAACTTTAGAACCAATTAGAAAAGCTTTAAAAGATGCTCATTTAAAAGCATCAGATATTGATAAAGTTCTATTAGTTGGTGGTTCAACAAGAATTCCGGCTGTTCAAGAACTAGTAAAAAGAGAAGTTGGTCGCGAATTAGATAGAACTATCAACCCAGATGAAGTTGTAGCTATCGGAGCTGCTGTTCAAGGTGGAGTATTAACAGGTGATGTTAAAGATATTCTATTACTTGATGTAACGCCATTGAGTTTAGGTATTGAAACACTTGGAGGAGTTATGACAAAAATTATTGATCGTAACACAACAATTCCTGTTAATAAATCACAAGTTTTCTCAACAGCACAAGATAATCAACCAGCTGTAGACATCCATGTTTTACAAGGAGAAAGAGAATTTGCAACAGACAATAAAACATTAGGAAGATTTTCTTTAGAAGGAATTCGCCCAGCTAAACGTGGTACTCCACGTATTGAAGTTACTTTCTCAATTGACGTTAATGGAGTTGTTCATGTAAATGCTAAGGATTTAGATACACAAAAAGAACAACAAATTACTATTAAAAACAACGAAGGATTAAGTGAAGCTGATATTCAAAGAATGGTAAAAGAAGCTGAAGAAAACAAAGAAGCTGATAAACAAAAACGTAAAAACGTTGAAACTAAAAATCAAGCTCAATCAATTCTTTCAGAAATTGAAGCAAACCTAGCATCAGAGGAAGCAAATAAACTAACTCCTGAGCAAAAATCACAAGCTGAACAAATGCGTGATGAATTAAAAGGTGCTATCGAAAATGATGATTATCCAAAAATGGAAAAAATAATTAATGACTTTACTCAAGTAGCACAAGCCTTCCATCAAGCAAAAGCTAACCAGCAACATGGCCCATCACCAGAGGAAACAAACTCAAATGATGATCCATTAAAACAATAATTGTTTACTACAAAAAGAGGGCAACCTCTTTTTGTTATATAAGGAGTGAAAAATGAGACAAAAAAGAGATTATTATGAAGTCTTGGGTTTAAAAAAGGGTGCATCCGAACAAGAAATCAAAAAGGCATTTCGTGAATTAGCGAAAAAGTATCATCCCGACGTTAATAAAGAGGACCCAGATACGCAAAAGAAATTTCAAGAAATTTCTGAAGCTTATGCAACACTAAGCGATCCTAATAAAAAACAAGCTTACGACCAATTTGGTCATGCTGCAGAACAAGGTGGCGGCGGTGCTGGTGGTTTCGGCGGATTTGGTGGCGGTTTCGCTGGTGAAAATTCTTTTGAAGACATTTTAAATAATATTTTTGGTGGTTTTGGTGGCGGTTCAAGATCTGCTAACCCTAATGCTCCACAACGTGGAAACGACTTACTAATGCGCGTAAGTATTAATCTTCGTGATGTTGTATTCGGTACAGAAATTAAAAAAACACTAGAACAGCATGTAAGTTGTTCACACTGTCATGGTAGTGGTGCTGCTTCACCAGCTGATATTAGCGTCTGTCGAACATGTAACGGAAAAGGGATGGTTCGCCAACGCGTTCGAACAATGATGGGTTATACTGAAATGCAATCAGCCTGTCCTGATTGTCATGGTAAAGGAAAATTAATTTTAAAGAAATGTTCAGCGTGTCATGGCAAGGGAATTGTGGCACAAAAAGTAGAAAAAGTCATTAAAATCCCAAAAGGAATTTATCCAGGTCAACGTATCGAAGTAACTGGTTTTGGAGAACCTGGTATAAATGGTGGCCCAGCTGGAAGTTTATATGTTGAAGTTAATATTGAAAAAAATCAGATATTTGAACGTATCATTCGTAATGAAGAATGAACAAATGATTTAAAAATTATTTTACCAATTGATTATTCAGATGCTATTTTAGGGGCTGAATTATATGTTCCAACATATTATGGTGATGTTAAAATTAAAATTCCAGCTGGAACAGCACACGGAACATTATTGAAAGTAAAACAAAAAGGAATTCCTAACTTAAGAAGCAATACAACAATTGGAGATTTGATTGTGGAAATCCATGTTAACATTCCATCTCATTTAAATAAAGATGAGAAAGCATTTCTTTCAAACGTTCAAAAAGATCGTTCAGAAGATTTAAATAAGAGTTTTGCAAGGAGAGTTAAAACTTTTCTATAATTTGCAGGAGGGAAAAATAATGAATATTAATGAACAAAAAATAAGTGATGTATTAGATAAATTTGCATCAAAATTAAAAATTAGCGATGATATTTATGATGAAATTCGTAGCAGAAGAGATAAAATTATTGAATTTGTTAAAGAGTTTTCAAGACAACAAAATTTGAAAATCGTGGGAGAATTTAATTTAGGTAGTTATAAAATTAGAACAGGTGTTAAATATCATGATAATGATTTTGATATCGATTATGGTATCGTTTTAGAAGAAGGAACCGAACTTTCTGATGCAATAAGATTTAAGGAAAAATTAATTCCTTGAATAAGAGAAAAGTTGAATAACTACTATAAATTAAACGTTACTGTTAAAGATAAAAAACCTGTTGTTACTATAAAATTTATGAACAATTTAAATAAACCAAATTTTCATATAGATTTTGTTATTTATGTTAAACCTAAAATTAATTCGATTAGTTTTTATAAAAATGATGAATTACTTCATTTAAGGAGAACTTCTGATAATAATTCTTCCTATGAATTAAAAATCTCGGATCCAAAAGCAACTTTTAATAGACAATCAAAAGCATTGGATGAATCAAACGGAAAAAACAGCAAAAGAAATGCTATTTTAATTCTTAAACATTTGTTTTCACGTAATCATTTAAGAGGAATAACTTCAATTTATATAACAGATTTAGTAATCTCTCTAAGAGATGATGATACTTTCAATTTGATTAAAAAATTTTTATACGAATCGTCTTGACGATCTTCGTTTAATCTAAAATAATCTCCTGAATCTAATCTAATTAAAAATTATAATGATTTAAACACTTCAGCTAAAGAACTTTACATGATATTTAATAAATTTTCGCTTAAAGATGTTTTGGATGCATTGAATAGAAAATTAAATTATCAATTGAATGATATAATTAATGAATAAATTAATAATGAATATACTTTATGCAGTTTTAATCGGATTGGCAGCAAATTTTATTTTATTCTTTTTTGACAAATCATCTATTTGAATTCAAAGAAAATTTAAAAATAAAACGAATGGTTTTATTATCTATAATAACCCGAATGGTAAAACAAAAGTTTTCTTGAAAAATGAAAAAGAAGTTCGTGTCACTATTGGAGTAATTGCGAACATTAGAGATACCAATAATCGCTTGTTGGTAATTTATTCTAATAGAGATGGGCAATGAAAACCAGTAGGCGGAGCTATAAAATTAGATGATAACTTGAAATCAAAAATAAAAAAACTTTCATGTAATAATGCATATACTGAGGATGTTGATACAAAATATAAAGCAAAACCTCACGATTTTAGACTTATGATGCCGATGAAAAATAATCTTAAATTGTTAAAAATTTTATTCTCTTTAGAAGTAGATTACATGTAAGTAAAGGAACCGGACTATCTATAGGAAGTTTTTTCGATAACTTTATAAGCGACGACATTAAAGATTCATACAATAAATTATATGCAGGAATTAAAAATATGACGGAAAACTATATTTTTGGTTTTTCGCCTTTAAATGATTTTGCTCGAAAATTAAAAAGTAATAGTTTACCGCCAACTGCTGCTAAAAACATGATAAGAAAAATAGCACACTTGGAGGGTAAAAATTATGACTATAATTCTTTAGAACACATTATTCCGAGAGAAAATAGATTATGAAAAGATTTTTTTGAAAGTAAAAAAATTGAAGATGGAGATTCTTTTAATAAAAAATGGGAAGAAAATTTTGATAAATTAGGTAATCTTTTAATTATTGATAATGAAAGTAATATTAAAGCTTCAAATAAACTTTTTGAAGAAAAAATTACAATTTATCCTTCTTGTTATCTAGTTACCGGTAAAAAAGAAAATAATTACGAAGTATTAATGGATTTGCGTGAAAAAAATAATTTTTGTTTTGATGACGTTATAAAAAGAACAGAACAATTAGTAAAAATTTTAGTAACTGAAAATTATTACAAATTTGATTTTGAAGATGACGATCATGATTGTGAATCAAACGAATAATCTAGTTTTTTATATAATTAAACTAGATGAGAATATTTAAGAAAAAAAATATGGAATTCAAGAATCAACTATAATAATTGATTCTTGAACTGAAAAAGATGTAACCGATACTTTTGAAGATATTTTATTAGAACGTCAAAATGAATTAAAAGAGATATGTATAAGCGTTAGTGATGTTAAAAATACACTTGATAAATTATTTAAACGCTATGACTATGAACGTCAAAAAATAGTCATTGTCTGCACAAGCAAACGAATTAAAAAAATAATCATTGATTACTTAAATGTTTTATCAAAAAAGAGTTCTAATTTTAATGAAATAATTTACAAAGAATTTTTAAGATCATGTTTATTGACACACGAACAGTACGGAAAAATTAAAAATAAAATAAATAAAACAACAACAGCTGTTTTAATTGATAATGTAGATGAGTGAATTCCGACTGAAAAATATATTGTTGAAGATGCTAACCACATTGAATCATGCAAGATCATTAATTTAAATGTTAAAAACAGTAAAATCATTACTCAATTTATTAAAAAACATAATCTAAATCCGGAAGAATTTTATGTAGTATGTAAAAATAATCGAATACTTGAAAAAATAACTAAATTATTAGATACTCATTTTGATGTCACTGCAAAACAACGTATTATTTCGTTAATCGGATATCAAAATATTGATGATATTCCAATTAAAAAAGAAAAAGTCATCTTCTATATAAAGGGTTAAATATATGTTCCAAAGCATTTCTACGATTAAATACCTTCTAAAAAAAGATAGGAGGCAATTAAGATTTGAAATTATTGGCGGAATTACAACTTTTTTAAGTATGGTTTACATTGTTTTTGTAAATCCATCAATTTTATTGGGAGCATATCATCCCACAGATAATGAAGTCTCATCTGTTAAATTTGCATTATTTTTTGCAACAGTAGTTGTTTCATTCTTAGGAACACTTTTAATTGGTTTATTTGCTGATGTTCCAATCGGAATGGCACCAGGAATGGGTTTAAATGCTTTTTTTGCATTTACCCTAGTAGGTAAACTATTGGGAAATGTTCCAAATGCTTTAGATATTGCTTTATCTTCTAGTATCATTAGTGGAGTTTTGTTCACAGTAATTGGTATTACTCCTTTACGCAAAATTATTGTCGACGTTATCCCAAGAGATCTTAAATTATCAATTGGTGCTGGAATTGGTCTATTTATTGCTTACATCGGATTGCAACAAACAGGAATAATTACCCAAGATCCAACAACAGCTACAACTTTCGGAAATTTAAAAAAGTGAGGAGTAATATTATCATTAATTACGCTTCTTTTAGCTTTTGTCTTTTATGCATTGCGTTTACAATATGCATTTATTTTAGCGATGGCAATTTCAATTATAATCGGAGTTATTTTACATTATGCAGGGAATATTAAAGAAGAAGCTCTACCAAGTATCGAGACTCAAAATTTTGATTTTTCAAAAGTAGGGAAGACATTTTTAAATGGATGAACTCATATCCCTGATGTATTTACTCATTTCGCTGGATACGTTGCTGTATTTACATTTTTATTTGTAATGTTCTTTGATATGACTGGAACATTAGTTGGTTTAGCTGAACAAGGGAAGTTATATGATAAAAAAGGAAATATTAAAAACTTTCAAAGCATTACTTTAATTGAGGGTGTATCAACCGTTGTTGGGGCTTCTTTAGGAACAAGTAATGCTGCATGTTATGTTGAATCATCTTCTGGTATTTCACAAGGAGCAAAACATGGCGCTTCAGCAATTGTAACATCGGTATTATTTTTGCTAGTTTTGCCATTATTTCCGATTACTTCATTGTTTTCATCAGCCATCACCGACCCAATTTTAATTGTAGTAGGGGCTTTGATGTTTACTCAAGTATTGAAACTTGAGCATAAAGATTTTGTCACATATGTTGGTTCATTTTTAACAATCTTAATAATATTGCTAAGTTATTCTATATCAGCTGGTATTGCATTTGGATTTCTTTACTATATTGCCATCAAAACTTGTACGGGTAAATATAAAGAAATTCCAATTTCTTTATATTGTCTAGTCCCATTTTTTATTGCTTATTTTATTTTCTATACAATTGCCTAGACGAAAAAAACTATAATTAGAGTATATGCAAAAATATTTTTTGAATCATATTGAAAATAATAATTTCTATTTGCGAGATAATGACTTTCACCACGCTAAAAATGTAATGAGATTTAAAATTAATGAAGAAATAATGATTATTTTTAATAACAGAAAAATTTTAACTAAGTTAGTAGCAATAAATAAAGATAATTGTAAATTAGAAATCATTCAAGAATTAGATGAAGATACTGAATTACCAATTAAAATATCTGTAGCGATTGGTTTAACAAGAAACGAAAAAATGGATCTTATTATTCAAAAATTAACTGAACTAGGTTGCCACGAAATAACGCCAATTTTGATGACTCGTTCAATAGTTAATAAAATTGACGACACGAAAATTGAACGTTGATCAAAAATCGCTAAAGAAGCTGCTGAACAATCGAATCGCAACACCATGCCAATTATTACTCCGATTCAAAAATTAAGTGACTGAGTTAAAAATAAAGAGGGTTATTACTGCTATGAATTAGCAGATACGGATAATCAATTAAAGTTAGATAACTTTAAACAAGAAAATTTTAATTACTTTCTAATCGGTCCAGAAGGCGGAATTGATTTAAGGGAAGTTGAAATATTACAAAAAGCACAATGAAAACCAATTTCTCTTGGTAAAAGAATATTAAGAATGGAAACTGCCACATTTTACTTAATGAGTGTAATTTCTTTTCTTATTGAAAAAAAATAACAACCTCCAAAAACCCATTTTTTTAATGAGTGTTATAATATTGATATAAATAAAATGACTTAATAGAGATTCTTAGTTATTTGAAAAACATAACTATTTCAATAAGTCATGTGGAGTGAACTTCATGAATAGAAAATTAAAATTATTTGCAATTTTTTCAACCTTAACAACAACTGCTATAGATCCAATTTCAAAATTGGCAGAACCTGGGGTATTGGCTTCAAATAATAACTTAAAATCTCACCAAGGCGATAATATTCTTAACGCTTCGAATGGTGAGATTTTTTCTTCAGTGAGTGGAGAAAACCCAAACAGTAATTCAAATACCGATCCTTTTCGTGGTTATATTCCTAGTAATTTCGGAGGGAATAATCTAAGAGATAATTCTGGTTTTACAACCATAAAATCTGATCAATATGTTGTTGTTCCTTATTGAGTTCCAACTTTTAAAAGACCTCATTTTGATTCATTTGCCACATACTCAATCGATCCATCAACTAAAGAATTAACGGTTGTAAACAAGAAGGTTAGTTTAGGTTTTGATGTTAGTAAAAAAATAGTGTTGAAACCTCAAATAGTAGGCGAAGATTTAGTTACCTTTTTCCGTGATAGCGGTGATAGTTCTAATCCCTATGGGACCGGATTGTGAAGTGCGGGGGTAACTAACTTAAAAAGCGGTGACTCAACGACATATGTTTTGTCTGGCGGTAATTTAGGACAAAATACAATTAGAAATATTAGCATATATTACGATAATACTGAACCGATAAATAAATATAAGATAATAACCTTTACGTGAATTTCTCAAGATACTAAACTAATAGAAGTTTATCGTTTAATAAATTTTGATCCTAGAAATCCAAATTGAACATTGGCAGGGTTTAATGTGGCTGGCATTGATGCTGGTTTCGATGTCCAAGATGTTGATTTTGTTGATGATACTGCCATACCAAAACATGACTATAGTGGTGGAGCTGATCCATCTAAACCATTATTAGGATGAAAGAATTTATATAGCGATGTACAAGCTGAACCATTTACAATAAATTTTACTCCATATAAGAACACTCTTGGATACTGAACGTTTAAGAGTGACAATGGAACCATTTTTATAAATTTAGGAGACAACGGAACCAGTTCAGCGAATTTAGATATGGGTGTTATAGATTCAAAAGGTAACGCTACAGCAACTGCTAGTTTTCAATTTCCCAAAAATAGTGAATACGAGTTCTATTCTGCTGAAGCTATAACTTTTTCTTTTTTTAAAGGTCATAATGACATTTATTATTTATTTCCAAGCGGAGTTATGTCTAACACTCCAGATGCAAAATCTATACCAAGAAGTAGTAGATATTTTGCTTTTAATATTGAAAATGACAAAATCACAAATTTAGAATCTTATGATTACAATACAGCTAAAACTTTTTTTAGTAATGAACAAACTTTTAGTAGTTCTAAAATTAACTACATTGCTTCAACTGGCAAAGATATAATAACTCTTGATTTATCTTCATCACAAGATGTTTTTCAAAGACATTTTAGAAATGATGCTACAAGCCCACTTCTTCAACAATTTACCACCTTTTTTTCACAAAATTTGTTTTTTGTTGATTTAACTGCACTTCATACTAGCGGAGCAACAGCGGCTCAGAAAGCAGCTATCGAAAATATAGCAACATGATTAGGTAAAAAAGATGATTTTTCATTTAGCCCTATGACCATTAGCGATATGACAATAGCTGCAACTTCAAATTTACCCACTATTTCTCAAGCTGAATATGACCAAATTATTACTGATTTCGTAAGTATCCAAAATCAAGCTATTCAAACATTGCTAAATAGTACTTATGACAAATGAATTATTACCCTTGAAGGAACATCTTTAGGTCACCAATGAGGTTGATATAATGAAACTAATTTACCCAACATGTTTCCAACTTACGTATTAGATACTAATAATGGGTTAATTTTTGATAAATCAGACAATGATATTAGTAATCCAAAAACTGGGTTACAAAGATTAATAAATGAGTTTAAAAATAAATTAACTTCTGGAACTCCAATTAGATTTATTGATCCTTACTTTAATATTGCTTCAGGTTCAAGTATTGAAATGGCTTTTAATGAGTTTAAAAACTGATCAAGTAATCAATTAAATTATTATATTACTCAAATATTTGCAGAATTTAATACATTTTATTATGGTTTTGCAGATATTAATAGTGCTAATAACACTTTATGAAATTATTACATTGATCAAAACACTTCTAACCCAATTAGCACAGTTAACGACCTTAAAGCTCGATGAGTAAATGTTATGACGGGTAGTAGTTGAAACGGTAAAACAGCATTAAATTTATTTATTTCTTCAAAAATATGAAATAACATAAGTGTTTCAATTATTGCTGGAAAAGATGCAAATACTCAAAAATTTCCTTTCGGGTACACTGTTGAATTCCAAGCATATAAAGATATTAATTTAAATTCCTTTAATGGAGCAATAAATGATTTATATGATACCTTCTTAAAAACAGAATATTTAGGTTATCCTGACCCAGCTATAGTTAATAAATTTGATGTAAGTGCTTATTTTAGTGGTTCACCGTCTCAATTAATCAATAAAACTACATTTATTAATTTGTTTACACATACAAAAAGTACATACAATAAATTAAGTACTTTTTATTCATGAACAGCTGCTACTTCGAAATATAATTTTACAAGAGTTACACAATTTACAACTTGAAAAGATGCGCAATTAACAAATCTTCAAGCAGATTTTCAATCAATTATCAATTTGATTAATAATTCATACTACGGATATGCAGGTTTAACAAACAACAAAATCACTAATTATTTACTTATTGGGCAAACAGCCGGAACCGCTTTAAACTCCGCAACTTTAGCCCAATATTTTATCGCTCATTTGCCAACAACGACAGCTGAATTTCCTGGGCCATGAGCAACCAAATCAATAATGGACCCATTAAAAAATGCGCAAAATTCTGATGTAATTGCCTGAACTACCGATCAAAAAACTAACCTAACAGCTAAAATAAATGAAATTATTGGATTAATTAAAGATAGTTATTATGGTTGAATTACAAAAACAGCATCGGGTTCGTTAGTTATTAGTGATGTTGATAAACTATTAGTTAATTTTACTGAAGGAACAGAGTTAACTGCTAGCGGAATTATTGCGACATTTAGTTCAACGAATTTACCGACCGGATTAACAGGATTATGAGGATTAAAAGCGTTTGTTGAAGGAATTGACACCACTCAAACAACTAATTTTAGTAACAATCAATCAACTCATTTAAATATTGAACTGCAAAGAATTCTTGATGCCATCAATCCTTCTTTCTTCGGTTATAATCCATCTAGTTCACTGTTAACAACAAATACTGTAGCACAAGTTATTTTATATGGACAGAATTTTGCTACCGAAATTACGCTAGCGCAAGTATTATCAAATTTTAAAAATGGAATAGCAGCTGCAGCAACTGGATTTCCAAGTAAATACGCTGTTAGCACATTTTTAGAATCAATAACTTCAACTGGTGATATTAAAGAATTTAATGATGACCAAAAAACTCAATTGACTAATCAATTTACAACTATCATTAATTGAATATCGCCAAACTATTATGGTTTTGATAAATTAGCTGATAATAATATCTCAAAATATATCTTGATGGGGCAAGTTATTAATACAGAATTAAACCCTACAACATTAGCTCAATATTTTATCACCAACTTCCCAACTGGTGATCCAAATTTTGTTGGTAAATGAAGTGCACATTCTTACTTTAACGGAATAACTCAAAATGGAGCAGATGTAACTAATTTCGTAAATGATCAAAAAACTAAATTAACAAATTCGGTTACAGACGTTATTAACTCTGTTAAAGATGGTTATTATGGTTGAATTACAAAAACAACAACAGGTGGATTAGTAATTAGCGACGTAGACAAATTGCTCGTTCATTTCACGCAAGGAACCGAGTTAACAGCTAGCGGAATTATTGCAACAATTACAAGTACTAATTTACCAACTGGTGTTGCTGGGTTATATCTAATGAATCAATTTTTAACAGGAATTGATTCTACTCAAGCTACTTCCTTCAAAAATAATGAAACAAAATTATTAACTGATGCTGTTGATACCATCATTAACACCGTTAAAGATGGTTATTATGGTTGAATTACAAAAACAGCATCGGGTTCGTTAGTTATTAGTGATGTTGATAAACTATTAGTTAATTTTACTGAAGGAACAGAGTTAACCGCTAGTGGAATTATTGCGACATTTAGTTCAACGAATTTACCGACCGGATTAAAAGGGTTGTGAGAATTAAAAGAGTTTACAGAAGGAATTACTGTTACTGAAACAAATAAATTTAAAACTAATGAAACAAAATTACTGACTGACGCTATTAATACCATCATTAACGGTGTTAAAGATGGTTACTATGGTTGAATTACAAAAACAGCAGTTGATGGTTTAGTTGTTAGTGATGTTGATAAATTATTAGTTAATTTTACTGAAGGAACAGAGTTAACTGCTAGTGGAATTATTGCAACATTTAGTTCAACAAGCTTTCCTACCGGATTAAATGGGTTGTGAGAATTAAAATCGTTTACGGCAGGGATCGATTCAACTCAATTTTTAGATTTCAAAAATAATCAAGACATTTATTTAAATAAAGAACTTAAACGCATTGTTGATGAAATAACACCTTCATACTATGGATATGCTCCGTCTAGTTCATTATTAACAACAAATGACATTGCTCAGGTTATTCTACATGGCTATCCTATCGATATAGAAATCATTTTAAACCAAATCGTTTCGAATTTTAAAAATGGAATAGCAGCCACAACGGTCGGATTCCCAAGTAAATACGCTGTTAGCACATTTTTAGAGGGAATAACAACTGATGGTGATATTAAAGAATTTAATGATGATCAAAAATCACAATTGCAAGCAAGATTTACAGTCATAATAAATTGAATTAGTTCTTCATATTACGGTTTTGAAAAATTAGCTGATAATAATATTTCAAAATATATTTTAATGGGACAAAACTTGGATACTGCGTTAGATTCAACAACATTAACTCAATATTTTATTACCAACTTCCCAACTAGTGATCCAAATTTTGTTGGTAAATGAAGTGCACATTCTTACTTTAATGGAATAACTCAGAATGGAGCAGATGTAACTGCTTTTATCAATGATCAAAATAATTCATTGAGTACAGCATGAACTACAACATACAATCTTATTGAAGCTAATTATTTTGGTTATATGACTGACTGTACATCATTAATTAGTACTACGATTTTATTGAATGTTGCAAATGGAACACAATTAAACTCAGCAACATTATTTACATCTTTTAAAAATAACGTTGTATTAAAAAATGGTGGAGATGGTTTCCCACATTTATATGAACTACACAATTTCTTTGATGGATTAAATGATGCTAGCGATCTAAATATGAATGAATTTATTCAAGAACAAAATACTAAATTTAGAAATAATGTGGATGCTATTCGAACATCAATTCGAGAAAAATATTGAGGATACGGAGAAACTTCAATTCCACAAAATTTATTAGATAGTTTTTTTGATAGCGACCAAATAAGTCTTTTAACAATCGATAATGCAATTATAAAAATTACTAACCACGAGAAAAATGGTCAAGGAATTTATCATATTTATACTTTCTTGAAAGGAATTACAGATACCGATTTAACAACTTTTAATACAAACCAAACAACTGCAGCAAAAAGTGACTTAACAAAAATTTTATCAATCTTAAATAAATATTATTTTGGTTATGAATTTGATGTTTCACCATCAACTGAAGTATTTGTAGGTTCAAAACATATCGCTTTAATGTTTAATATGAACGGAACCGTCACTAATGGTGTTCCAACTGACGTTGATACTTTATATACGTTATTTGGTACACAAGTTTTAACGAGTGATTTAGTAACTGATGCTGGAAAAGACTTTACAGCAATTGCCGGATTTTTAAAAGGGTTATATACAATACAAGGATCAACAAATGAACCAATTGGTGAATTATTAAATTATAAAACTTGATCTGAATTACAATTGACTAATCAAATTGCATCAATTGCTCAACAATATAATGATAACTATTATGGTTATGCGACTGGAGCTGATTTAACAAGTTTAAATTTATGATTTGGTACACAAGCAATATCAATGCTAACACTTGATGAATTGAAAACAAATATGTGAAATTACGCTCACACATTATCATTGAAAACAATTAATTCTACATTAACAACATTTGGTAC
The DNA here is from genome assembly GCF_001484045.1 of Mycoplasma sp. (ex Biomphalaria glabrata). Lineage (NCBI taxonomy): Bacteria > Bacillati > Mycoplasmatota > Mollicutes > Mycoplasmatales > Mycoplasmataceae > Mycoplasma > Mycoplasma sp. (ex Biomphalaria glabrata). The sequence goes on along the minus strand of NZ_CP013128.1, from coordinate 28,912 downwards.
AAATTTGGGTACAAGTAGTGATTTGCCAACTGGAAACACCATCTTAGCTCGTGATTTGAGAGCAGCATTGGCAGATATTAATTCAATTAATCAATCATGACGTAATAATTATTTTGGAATAATCGGTTACACAGGAACATGATATGAATCTAAATATAGCAGCAGTAATAATAATTGAAGTGATGTAACAATTCGTAGCGACTTAGAAATTATTCGTTCAACGGCTGTTGGTGATGGAAATAAATTTATGATGGAATACATCAAAATATTTGCTAATGGTTCAAAAAATCTAATAGATTTTAAAACTTATCAAGATGCAGAAATGTCAAAAATTCTTCAACCGATTGTTGATTTCTACAATCAATGATATATGGGATATACAACTACCCAAAATTACTTACTTGAAACTACTGATTCAACAATTGCAAATGGGTGGGTGTATAGTAAAGTTTTAGCAAAATTAACAACTTTGATTACCAAAAATAATGATACTAGAGATTGAGAATCACAATATATTCACACAACTTATGATTCATTAACGAAAGAAAATAATTTCCGTGATGAACAAATGAATGCTCTTGTATTAGATATTAATGACAATTTAATTAATACATTCTTTAAAAATAATTACTATGGTTATAACGTTCAAACATCTATGCCACAAACAGTAAGAACAATAATCGGATGACAAACAACAACAGCACTAGATGCGATATGAGATATAGCTACCTGAAGTAGTAATAACTGAACTAATACATCCGCATCAACATATAAAATTTTTCAAACGGTCGATAGTTCACATGCAACTAACTTAAAAAGCGGAATTCACTTTAAAACAACGCTATCAACATATATGAGTTCTACACCAGGTACTCCAGGAGCAGATTTCATTAATTTTCAAAATAATTCATTAACTACCGAAGTTACTTCATTAATTTCAAGCTATCAAGCAGCATACTTTGGGTATACATCAATGACTGAAATTAATAGCAATTTTTTACCAGGAATGGTAAAAACAGCTAACAATAATGTTAATTGAGTTTTAAATGAAACATTAACAGCGTTAAAAGCTGATCCTGGAAATTACCAAAATGTTGATCGTGTAACAAATGGTAAATGATTGCACAATAGCGCATTGGATAAAATTACAACAAACCTAACTCAGGATGATAACTTTACTGCTAAAGAAAATACGGCTTTTGATGCTGATATTACTAACATCATTAATGAATATAAACCAATTTTTAGAGGTTTTATTAATGATGTAAACGGTAATAGATTAACATATAAGACTCTTGGTGGAGATAATGCTATTACTAACGGTGTTTATGTTCGTAATGGTGGCGATATAACATCAGATGTATTTAATACAATAGCTTTAAAAACTTATATCCATTCATTACATAGTTCCGCTACAAATCCAACATGAGAAAAAAATGTGATTAGTAATTTTAGAAATGACGAAGTAAATTTTAAAAATGAACAAACAACAATATTCCGTGGTTATTTACAATCTATTAATAATAAGTACTCTGCTGTTTCTAAGGGTTATTTTGCAACATTTAATGGTTCTGGATTAAATTATCCTAATTTACCAGGTTGAGTGACTGGTCCAACAGGCGCATCAATCGACATAGATATTTCAATGAATATTCTAGATAAAGAAACATATAATTTAATGACTATTCCTGATTCTTCTGCAACTTATCGTTTAAGTTACGATGCTTGAAAAAAATTCAGCGATAATTTAGATAATTTTGCTAACGAACAATCTGAATTAAGTAGTAAAGATTTAGCAGCAACAGAAAAAGGTTTCAAAAGACAAACAGAGATATTTAACTTCTTAGCTGACTCAGAAAGTAATAAATCTTGAAAGACTCAACCAAATTACCGAGGTAACTATCAAGATTTAAATCAAGCTAAACAAGCTTTAGCGAAATTCCTAAATCAAGCTGGTAATCCAACTTCAGCTGCAGATTTAAATGATATGACATCTCAATGATTCTCATTAACGCAAGGAGATGATAATGCTGATTGAAATAACGTAAATATGGCTCATTCATTTATGTTCTTTGGTCAATATGGAGCGCCATTACAGTTAATTTATCAACCGACTTCACCAAAATTATTAGGAGCTGCAAAAATATCTGGTTCGATTATAGAACTTAATTCCGGCCAACATTTATTAAATGGTGATATCGATACTATCACATTCTCACCAACTTCACAGGATGGAAATGTAAAATATGGTTCAACATTGGTAATTACAAAAGGGGTTCAACAATTTACTTACAAAATCATCCCATCAAATAATATTTTTCCATTTGATCAATTATTATTTACAGTGGCTGATATGACAACCGGAACTCCAGAATATAATTTGGCACAGAAAATTACTATCGTTAAAAATCTAGATACACCAAACTCAACCGAAAACTCAGTTGCTTCAGTTACATATGACAAATTAACTTTTGATTTTGCCAACGAATCACCAAATTATGATGGAACAAGTTCATTACCAATGCCAGCACAACAAGGAATTAACACAATTACTTCAGTTTCTGAATTGCATCATACAATCAAAGCTGTTCGTGATACCTATATTCAAATCGCTGTTGGTAATGATTTAGAAACTGGTCGAAAAATTCGTACAAATATAAGTCTTGCAAGCTCAGACTATAATAATCAAGTTTTATCTATTGATGAAGTAATTAGTCGTTTACCAAACATCGTTCCACCATCAGAAACTTCTTCGTTACCAAGTTGAGTAATTCCGGTTATTATTGCTGGAGCAGCGGTATTGATATTTGGACCAACAGGTTTTTTTGTAATTAGAAAAATTAGAGCCAAAGTTCAAACAGGTAAAACTGTAAAAGGTTTTTCATCAGCTAAGGAAAAACAAGAACGTTTGAAAAAGGCGCAGAAATTAGCAAAAAATAAAAATAATGCAGGTTCATTATTTTATAAAAGAAAATAACAATTTTGTACAACTTGTAGATAATATGGAATAGTTATATGATAATTATTAAGAGGATAATAAATGAGTAATTGAGTAATTATTGCATTAAGAAGAATTTCTAACTTTACTAACACTTTTTCAATTGGTTTTATCTTAACGATTTTAACAATCAATTTGATTACAAAAAATGATTATAGTCACGTTATTTTTATTGGGTTAATTATTGTTGTTAGTTTATTTTTAGTATTTAACATATTTACAAGTGTTGCTATATTGAAAAAAAACAAATTTGAAAACACATCACTAATGATATGATCATCGTCTCTGTTAACTATCAACCTAACTATTATTGTTTTTTCAATCATTGGTAGAGAAATAAATTCTACAAATGCTGTTTTAACGAATGGGATTTTATTAGGATTGGTAATAATTTTAGGTATTGGAATGATAATAGCTGATGTTAAATCATTATTATTAACATTTAAATTAATTTCTACTAAAAAGCATTTAACATCGGAGAAAAAATAATTATGAAAAGCAATATTGTTGTAAAAGAAATAACGGAGAACGATTTCATAATTTCAATCCCAAGTGGGGAAAAAATTATAGAAACTTTGAACGAATTTGCTAAAGAATATCAAGTTGTATCAGGTTCTATCCAAGGAATCGGAGCAACTTCTTCAATAGAATATGGATTAGTGGATGATTTTGGTAAATATATTTGTAAAAAAGATGATAAAGGATTGCAGGAAGTAACGTCATTAATTGGTAATTTTACAATTAACAAAAGCATTAATAAGATAACTCCTCATTTACATGTTACTTATTTTGATAATAACCATGATTGCAAGGGTGGACATTTGTTTGAAGGAACTGTCGGATTAATTATTGAATTAAATTTACGAGTTTTTTTTAATAAAAACCAAGAAGTTATCAGAAGACAAGATAATCAGAAAAAAGAATTATTTTTCATAACTCATGAGTAAAATTTTAATCAACAATGTTAAAAACGTTAAAGACTATAAAAAATTAAATCATCTAGAAGATTTAACTATTTTACAACAGACTCGCGATTTAATCATTAAAACTACCGAAACAACAGGTGGACATTTAAGTTCATCTCTTTCTGCGTTAGAAATATCTTATGGAATAATAAAAGAATTTGATTTAGAAAAAGATAAGATTTTATTTGATATTGGGCATAATACCTATGGATGAAAAATTTTAACTGGTCGTGCAAAAAGATTTGAAACACTAAAACAATTTAATGGATTAAAAGGATTCCAATCAAGAAAAGAAAGCAAATACGATTTTATCGAACAAGGAAATGCCGGTAATTCTTTATCGATTGCAGCAGGTTGAGCTTTTTGTCTAAAAAAAAATGAATACATCGTTAATGTTATTGGTGATCAATCTTTTGCAACAGGTCAAATAGCTGAATGTTTTAATCATTTAAATTCTATTAAAAATTCTATCATTATAGCTTTAAATGATAATTCTCAAGGAATTGGCCCAAATATTGGTAGTTTAGGAACAAATGACATAAATTATCAAAATTATTGCCTAACATATGGTATTAACTATATTGGGCCAGTAGATGGGCATAATTTAAATGAAATTAGTAATGCTTTCAAAAAAGCTAAAACATCTAATAAACATACTTTGATTCATTTTAAAACTATTAAAGGTCATGGTCACGAAGAAGCTAGTCAAGATAAAGTAGGGAAGTACCATTCAATTCCTACCAAAAATAATTATGACAAATGAAGTAACCATTATCCATCAATTATAGATGAGTGTTTGAAAAAAAATAAAAATGTATATTTAATTACTGCTGGTATGCAATATGCACTAAATTTACATAATCTATATTTAAAGTATCCTAAACAAACAATCGATGTTGGAATAGCTGAAGACCATGCTGTTTCTTTTGCATCAGGGGTTGCATTATCAAACAACGTTCCTGTTGTTTTTGTAGGAAATTGTTTTTTAAGAAAAGGGTATGACCAAATCATACAAGATATTGCATTAATGAATTTGCATTGCGTTTTTATTATTGATCAGTCAGGAATAAATGAAGGTGGTAATGTTCAACATGGTTTTTATGATTTAAAAATGTTTGTTGGATTAGATAACGCAGTTATATATGCTCCAAGTAATAGTAAAGAATTTCAACATTGTTTAGAATTAGGGATAACTAAAAAACAAATCACCGTTATTAGAATAAATAAATACTACACAAACGACGAAAAACAAAAATTTGATGATTTCATATGAATTAGAAGTAGTAGTAAAAAAATAGTAGATAATAGTAGTAAATTAGTAATTAGTTATGATAAGTTATCAAATTATGTAATTAATACTAAAAAAAGGTATGATTTAATCAATTTAAAACAAATCTATCCTTTATCAAAAAAAGTTATTAACATTATTGATAGTTACCAAGAGATAATTCTATTAGAAGAATATCCTAACCTTTTTGGATTATATAGCGTTTTAACAACACATATAAATCAATCGAAGATTAAACTGATTGCTCCTAATTCAATTAATATTGAACATGGAAATATTGACAAACTTTTCAATGATAACATTTTAAATAAACTAAAATAAAAGAGGGTTTTGTGAAAATAAGAATTAATACTATTTCAGTAAATAAAAATAAGAAGTTAAAACTTGAATTTAAAAGTAGAAAAGTTGAATTAAATAAGAAATGAACTATTATATTTATTATTTATTTAACATTAATGATTTCAATAGCTTTAGCTGGAATAATTATGGTTTTCATCATACACAAGCATGTTCAATAACTAAACTGTTTTAATTGCATTGTTTGCACTTAATTTTAGATTTATTCAAAAAAACTTATAATGAACGTGAAAGGATTTTTATGAATTTGGATTTAATTGTTTCCATCATAAGTTTAGTGATTTCATCATTTCTTGTAATTTATATTTCTAGAATTACTTGATCTCACAATATATACATAAGATCAAAAGTTTTAAAAGATTTGATTCTTGTAAAATATTATGATAAAAACGATGGTAACAGAATCGATAAATTCTTAAGTGATTTTTACAATTTCCATAATGCTAAAACTGAATACAACTTGAGTAAGTCTTCTTCTGCAAAAATCATTGAAAATTTACTTAAAAAAAATTGCACTAATAAACAAATATTAAAATTGATTTTTACTTTAAATAAAAAGGTTAGAGTAGAGAGACATTTATCGATAATGGAAAATTATATTAAAGATATAAATTAATATTATACGTATTTTTACTAATATTATATACAATCAAAACTTCTAAATTCTTCAACCTTTGACTTAATTTTTTCATACTCTTTTCAAGAATTAAATTGAAAAATAATTTTTTCAAGATCTAATGCTTTAAATTTTTTCTCTTTTACCAACTGTTCTTTTTCATCTATTAACCATTTATACAAACGATCATTTCTATTGTATAGTTTTCAAATAATTTCGTTATTAAAAAATTTATCGTGATATTTATTACTTTTGCTACTATTTAAACTTATAGAAGTTGGAACTAAATTTCATATATCCTCATAACTCATGTATGAATGAGGAATATAATGATCTCAACTAATTTCCCTTAAAGAAATGCTATCATAAAAACATTCAATTTCATCACTTTGATTGATGGAATTGTAAAATTCTTGAAGAATATCTTTATGCGTTGTGAAAGTGATTATGTCACGTTTAACTCCGTTGATTTCTTTAAATGAATCTATTTTTTGTATAGGATTAATAACTGAATAATTATATTTTTCGACTAATTCAGCTCATCTAAAAATAGATTCATTAATTAGAATTTTTTTTCATTTTTTAATAATTAAATATTTTTCTTCATCTATTTCAATTTGAAAAGGTTTATTATTTTTTTCATGTTTTTTCATCATTTCTAAATTTTTCCCAAAATGTTTATAAGGTCCATTTTTGAAAATTGTATTCAATTCTTTTAAATTTTTATTTTTGTCGTATTCATTTGTAATAAAGTTTTTAACTTTTTTAATATCTTTAATAGCGCATTCATCATTATCAGGAAGTTTATAAGTTTTTTTAAAATTCTCAATTAAAGGAAGTATTCATTTATCGATTCCACTCTTATTCCTTGCTGTCGGATTTTGTCTAAATTTATAATAACCCGCAGAAATTCAACATAATATAACAAAATTTACAAATACATCCTTTATTTCAATGTAATACAGACCCTTATGCCCTTTATTAATAATGCATTGTATTAATGCTAATGAAAAAACAGGTTTATAGGTTGTGCACTATTGTTTGAATTTACAGTATCTATTCATTTTCTAACATAGTCATTTTCTGCTTTAAAATTATCGTTTTTTCCCTTAATGCTTGTTGTGGACATAATTTATCTTATTAATTATATCTCTGTTTTGTGCTTTGTGTATATATTAAAAGTTAAATTATATTTTTTTGATTATTTTTTTATACTCTGAATTTAAGTATTCTTTACTTCAATGAATATAATGTTCTGTTGTTTTGACACTAGCATGTCCTAATAATTTACTAACTGTAAAAATACTTGTTCCGTTTTTTAATAAGTTTGTTGCGTACGAGTGTCTGAAAGTATGAGGGGATATTTTTTTTGTCTATTTTACACTCATAAATAAGTTTTTTAACGCAATAATTGGCTCAGCGTCTTGATTTAGGTTCTTTGGTGTTTGTAACAAAACATAAATCATCGTTTTTCTTGTTGATATATTCTTTTAGATCGGGATGAAAATTTATATATCTATATTTATTTCCTTTTCCTTTGATAAATATTTCATTTTTTAATATTTCATTATTTTTAACATTTAAAGCTTCTGTAATTCTTAGCCCAGAATAATATATTAAATATATTAATTTGATCAGTTGTAAATTATTTTCTTTTTTCAAATATGTAAAAATAATATTTATTTCTTTTGGTGATAAAGTTATCAATTCCTTTTTATCGATCCTAGGTTTAATAACATCTAAAAAGGGGTTTTCAATTTTCATTTTTTCAATGTTGTTTAAATATTTATAAAATTTATCTATCACCGTCAAAATTAGTCTTTTAGTATTGTTACTATAGGTTTTATCAATATATTCTAGGAAATATAACTTTCCTTCTAGTGTAATTTTGAAATTTCTACACCTTATTAAATATATTTTTAAGTAATGTTCATAATTGTTTAATGTATTTAAAGATTTATTTTCTGCATATTTTAAATGCTTGATAAATTTTTCTATTAGTGCTCCTTGCATAATTTTTCCTTTCTCACAACAAGCATTAAGGGAAAAAACGATAATTTTAATGACAAAATTACTTTTGCCAAGAACTTAATTAAACAGGAGTACTATAAAAATGATTTACCGTGAGTAATCGGTTATTCTGGCGGAAAAGATTCTACATTTCTTGTGGATTTAATTATCTCATCCATCTTAGAATTAGATAAAAATCAACTAAATAAAAAAATTTATATATTAAGTTCCGACACATTAGTAGAAAATCCTCTAGTAATTGAAAGCTTATCCAACTCAATAAATAATATAAATGATTTTGCAAAAATAAATAATTTACCATTAATTGCAGCATTAGTAAGACCAAAAATTGAAGAATCATTTTGAGTTAATTTAATAGGAAGAGGTTATCCTGCACCAAATCAAACATTTAGATGATGCACTTCTAGATTAAAAATTGATTCTATGTCAAATTATGTCGGTGAAAAAATTTCAAAAGATAAAAAAGTAATTTATGTAATTGGTGTCCGACAAGGTGAGAGTGGGGCAAGAGATAAAATACTTGAAAAATACAATAACTTAAGCAATGACCGTTATGTTAATAAACATAATACAGATGCAAATGCCTTTGTCTTTAAACCTATTATAGATTTTGACACAAAAGAAGTTTGAGAATATTTATTAAGTAAACCTAGTACACACTGAAAAGTGAGCACAGGTAACTTATATGAATTATACAGAGATAGTTCTAATGAATGTCCATTAGCTCTTGATCAAATAGGAACAAAGAAGGTTAATAGTAGTTGTGGGAACTCTCGATGAGGTTGTTGAACTTGTACTGTAGCCAAAGAAGATAGATCGATTACTAATTTAATTAACAATGGTTATAAAGAACTAGAGTCATTAAGAGATTTTAGAAACTGATTACAAGATGAAAGAGATAAATTTGAAAATAGGTATTTAGGAAGTATTAGAATTAACAAATCGACTAAAAAAATAACCTTAGTAAAAAATCGAACAATGAGATTAAAATACAAAGAAAAAGATACAAAGAAAATACTTTTTATTCCTAAAAAAAATACACGACCAAGTAAAAATTGAGAAATACTGAAAAATGGATGAGCCGTCTCTGATGATGGAAAATATAAAATTATTTCAAAAGATAAATTTATTAATTTAATTAAAACAAACAAGATAAATATGTGAAATGAAATAGGTAATCCGTTTGCTCGTAAAATTATTATTCATTTTAAAGATAATGATTATAGAATCCCGGGTATAGGTCCATATAATTTACGTTATCGTAAAGAAATATATGACAAATTAACTAAACTAAATAGCAATAATAATTTTCAAAACTTAATTCTAGAGGAAGAGAGAGAAATTATTTTTTCTATTTGAAATAATATAGAAAACAATTTAACTAATTGTACAAGATAGGACTATTATGATTGATATTTTTAAAACAAATAGAGAAAAAAAATTATATACTGAAAACCCAAAAAAATATTGAAGGGCTCAATCAAAAACAACCAATCCACATTGATTAATGCTTTCTGAATTCATTGATAACTCAATAAAATCTGCGGAAGATCATAATTTTTCTGATCTAAAAATAAAGATTACATTTAATGAACAAAAGAGAACATTTGAGTATGAAGATAATGCTTTTGGTATAGAAAAATCTTTTAAAGAAATGCTTTCAATAGAGGAAAATAAGCGTGGCTGAGATGGAAATGAATCTTCTTTAAGTAAACACGGTTATGGTGTTAAATCAGCTTTGGCATACTATGGATGAAATTGAATTATTGAAACAAAAAATAATAACGGTAAAGAATCTAGAATTGAAATTGATTTAAATGATGAAAAAACTTCTATGACACAAAATGAGACAAATCAAAATAAAATTAAAAAAACTCGTGGAACGTATTTTTTAGTTTCAAATGTTTTTTTTAATGAAAAAGACATTAATAGATTTAACACTTTTACAGAAAATTCAGAAAACATTTATCAAAGTATTTTTAATAGATACGAAAGATATATAAAAATAAAAAATAATGAAAATGAATATATAAAATTACTAAATTTGGATAAAAAAATCGACGCTGAAATTGAATTATATTATTATAATAGAATCGGAAAAGATAGAAGAATTAATTATAATATTTTAGAAACAATCACAGATTTTAACCCGATCAAGTTAGAGAGAATAGAAAAAATTCAACAACTCTTATTTGAAAACAAATTAATTTCTGATGAAATAAATAATCATAATTTATTAGATGAATTTGAAAAACATAAGGAAAAGATTGTAAATTATATCGAAGAAAATCAAGAAAAGATTTGTAAAAGCAATTCTGGAAAATTTAAACCCAATGGCATTTATAAAAAATTATTAGATGTTCTAAAAAAAAGCGACGATAAATATTTTTTAGGTAAAAACTTAACTGGAAAAGTTTTTGATAGTGAAGATAATGAAATTGAATTCTCATATGATGTAGGAATAATGACAACAGAATCTAGCTATTATATTAAAAAACTAGATAATAAACAAACATATAAGGTTAATACGGGATTTAATATTAGCCAAGACAATAGATACATTTATCACGGCCCTAATGAAGACGGAAAAACTAAAAAACCAGAACAAAAAATTAGACCAAAATTTTTATACGATGAATTAAAATCATGAGGTTCAGGTTCTGGTATCAGTTTTGGCCAAAGAATATTCGGAACTATTTATTTGCAAAATAATTTTTTTAAACCTCAATTAAATAAGTTTGATTTTACTAATGGGCATTTATTGTCAAAAATTAAAGAAAATTTAATTAATAACGATAAAGATACCATCTCAAATTGAATATTGATGTCGTTTTTTCTTGAAAGTTTGAAAGAAAGTTTGAAAAAAACTAAAAAAAATCTTATCGAGACCGGAACTTTAAAAGAAAATAGTAACTTAAACACATTGATTAATTTTTGCGAAATTGATAAAGAAAAAATCGAAATTAGCCGCAATAAAAATGAATTACTAATTTCTATCCCGAAACAAGAAGTTCTTGATAATAGAAAAATTATGGAAAAAGTTATTAAAGAATCAATAAATTTTATCCCTGAAAAAAATCTACCAGATTGATTAAAAAAAATAGAAGAAATATTTTTGAGGGAAACAAATGAATAAAATAAGAATTTATCTAGAAAATAGATATGAGGAACCTAGTAATTCTAAGCAAGTTGAATTCAATGAAGAAAGCACATATTTTCACAAATATTTATCCGACTTACCTAAATACATAGATTCAACATATATTAATAAAAATATAAATAAATTTATCCCTTTATTTGATAATTTTATCCAAAATAATAAAAATTTATATGCAATATCTTATGGGGAAGTTCAATCAGGAAAAACTCAATGTATGATTAGTTGTCTATTTAAAGCTATCGATTGCGGGATTAAGAATTTTATATTCTTCGTTAATTCAAATAATGAATTATTATTACAAAACAAAGAAAGAATTATTGATGAATGTCGTAAAATAATAGATAATGACGACCTTATTCAATTTTACACAACAGACAATTTGCAAACAGCACCTATAGCTTCTAATAAAACTTTTAATTTATTCTTTTTATTAAAAGAAAAAAATAACATAGAAAAATTTAAAAAATTTATGTGAAAAAATAATGATAAAATAAATAACTTTGTTATTTTTGATGATGAATCAGATGTTGCAACATCTGATTCATCAGAAAATAGATTAGAGACTAAAAGATCAATTTCTAATTTTTTTGAAAATCAATTAGATAAATACATAAATAAATATTTTTTTATTTTTTTTACAGCAACGCCATATGGTTTATTACTGATAGATCGCAGCGCTTCGTATGCTCCTGAATATTGCATAGTTTTAGAAAACGACAAAAGAAAATATCACGGTTTAGATTTTTTCCACAATGGTAACTATAAAAAAATTGAAATTATTGTTAATGAAAATCCCACAAGACAAGATTTAGAAAAAACTATAAATCATTTTTTAAATTTTTATGAAGATCATAAAAAATTCTTTGATAATAATTCGCCAATTTTATTAATTAATCCGGCAATTGAAACTAAAATTCATGACGAAATTTTTAAAATAGCAAATGATATAGTTGATAAAAGTGGTGTACAAGTAAATATTAAAACAATTAACCGAAACGATACATCTATTCCGTCTAGTAAAAATAAACCTATGATTTTAATAGGTTCAAGTTTAATAGGTCGAGGGATAACTTTCGATTATCTTACTCATGCATATATGCAAGTAGATTCTGATACAACACCTATAGATACTATCTTACAAAGGGCACGTTGATTTGGTTATCGAAATAAATGAAATGATTTTCAAAAAGAAAATATATTTTTGTTTTTGCAAGAAAAAACTATTAATAAATTTGAAAATATAAGAAAAATCGATAATGAGATAAGAAATTTATTTATCAATGATCCTGAAGTAAATGAAATAAAACAACACGAAATATGTAATTTAAGTAAAAAATATAACTTAAAACTAACAGGAAAGAATTATAATGTCGATTAATAAATATTTTTTAGAATTTAAAAATATATTTTCTTTTAAAAATAAAAACGGGATCACTATTCACAAAATAATAAATAATGAAGATGATGAAGCTACAATAGTTTATGCTATAGATAAACCTATTGAAAATTTACGTTATCGTAGATTTAAAGGTTTTTGATACAATTCATCAATTAAATATACAAATGAAGATGGTAAAACTATCAAAGCAGAGGCTATCTTTTTAGAAAAATGCGCACCTGAAGTTTTAGAACTATTCGAAAATATATTAAAAATAATTTATATCAAAATTTTAGTGAGATTATCGGAAAAATAAATCAGATATTTTCAAATTTTAGTTATAAAAATTTTGACACCATTATTGGATATTTAGGTGAAGCTTTATTTTTCTGAAAATATGGCGAAAAAGGGGAGATAGAATTTTCTGATGAAAGAGATGTTTATGACGCAAAAATGAATAATGAATTTTATGAAATAAAAACAACATTAAAAAATAATGGTATTTTTATATTAAAATATTTGCAATTAAAAGCGTTAAAAGAAAAGAAAAATACTAATTTGATGTTTGTGACTTTATCGTTGGGTGAAAAATTTTCTAGCAATGAAGTAGCTGCTTTTGATTATGTAGATCATGCTTTAAAGAATTCTAAAACTTTTAACAACAAATGGCTCTCTGTAGAAAAAAATAACGAACTAAATATAAATGAATATAAAAAAATATTTATAGATATAGATGAAATCAAATTCACATTATATAGCATTTCTAACGAAAAAAACGAAATATCAAAAATAATAAAAGAATTTGAAAACACATCTAATAATTTCCCTGGAATAAAGGAAATTGTATTTAAATGACAAATTAATCCGTTGGAGGGATGATATGAATAGAAAACATAAATTAGGAGAGTACTCAATATATAAATTTTTGACTGAGTATAAAAATTTATATATACCGTGTTATCAACGTGAATATGCATGAGGGACTGAACAAGTACTAGCTTATTTAGATGACATATATAAAGAAATTAATCAAGATCCATCATTAGGTATTATTCATGTGTATGAAAACGAAGATGAAAAAAATGAAATAATAGATGGGCAGCAAAGAGTTACCACAACTCTGCTAGTTTTACTATGTTATTCTGAAAAATCAGATGAAAGCGATGAAATTTCTAAGGAAATAAAAAAAATCCTATTTGATAAAAATCAAAAATTTAAAGCTTTAGAAGCTTTTTCGGAAAATTTAAAAGAAGATTATCAAAATGTATTTGAAAGTGGTAACTGACCTAATAGAAATTCAAATCTATATGAAGCATATAATTTAATTTCCCATTTATTTAATGGTGAAAATAAAAAAATAAATATCACAAACAATTAAAATGTTACAGTGAATTAGAAAAATTTTTTAATAGTAATGATGATGATGATTCAGTGAGAACAAAAAACGTTGAAAAATTTGTAAACTCGCTATTTTATGATTTAAAAATATATATATTTGAATACCCATCTAGTAAAAAAGCTCATTCTTCATTCCTTAAATTAAATAGTAGAGGAATTCCACTATCTTTCATTGATTTATTAAAATCATTTTTAATAAATAACATAGCAGATGATGAAGGAGAAAAAAGAAGTCATTTAACGAAAAAACAAATGGTTGCAAACTTAGTAATTCATTTCAAAGAGATCATTATGCAATCTTCTAATAAGAGCTCAAAAATGACTGACGAAAAAGCAGAAAAAATAGTTTTAGATGCTTTTAAAGCATACTTAAAAAGTGAGCATGAAGTTAATGTTAATGATGAAAGAGTTATTTATGAAAACTATAGAAAGATTTTAGCAAATAAAAAAAATGATGAACTATATAATTTATTTAATGAAACAATTGTTAAGTATGTAAAAATGTATATAACTTTTTATTACAAAACAAGTAGTGGAATTAGCTTGCGAAACTTATTTTCAAAAGAAAAAGGTGGATTAGGATTAACTGATTATTTACCTATTATAATATCTATTCTTTATAATAAAGATAATCAAAAATTCAAATTCAATAATGATGAATTTTTAAAAACAAAAGAACTATTAATTATTTGTCTTATTAAAAAAATCACACTTATTAAAACGAAAATTGAAACAGGTACAAGGGGGAAATTCGATTCAAATGAATTACATTTTCAATTAGTAAATAATGCTTGTTTAGAAGATTTAAGAAACAATTCTGGATATTATGATGGAAAAATTATAAAAGAATTTAATAAAGGAAACGTTGACAATAATGAACAATTTGATTTGTTTGATAGCATAAACAACATTTCGGATGGAATCAAGACAGTAAAAATGTTATTTAATGAATGTAGTGAAATATCTGAAAAAAATAAATCATTAGAGACTATAGGGAAAATTATTAGCTATTTAGAAGAAGTTAAAGAAATATAAAATTATAAATCTATATTTTGTGCATCATTGTCGCTAAATTCATTATTAAATGAATTAGCACGTCGTTTCTTAACAAAAACAGTTATTGTAGTTGATACAAATCAAATTGCAATAATTCCTAGCACCATCACTAAAACAATTCATCATTGGAAAATGCTATGAACGTTAGGTACTCCGGTTCCAAATGATTTTTGAAGGTGAGCAGCAAACGGATTTGCATTACTTAAATTAAAAGCATTTACATTATCTATTTCGTTTAAATATTTATTTATACCACCATTTCATGGGCGAGCAGCGCTACCATCTCCATTGTTTACATTAACCGTTCCCAAATCAACTGATTCTTTAATTTCAATAGAATTAATTGATGATGGTGCTCCAGGTAGTAAAAATAAAAACGAATGCACGTCTTGTTGTGGTGATGTTGCATCATTATAAGCCATTTTCATTAAATCATTACTTGCATACTGATAAGTTTTAGAATTAGTATTATTGCTAATTTTTAAGGTTAGAGTAGGGAGGATAGAAGTTAAAGCGTCACTATTTTTAATGTATGATGTATCCATCGATATCAAAAAAGCATTAGCTTGTATAGAAGAATTCAACGATAAATCAATAGTTGTGACTACACTCACCTTTTCTTTCTTGTCAGTTGATAAGAATAATGCTGAAGATAATTTTGGATCATCATTAGATCATGCTCTTATTCTTGCATTAGAATCCTTACTATCTGTTAATTTTGGTACTAAATTTTGTAATAAAGATCCGTGAGTTGATTGATTTAAATCATAATCTGCAGTTCCATTAGATGTCACACCTTTTGTAAAAAGATAATAATCTGGGTTTTTGCTGCCCATATAAAAATCATTAGCGGAGATATTTTGCAATGTAGAATCTCCAAAATCAAAATTAGTATCAAAATTATTGATTGATGTATTTGATAATGTTAATTGAGGAGATATTCCTTTAAGGTACATGTCATTCATGCTAGTTAAATCTTGACACACTGCATCTTCATAAAAATCATTTACATCTTTAACATTATTGGCTGCATTAGTAATGGTAGTTAAACTAAGCAAGAATAACGAACTAAGAATTCATTTTTTCATACTACCCTCTTATACTTGTAAACTTTATTTATTTTACAATGTAATTATATCTTAATGAAAATATAAAGCTAAATAAAAAAGAACCCAATTAGGTTCTTTTCATTACTGTGTTAGTTGTTTAGTTTGAAACGCCTTTAACAACAACAAGTACTTCTAAATTATACGGGATTAACAAAATCCGGATTATAGTTAAAATAACTTAGCGCATAAGTTGTTCAATTCGATAAACCTTTAACACCAGCTTGTCAATGACCATTCTCAGTTTCGTCATTTTGATGAACTAGATCAACAACTTTATAATTTACATCAATTGCAAGATAATGAGTCTCATCCGTACTTTTAATAATATCACCATTTAATAATTTAGCATTTTCAGTAACGTCAACCATTGATATTTGAACAGGCGTGAACCCTGCTGGTAAATCCATCTTTGAAATAATAAATCCGTATCACGGATCTTTCGAAGCATCGGCGAAAGATTGTCATCCACCAAATTTAGTTATTACATTGTTGTTATATGATTCTAAATTAGCATCTTTACTCTTATCTATGTTGTTATATCAGGAAGTCATTTCCTTGCCATCTGGATAAGTTCCCCACTGCACTGCCTTATTACCCATTAATGTCATTCCAGTTGTTGTTTTAGATTGACTTACAACTAAGCCAATTGTAATTCCAATTCCTGTTAATAATACAGCTATCCCAAGAACCGCTAGAGAAATTTTTGAATTTTTATTTATGGTGTATTTCGTAATTGCCATTTAATTTTCCTTTTAATTTATATTTATTGTTTTTTTACCTATTTATATTTTCATATTAGATTGTGAAAAAAAATAATATAAGACAATTTTTTATTTTAAATAAATATTTAAAATAAAAAATCATCACAAAGGGGGCGTGATGATTTAAATATATAAGGAAATTAAACAAAATTTGTATATTATTAATTTTGTTCTGAGAAGCTTATTTTTCAAAACTTCTTAGTAATTATACCAAAAAAAATTTTTATACAAAATTTTATGTTTTATTTTTTTATCAATAATTATCCTATGTTAATTATTTTTTTGTACAGCAATTAAAATAACTTAACGCATAACTTATTAGTGACCATTCTCAATTTTATCATCTTGATGAACTAAATCTACCATATCTTAATGAAGATATAAAACTAAATAAAAAAGAACCCAATCAGGTTCTTTTCATAACAAATAATTATAATTACTTTGTTGTTCCATCAAATTGAATTGCATTAGTTGTTCAATCTGAATAACCTGCTCTAACGGCAAGCACTCCTGGATTATAGCGGAAGTCCTGTACGCAATCAAGAATATTGTTTTTGTCATCCATTACAAGAAAATGTGATCAAACACCGTGATCTTGATTTGGAACTGAAATCGCGATAGTATAAACCGCTTTAAACCCTACTGGATAGTTACAGTTTTTATTATTAAAAGCATTAACTAAATTAGGATCAGTTAAACTAGAAATTTTTGTTCAACCATTAACACCTGGTATATTTACAACTTCAGTAGTTTGTAAACCTTGGAAATCCTTTAAGTTTGGGTTAGTTGATGATGATAAATGATTATATCAGTCAACTGTTTCTTGATCTGTTGGTAAATTATATTTTGAAGGAGTAATATTACCTTCTAAAGAAGTGTAAGTAATTCCTGTATTTTTATGTGTTAATGTTTCACCTAACGTAACTCCAAGACCAGCAAGTAATACTACTACTGCTCCTAAAGAAACTATAATTTTTGATTTTTTATTTAAATTTAATTTTTTTGTTTTCATTTTAAATCCTTTTCTTTTTATTTAATTTCGCTATTTTCAACGAAACCTTTAGCATTATACATATTTTTTGCCAAAAAAGATAATTTTGATAAAAAAAGAACTCTCACGGATTCTTTTTTCCGTTACAATTTTAAAAAATAAATTGGCGATTTAAAAATTTTTTTAGATAAATAAAATCAGAAATAGCTATCATTCCAGTTTGATAATGATTCATCTTTTTTTCCGTTTTGACTATTTCAATTTATTTACTAAATCCATAACATTATACTTTTCATCTATTATTAAATAATGATCTCTTGAAATGAAGATCATGAAAATATTTAGCGTTTTCGTATAGAAGAATTTAACAATAAATCAACCGTTGTAACTACACTCACCTTTTTTTCTTATCAGCTGATAAAAATAATGTTGAAGAAGATTTTGGATCATCATTAGATGATGCTCTTATTCTTATATTAGAATCCGCACTATATGTTAATTTTGGTACTAAATTTTGTAATAAAGAACAAAGAGTTGATTGATTTTAATTATAATCTGCAATTCCATCCGACATCACACCTTATACTTATAAACTTAATTTGTTCTACAATGTAGTTGTATCTTAATGAAAATATAAAGCTAAATAAAAAAAGAACCCAATTGGGTTCTTTTCATTACAAAGAATTATAATTAATAATTAGTTGTTGTTCCATCAAATTGAATTGCATTAGTTGTTCAATTTGAAAAACCTTCTCTAACAGCAAGCACTCCTGGATTAACTCGGAAGTCTTGTACACAATCAAGAATATTGTTTTTGTCATCCATTACAAGAACATGTGATCAGACACCGTGGTCTTGATTTGGAACTCAAAGCGCGATAGCGTAAACCGCTTTAAACCCTGCTGGATAATTACAGTTTTTATTATTAAAAGCATTAACTAAATTAGGATCAGTTAAACTAGAAATTTTTGTTCAACCGTTAATACCTGGTATATTTCTAACTCCAGTAGTTTGTAAACCTTGGAAATCCTTTAAGTTTGAGTTAGTTGATGGTGATAAATAATTATATCAGTCAACTGTTTCTTGATTTGTTGGTAAATTATATTTTGAAGGAGCAACATAACTAATTCCTGTATTTTTATGCGTTAATGTTTCGCCTAACGCAACTCCAAGACCTGTTAATAGAACAATCACTCCACCTAAAGAAACAAGAATTTTTGCCTTTTTACTTTTAGTATTTTTTTGAATTAACATAATGTGTTTTCTTTTCTATCTAATTTTGTAAAATTAATAATTAATGCTTATTTTGTAAAATTAATAATTAATGCTTTTGGTAATAATTAATAAATATGTCAGTGAATTGTGAACTATTTTTTAGTCCAGCAACAAAATGATATGAATCGTTACCGTAAAGTGTTTGTTTAGATAAATCAACAATGTTGAATTTTGCGTCAATGGCAAGATAATGTGTTTGAATTTTCATTTGTTTTGGTTGAAAAACTGTTGCTTTAGCTAAAGCAATTGGTGTAAAACCTTCTGGTAATTTCATTGATGATAAATCAAATTGTTTATTGTTTGAAAAGTCTGAAATGCTTTGTCATCTACTAATTGATTCCATCACGTTAAAATTGAAATTGTATCTCCCCATGAATGCTTTATATAAATTGTTATATCATTCTTTTACATATTCCGTTTTTGGTAAATTAGACGGAGCTAGTGTACTTCAAGCTGGTGTTAGTTCGCTTGTGTGAGGCACAATTCAAGAAATTGGTTTTTGGAAAAGGTTTAGTGGATCAGTATATTGTGAAACACCTTTTACTCCAGCAACTCAATGAAATTGATGTGCCCCATAAAGTTCTTGCTTAGCTAAATCTAAAATATTATAGTTTTCATCAATCGCTAGAAAGTGAGTTTGAGTTTGTACTTTGTTTGGCACAAAAACTCAAATTTGTGCGACAGCAACTGGTGTAAATCCGTTTGGTAAATGCATTGATGTTAAATCAAATTCTTTATTATCTGATAAATCTGAGATTTTTTGTCATTGAAAAATCGTTCTAATCAAATTATAGTTAAAACCAGATTTACCAGCGTAAATTTGGTATAGATTGTTATATCAATTTTTTACATCATTAACATTTGGTAGAACAAATGATGTTGATGGTTCTGGTGTTGATGGTCCTAAATTTGTTTCAGCTAAATTAACTTTGCTATATGTTTCTATGTTTGTGTTATTGCTATATGTTACTGTGTTGTTTTTGTGAGTTAACGTCTCACCTAATGTAACTCCAAGACCGGCTAATAAAGTTACTGCCGTCCCTAAAGAAATCAAGGCTTTTGATTTTTTATTTAAATTAATTTTCTTAATTTGCATGTTTTTTATTCCCTATATTTCACATCTAATAGAATTATATAAAAATACAAATATGATTATTTAATTTAACACTATTGAATAAATTAGATATTAAATTGATATTTTAAATTCAACGAATATTTTTAAGCGCCATGTACTCTAAACCATTAAAAAACGGTTCATTTTTAAATTTATTGTTTAATTTATTAATGGTTTCGTTAATTTGTATAACTTTAGTATTTGATGCATTTTCAGTTAAATATTCATTATTTCGATAACAAAATGTTAAATTACACAAAGTACACCCAATTAATCTAATATCAATACCGTCTTTTTCAATTCATTCTTTAGTTAGAGAAAAAACGATCTTTCAAAATTCATCAAATGTTTGAATATTTTTAGAAAATGTTTTCTGTTTACTTTTATCATAGAAATGTCGATTGCGTATTTTGACGTGGACAGTTCTTCCTAAAAGCAAATTTTTCTGTGAGCGATTAAAAACGTCAATTGCCATCTCCTGAAGGTGATTAATAATTTCATCATTCGTATAACGTTTATTTAATGTACTTGAACGGCTAATCGATTTAGGAAAATTATTTTTAAGCGATATCCCAACATAACACTTCGAACTTAATTCGAATTCTAGTTCTTTCATTCTTTTTTTCCCCAAGATATTATCAGATATATGTCTCTTTTTATTAAAAAGTTCTTCAATCGATTTAATTTGTGCATAATCTATTAATTCTTGAGTTTTTTTACCAACACCAATAATAGCTCCGGCTGAAAGTGGATAAATAATTTTTTTAATATCATTTTCATCTTTAATCATTGTTATTCCTAATGGTTTTTTAATATCACTTGCTATTTTTGCAATATAACGATTAAAAGAGACGCCAATGCTGCATGGCAAACATAAATCTCTTAAAACATTTTTTTGAATATCATAGGCAAGAGTTTGAACAGAACCATATTTTTTTCAAATATTAGTAACGTCAAGATAGCACTCATCAATCGAAAAAACCTCTAATGCTTCAGTGTAATTTTTCCTTAAATAATTGAAGAACTTAATAGCTGTAGTGCTATATTCATGATGATTTGGGCAAATAATAACTGCGTGTGGGCATAATTTTGTAGCTTGAAACATAGGCGTTGCTGCTTTGATACCAAATTTTTTGGCTTCATAACAGCACGCTCCTACAACACCTTTAGTTGGAAATTCCGGATGTCCACCAACAATAATAGGTTTATTTCTTAATTTTGGATTATTTGCTTTTTCAACTGATGCAAAAAAAGAATTAACATCGATGTGAATAATGACTCTATTTAAACTCATATCTAATTTATTTAACCATTACTTTTTTGATAAAAAATAAATACTCAATATTTTTTTTCTTTTGACCTAAAATAGGGGATTCTATTACATTTATGACTTTCAAATTATTTTCTAAAGCATATTTTTTAATATTAATTAAAATTTCCTCATGATATTTTTGATCAACATATCCCCCATCCACTAGTTTACTTGGAGCTTCAAATTGAGGTTTAACAAGTGCAACGATACTTCCATTTTGTTTTATTAATAAATTAGTATTTGGAAAAATATTTTTTAACGAAATAAAACTAACGTCTATTGCAATAAAATCCATTAATTCAGGAAAATCTTTTGCATTAGCTAACTTAAAATTATATTGCTCCATTACTATAACTTTTGAATTATTACGTAAAGATAAATCTAATTGATTAGTTCCTGAATCAACAGAATAAACCTTCTTAGCTCCATTTTGCAACATGCAATCAGTAAAACCGCCAGTTGACGATCCGACATCCAAGCAAACTAAGTCGTTTAAATCAATTTCAAATTGTTCTAATGCTTTTTGTAATTTTTCTCCACCGCGAGAAACAAAAGATTTTAATTTAGTTTTAACGTATAGATTTTCAGTAATTTTAATTTTTTCAGAAGGAAAAGTAATTTTAAAACTATCGGTGTGAACTTTCCCAGCTAAAATTAAGGCTTCTGCTTCCTTAATTTCTTTAATTAATTTTTTTTCTAAAAGTAGTTCATCTACTCTCTTTAGTGGTATTTTTTTCATAGTTATATAAAATATTCAAATAATCCGTTAATTGTTTTTACATAATTATTGAACTTAGGTGGTTCGAAATTTTGTAGTAATTCAATATATTTAGTATTAGAACAATTTAGCAAATAAAAACCTTGCCCTCCGTTTTCTTTTTTAAAGAAGATTGAATTTTTATAAATTTTATTAAAGATATAATCTGAATAAAAAAAGACATATAAAAACATATAAAAACATATTTCCTTTTGTTCGTGAGTAAAATTTTTTTTGTCAACTTCATTTACAAAAAAATTGGCTAATGTATGAATTTTATTGCTTAAATTAGAATCAATTAATTCATTAATAGTTTCGTCAAAAAAAGTTATTTTAGATTCGATTGTTAATTTGTCGTTTTTTTTAATTTTTTGATAATTCAAGATTATTACTAAATTAAGAATTACTTTGTCGTGTTTTATCTTTACTCCAAAAATTTCTTCAACAATTTCACTTAATTTTTTATAGTTATATCGACTCTTATGTATATACCTTAAACATTCTCTGCGTGCTCAAAAATCTTCTTTCTCAAGAATTTCATGTCTTGTATGGTGATAACTAAAATATGATTTAATATTTTTCATATTTTATAAAACGTCAAAATCTTCAAAATTACCTTGTTCATCAACAAGTTTTACTTTTTTTAATTCTTTTTCTACGCTTGTTAATTTTGTTTCGCAATAATGAGATAATTCCAATCCTTCTTTGTACAAATCTAAAGCCTTCTCAAGTTCAGTTCCTTCGTTACTCAAGTATTTTGTTATTTCTTCTAAACGTTTAATAGCTTTTTCGTATGTTAATTTATTAATGTCAATTATGTTATATTTCATTTCTGTCTCCTATTTTTATTACATCAGCTTCAACTATTCCTTGATACATTGTAATATTTATTTTGTCACCAATTTTAGTGTTTGATGAATTATTAATGATCTTGTTATCAATTTTTACAATACTATATCCTCGTTTTAGGATATTTTTTGGACCCAAATTTTCAAGTTTCTCAAATAATGATTTTGATTCCCGGTTTTTTAGTAATAAATATCTTTCAAAAGCAAATAATTTCATTTCGTTACTATTTAATAAAAATTGCTTTTTACTTCTTACTAAATTTCCAATGTAATTAGTCATATTAGTTCGATTCTTAGTTAAAAAATTGCTTTGGCTTAAAATAAAATTTTTTCGTAAATCACTAAAATCTTTAGTTATTTCTTGAAACATTATGTTTTTTGCATAAACAATATTTTCAATTCCGCGATGTTTATTTGATTGAATTAAAGCTAAATTCTTTTTTGATACATCATATATTTTAATGATGTGATTGTATAAATTTCGATTATACGTTTTAAGTTCTTGTAATAAATTCAATGAATCTGGTGTTGCTTTTTCAGCAGCCGCAGTTGGAGTTTCGGCACGGTAGTCAGAAGCGTAATCAACAAGCGTTGTATCGATTTCATGTCCAACACCAGTTATGATAGGTGTTCTACACTTAGCAACAGCTCTAACAACTTCCTCTTCGTTAAAGGATCACAAATCTTCTTTCGATCCTCCCCCACGTGCAAGAATAATCACATCTAATTCAAAACTATCTGCTTGTTTTATTCTTTGAACAATCGAGTTTTTTGCTCCATCACCTTGAACAAGCGATGGAAACAAGTAAACGTCTACCAAGGTATATCTTCTTTTAATTGTATTTCACATATCACGTAATGCAGCGCCTTGGATGGCTGTAATAATTCCAATTTTTGAGGGAAATTTTGGAATTGCTAATTTATTTAATGGGTCAAACAACCCTTCCTTTTTTAGTTTGTCATGAAGTTGTTTTAGTTGTTCTTCAATACTTCCTTTCCCTATGTAATCAATTTTTTTTACATTAATTGAATAAGAACCGCGCGGAACATAAATACTAACTTCACCTGTTACAATTACTTGGTTTCCCGCTCCAGATTTAACGACTTGTTCGATTTCCTTTACTAGTGTACGATTAAAACAATTTGCTTGAATTTGTGATTTTTCATCCTTAATAGAAAAATAACCATACTCTTTAGAAACAGAAAAATTACTAATTTCACCTTTTATAGAAGCGTTTCTCAATCGCGGAGCACGACTAAATTGTTCTTTTAATCATAGGTTAAATTCCTCAACTGTATAAATGGTATTATTGTTTACTCCGGTTATATTTTCACTCATATGTCTATTATATTATTTGTTATTTTGATTAGTTACTTTTTTTAATTAAAAAAAGTGTAATTACTTACACTTCTTTTTTAAGATGATCAATTTTGTCTTTGTTAATTTTATCTAAAACAGCATTCACCATTCGATAAGCTGTATCATGACCATAAACTTTAGACAAATTAATTGCTTCATTAATAACAATCTTTGGATCAGTGTTGGTAAAAGATAATTCGTAAGCGCCAAACAACATAATCGCTTGCTCCATACTAGCTAATCTAGCGAATGTTCAGTTATTTAAATATTTATCAATAATACTTTCTAGCATTAGTTTAGAATAAAGAGCTTGTTTTAATTTAAAAAATCAATCATCTTCTAAATTTGGATAAGTATCAGAAACGTATTGAAGTGTTTCTTCAACACTTACGTTTAATAAATAAAAACGATACAATACGTGAATAATAACATCACGACTTACTGAATTAGTAAAATTATTTTTTGAATTCATGGATTTTAATGTCAATTGAGTTTACCTTAATTTCTAGAATATCATAGATCTTGTTACTTACACGTCTTTGGATTTCGATTGTTTTTTCATGAAGAGAAACATTCTTTGCAATGCGTAAATGAATTCTAATAAATACTTTATTGCTAGTGATGTTACATTCAACACCATGTGATGCTGATGTGCGAACTAGTTCAACATCATTTATTTTTTTTAGAGAGTATCGCACTATTTCCTCAAAAGCACGAGCATTACAAAAGTAATTGCTATTAATTCCTTTGTGTTCATGAAATGAATAATATTCACCTTTGTTAAGATATTTTTCTATTAGTGGCATGATATTATCCTAACATCTTTTTCATAACGTCTTCATATTTTCATGCAGTTGGACCAACAATTACTTGGATTGTATCTCCAACTTTTGAAGTTCCAAACACACCAGGTGCTTTTTTAATTGTAGCTTGGTTGACTTTTGCGAAATCTTTAATGTCAACACGTAATCTTGTAGCACAACTTGTAAAACTTTTAATATTTTCTTCACCACCAAGACCAGCGATAATGACTTTTAAAGATTGAGCAACTTTTTGATCATCTTTTGAAATTTCTGCTCCACCTTTTGTTTTCACATCTTCAGTTATAGTACCTTGTGTTGCCGGAATGTTATCATTTCTACCGATTGTTGATAAATTTCATTTTTTAATAGCAAAAGAGAAAACGAAATAGTAAGCAGCAGCTGTTGGTATACCAATCAAAAATAGCATTCAAGGACCTGAATATCAGTTACCATTATCTAATTTAACTGA
Source organism: Mycoplasma sp. (ex Biomphalaria glabrata) (assembly GCF_001484045.1). Lineage (NCBI taxonomy): Bacteria > Bacillati > Mycoplasmatota > Mollicutes > Mycoplasmatales > Mycoplasmataceae > Mycoplasma > Mycoplasma sp. (ex Biomphalaria glabrata). The sequence goes on along the minus strand of NZ_CP013128.1, from coordinate 2,866 downwards.
ATTTGGAATCGAAATAATGTAATCAAATAAACCAGCACTAAATCCAAAACCAATATGTACATCTAAAGCTACGATAATAAAAGCTGTTAGACCAGTTAAGATAGCGTGAAAAATATATAGTAATGGCGCTACATACAAGAATGCAAATTCAATCGGTTCAGTAACCCCAGTCAAGAATGAAACACCTGCGGCTGAAATTAAAATCCCGCCAGCTAATTTACGGTGAGGTTTTTCACTTGACATAAACATCGCAGCAGCGGCAGCTGGTAAACCAAACATCATCGCTGGGAAAAATCCTGTTTGGAACATTCCAGATCCAGGAACACCAGCAGCAAAAGCATTAATGTCTCCATTATATGTTTTACCATTATAATTAAATGGAATTTGGAATCATAAAATGGCATTCAAAACATTATGCATTCCGAATGGCAATAATGCTCGATTAATTAATCCATACAATCCAGCAACAACACCGATTAAAAGCGATGAAGATCCACCAGCTGTTGCTGTTGATGACATTCAATTTCCTAATTCGTAAAACGCTTTAGCGATTCAAATTCAAAATAATGAAAAGAAAAATGCTCATAAAATTGTAGATACAAAAACAAGCATTGGTACAAATCTTCTTCCTGAAAAGAATGATAGGAATGGGTGAAGAATAATACCTGAATAACGATTATATAAAAACGCAGTTCAACAACCTATTACAATCCCCCCAAGCACTCCAGTATTTAAAACCGAAGCTGATTTAATAGTCGGAAATTCTTTAGTAAGAATGTCTGTTCCATATATTAATTGAGTAATAGAAAAGTCGCCAGTTTGGATTAAAGCATTAAAAGCCAAAATTCCAACAAAACCGGCCAATGCCGCTTCCCCTTTTCCATCTTTAGATAGACCAAAAGCTAAAGCAACACCAAATAAAGTTCCTAAATTACCAAACACCACACTAGCTGGTGTACTTAAAAGTGTTCCAATATAGTATGCAGCATCATGAACTGCGTTACCTGATGGATCAACCCCTGCATATGATGCTATTCAAACACCAATTCTTAAAAATAACGCAACGATTGGTAGTGAAGCAATCGGGAATAATAAAGCTTTTCCTAACGATTCAACTCTTTTTAAAACTTTTTTAAACCATTGGTTTGAACCAGATGAATTATTTTTAGATGGTAAAGGTTTTGCAATATTCTTTTTAATTGAAATTGATTTCATTAATACCCCTTTTATTAACTCTAATCTCATTATAGATATTTTTTATCTTGTACCTTAAAATTTCTTATTAATTTCAACTAACTTATTATCAATATTATTTTCATTAATTAGTTCAAATGCTATTTCATCTAAAACAACTACAACATCGTTGTGTTTTTTTAAAAAAGTAACCGGGCAATTTGATGTAATTTCCCCCACTTCTAATAATTTTTTAATAGCTTCTTGTTTTGATTCTCCTCATGCTGCTAAAAGGATTTTTTGTGCTGACATAATATTACTTATTCCCATTGAAATAGCTTTTTTAGGTACTAAATCTTCATCTCCGTTAAAAAATAAACGAGCATTATCCTCGATCGTTGATTTGGCTAAATCTACAATATGCGTAGTTGAATCTATTCTTGTCCCTGGTTCATTAAATGCAATATGTCCATTTCTTCCTACACCTAGTAATTGTAAATTTAAATGGGCATCAAATATTTGTGCATCATATTTTTTTAAATCATCACTAGATGTATTAATTGAATTTGGAAAATGAATATTTTTTTCTTGTAAATTAATATGTGAAAATAATTGTTCATCCATAAAATAGCGATAACCAAATGGTGAATCTTTTTTTGCATTTAAATATTCATCCAAATTAAAAGTTTTAACATTACTTCAATCCGTTTTATTTTTATTAAAGTCATTAATAATGCTAGCATAAGTATCAACAAACGTGCTTCCAGTGGCAAAACCAATAACAGCACTTGGATTATTATTTACTATCGTTGTAATAATATCTTTACAAAAGATACTAGCTTCTTTTTTATTTTTATAAATATAAACTTTAATCATGTTTTTCTCCTTTATATGAATGAATACCATTAACTATTACATGTTTAACATTAAAATTTTCATCAGTTATCGTTAAATTGGCAACTTTACCTTGTTCAATAGATCCATACTTGTTATGTATATTAAATTTTTTAGCTTGGTTATAACTCGCCATACGGGCAATTTCAGAAAATGAACAATTTGTAAATTTTTTCATTCTTTGGCAGCAAGTGTTAAATAAAATTGCACTTGCTGCCAAAGTATTAGTCCCTTTAATAACTGCCTTTTCACCTTTTAATTCGACATCTAGACTTCCAATTTGATAAATACCATCTGGCATACCAGTGGATGGTGTACAATCGGTTACTAACATAATGTGATTTGCAGTTTTTATCTTGTAAATTAATTTAATTACTTCTTTATCTACATGTAAACCATCAGGAATTAATCCACAATCAATTTCATCATTTAAAAATGCTGCCACTGGAATTCCAGGGTTACGGTGATCAACGGCACTTGAACCATTGAATAAATGTGTGACTGTTTTTAGTCCGTGATCTGCATGTTTTAGAATTTGTTCGCACGTAGCGTTGGAATGAGCAACAGCTGGAATTATTTGATTAAAAGTTAGGTAATTTGTAAAACTAAAATCTGTTAATTCAGGCGCGTATGTCATCATAATTAAAGTATTATCTGATGCAGCAATATAATTATTCAGAACATCTTTTGATGCCTTCACCATGTAATCTTCATTATGAGCACCTTTTTTAATAGGATTTAAAAACGGCCCTTCCATATGGGTTCCTAAAACTTGACACAAATGCTGAGGTTGAATTTT